>PMUM01000401.1 GCA_003166855.1 Acidobacteriaceae bacterium | reverse complement strand
TGCTGGTTGGGTTGGCCGTGCTTGTTGGATTGGCGACTGCAACTTGGCTAAGAAGCGCAGCGCCTGATTGGTGTCCCGCCGCATTTGCCTGGCCAATGGCAGCATGTCTTTTGTGCGCCCCCGTCGTATTCCCATGGTATCTCCTCTGGCTGCTGCCATTTCTGACGTCGGCCTCGACGTTGCTGATCATCATCTGGAGTGTGAGCATTATCCCCACATACATCCAATGGCACTTGCGCGCACTTGGGCGTCCGTGGGGGGCGCTTCCTGGTTGGGTCATGCTGCTGGAATACGGATGCGTGGGAATAGTTGCCGCGATTATCGGGCTACGCTGGATCAGCCGATCGGTCGCCGCCACAAAGCCCGTCGAACCGGCAGAGTGAAGCAAAATGCACGTCATGAACCGCATTACCTGGCGATCACGACGGTGGTGCAGGAACTGCTCAGCTTGGGCAAATCACGATTTGTGGCCATGCAGATCTCGAGTCGTGGGCGCTCGCCCCGAATGATCGGACAATAACAATCAGGCTGTAGTAGTGCGCCCTGCAAGCGTCGCCGTCCGGCACATCCACCGTGACAGGGCTCGCGAAACTCGCACTGATTGCAGGTTTGAGGAAGTATCCGGGCCTGCTCGAAAGGTATTGAGCTGAGGATCTTGGCCCCTGCTGAAATCAAGTCTGAAAGTGGTTCCCCCGATCCTGGCCAATAGACGCAGGGTTGTGTCGTGGCCCTTGGTGTCACTCGCACGGTGCTCACGCCACAACCGGTTCGGAGCGGCGGGAGCCCCGCCATTGCGCGAACCAGCGGCNNCCGGAACCCTTCCCAATACTCTTCGTAGCTGAGGGCATAAACGTCCGATCGCACGGCTTGGTACACATTCACTCGCAAAGGAGCGTCAAACTGTTTGCCTACTCGCGCCACATCCGCTAAACGCAGGTAGTTCGGCTTCATCATGACGGCGATGATGGTTACTGGGATATCCAGCTTCCGACACCGTTCAGCCTGCTGGTGGATGAGTACCCAATTGCCCTGCCCGCGCTGTGCATCCTGTTCCGCTTGCGTCGGGTAATCGAGAGAGAACTCGATGTCATGGAAGGCTCGCAGTTCGTTGTCTTCCAGAACAGCAACACTATGACCGTTGGAAGTGATGGTCAGCTTGACTGGTTTCGTCTGCAGGTAGGCCAGCATCGCCTTGAAGTCGGGATGCATGCTGTTCTCACCGGTGCCGAGATTCACGGAGCGCAAGGGCAGGCATTCCATGACTGCCTTCACTTGATCCAGGGAAAGACGATCCGAGCGAGTCGGATCGCGGTAACAGAAGGCGCAGGCCAGATTACACTCGTTCGTGAGTCCGAGCCCGAGCGCAATTCCGGCATCAGGTGTCATCATGCCAGATGCGGACGACGAAGACCGGGCTGTGACGTTGTTCATACAACGTCCCCTGTCACCGAGCCTGCGCGATGTGCAAGGCAATGCGTGTAGCGGGCCACCGCGGCAAACTCCGGTCGCGTGCCCAGCTTGCGCTCGAGCTCAAAAATCCGCTCGTACTCTGCAGTGCGGGAAACCCGTTGCGGCAAGTAATCCGACACGACCCGTACACCACGCTCCGCGGTAACCGCGAATGACGCCGCTACCAGCATGGCTTGCAGGCTCTCCGCCGCAAATACCCGCACTCTGCCTCCGTACAGTGACTCGTGTCCCCACTCAGAAGTGAGGTTATGTTCGGTCGCAGCCAGATCGCCGCCTTGTATCGCGGCCTTTAACACCTCACCTGCCTGGTTACGTACCAAAACCGAGAGGATGCCAGACGGATCTCGTAACGTGCGCGCTGTGCCGCGCAACACAGCACCCGGGTCGTCGATATATTCCAGGATGTTGTGGCAAAGAATTAGATCGAACGATGCGGCGTCGAACAAGGTTGCCAATTGCACGGCGTCGCCGTGTTTCAGTGCAATCCTCTCCGTAACTCCTGCTTCCATCGCGGCGCGCTTGGCGAAATCCAGCATCGGTAGGGACGCATCCAGCAACGTGACATGAAGGCCAAGCCGCGCCAGGCGCACCGCGATGGCGCCGGTACCGCACCCAAGATCCAGAACGTGCAAAGCCCGTGTGGCCTGCGGCAGAAACTCCTGCAAGTTGGCAAAGACGAGATCAAGGCGCAGTCGGCCCTCAGGCGTCTCGAGGTAGGCGGCGTACTGCGCCGCGCCGGTCTGGAAGCGTTCGAAGTCGGCGTTGGCGGTCATTTCCTTCATGTGCCACTCAGGCGAAACCGCCCCGGTCGAGTCGCAGCTGAGTACCCAGAGCGTAGTTTTATACTGACCCTTCGACCCAGTCAACTTGGTTGTGTGGTCAGCGTCGCGAGTCCGCTTGGCGAAGAATGCATCGGGTCGACTCAGGGGGCTGACGCTGCGGTCACGCCAAGTGAATTGCCTGACGAGTGGGTCGGAGCTTGGCAGCCATCCTCACCAGTTCGGCGACGGAGTTCGCCTTCATCTTTTGCATGACCTGGCCACGGTGTGCCTTTACCGTGATTTCGCTGATGCCCAGTTCTCCGCCGACCTGCTTGTTCAACAAGCCGGAGACGACCAGTGCCATGACTTGCCGCTCTCGAGGAGTGAGTGACGCGTAGCAGTTCCGAAGATCGCGCATCTCCATTTCTCGATCAAGAGCCGCGCGGCTGCGTTCGAGGCTTTCGCGGATTGCACCCAGCAAAACGTCATTGCTGAACGGCTTCACGAGGAAATCGACGGCCCCGGCCTTCATCGCTTGTACCGTTGTTGGAATATCTCCGCAACCGGAAATGAAGATAATCGGCATCTCGGTGCGCTCTCGCGCGATCTTCTTTTGCACTTCGAGACCATTCAGGTCCGGAAGCGAAAGATCGAGGATAACGCAGCTCGGAACGAGAGGTGGCGTTCGACCGAAGAATTCTTGAGACGATTCGAAGGTCTCAGGTTGCCAGCCTTCGCAACGAATCAACAATTCTAGCGATTCTCGAACAGAGATGTCGTCATCGACAACGAAGACGATTGGTGCGACGTTCGGAATTGAGGGTAACCCCAGCTGATGACCAAATGCGTGCGCTAAACTCATATGCCACTCCTTCTTTGTTGTGTGGCGAGTGTGAAACAAGTTTAGGTGAGTGCACAACCCCAAATGGTTCAGTCGTGGGCTCCATCTCTGGTCAAGAACCATGCCACGACTTTCGGCGGGGCATGATGATGTTTCTGTTTTAGGTTTCGATATGCTTTCGGCCGAAGAGTCGGGCATCAATGGACCATGCGCCCGGCCCGATCATTGCGGTGGTGCCGCCGAACGTAGACAGGACGAACGGAATCCACGGGTCACTGACGTGGCTCATAGCGACCCACAGTTCGATCACGGCAATCAACGTTCCCACGACTGGGGTCCAGAGGCCAACGAGAAGGAGTATCCCCGCGAAGGCACCAATAATCTGAGGAACCATCGATGGGGAATAGGATGTCCCAGTGAGCTCGATGATTCCGAAGCGAACCAGCAAGATGGCGGTTAGAATGCGCTGAAGCAGAAGGCCCGCCCCG
>PMUM01000153.1 GCA_003166855.1 Acidobacteriaceae bacterium | reverse complement strand
GGCGAGGCGCTGGCTACTCTCGTTGTGAGCAAGATCCGTGGCCCCCTGCAAGTCGCGGCTGTCAGGGCGCCTGGCGTCGGGGATCAGCGCAAGACCCTGTTGCAGCGCATAGCCCTGATCACCGGTGGCAAGGCCATCACTGCAGGCCTCGACCTCTCATGCGTGCAGATCTCCGACCTGGGTCAGGCCAGGAAGATCAAAATCGACAAGAACAATACGATGGTGGAAGGCGGGTTCGAGTGTGGCCACCTTCGGCAATTAACCTCGTAACTGTGCCACCCGTCGAACGTTCTCGCGCTCTGCGCCAATTAGCCATCGCGTTCAGTCATGGTTGGGTGGTAGACACAGGCACGCGACAGCAATGACGATGCGCGAAGAGTGCGGGGACACTAGCGCCCGCCGTCCCGACTACATTTGGGAAATCACCAACTTCCCCACCCTGATCAAGCAACCCGGTCTCTACTATCACCATCGAAACCGCGTCCGGTAGACAAAAAGAGCGCCACCCTTATGTTCAGGATGAGAGACCGTATCGTCGCTTGCTGTTTGAGTTCGATCACCCTGCTGCTTTGCAGTTGTGGGGGAGGGTCGAGCGGAGGCTCCGGAACTCACACCGGTCCCTTTGAGCTTAGCGTCCAGGCCACCGGCGCTGGCGGTGGGACGATCAGCAGCAATCCCGCGGGCATCAATTGCGGAACAGCATGCAGCGCTAGCTTCGCGAACGGGACCCAGGTGATGCTGACGGAGACCGCCGCAGCGAACTCATCTTTCACCGGATGGACAGGGAGTTGCAGCGGCAGCAACTCAACTTGCACATTGATGCTCAGCGCGAGCCAGCAAGTTACCGCAAGCTTCAACACCATCCAGAGCACAGCCGTGCTGACCGTGAGCGAATCGGGAACTGGCACGGGCACGATCGCAAGCACCCCTGCCGGAATCAATTGCGCCCCCACCTGCACCGCGAGCTTTGCGAGCGGAACCCAGATAACTCTCAATGGGACCGCCGCCGCGGGCTCATCTCTTGCCGGGTGGACGGGGGGCGGCTGTAGCGGCAGCAATCCAACCTGCACACTTACGCTCAGTGCAAGCCAGCAGGTCACTGCAACTTTCAACACGGTCCAAAATATCGCCGCTCTCAATCACATCATTTTCCTGGCGCAGGAGAACCGCTCTTTCGATCACTACTTTGGCGCACTACGAGGATACTGGGCCCAGAACGGCTATCCGGACCAATCGTTTGACGGACTACCCCAGTTCAATCCAAGTTCAGGCGCAGCGCCGCTGAAGGGGCCAGCCCCGACCATTCCGGGGTGCGACCCCAGCGCGCCTCCGCCAAGTGATTGCGTCTTTGATGCCAATAATCTGATCACTTCGTATCATCTGATCACTCAGTGCATCGAAAACCCGAGCCCTTCCTGGAATGAGGCCCACGTGGACTGGAATTTCAACGACCAGGTTGGTCTGTATCCTGCCACTTTGAACGGGTTTGTCTGGTCCGCAGGGCATGACTCCAGAGCCCTGGTGCCGCCGTTCAACGACGTCAATGGCATCCGAGCGATTGGATACTACGATGGTGGCGACCTCAACTACTACTATTTTATGGCTTCGAATTTCGCGACCTCGGACCGCTGGTTTCACCCTGTAATGGCGCGCACCCCGCCGAACCGCGCGAGTCTTCTCGCGGCCACATCTCAGGGATATGCGTATCCGATGAACACTGACAGTGCAGACACGGCGCCAATGACGGCACCAACCATCTTTCAGGAGCTACAAACCGCGGGGGTTAGTTGGAAGATCTATGTGAATCCTCAGGGGAGCGCTTGCCCCGGCCCTCCCTACGATCCTGCATGCCTGGTCACACTGAGCTCCGTACAGGAGTTCCAATGGGGCCAGACAATTCCATCCCAGTATCCTCAGAACATCGCGCCCATATCTCAATATTTCACCGACTTGCAGAATGGAACCTTGCCGCAAGTCGCTCTGATGGAGCCAGCCTCCGACGCTGGTTTCGATGAGCATCCAACAAACGATGATTCGGCGCCGAGCGATATCCAACTGGGGGCCAATTATGTCTCCTCGCTCATCAATGGGCTGATGACCAGCACTTCCTGGAAAGACTCGGCGTTTATTCTCACCTTCGACGAATTTGGAGGCCTTTATGACCACGTTTCACCCCAGCCGGCTGTAAGTCCGGATGGCATTCAGCCAGTGGATTTGCTTCCAGAGGATGTGTGCACGGTAACGTCCGGGCCCACTTGTGATTTCGTATACACCGGCTATCGCGTTCCGCTAATCGTTGTCTCACCGTACACCAAGAAGAACTACGTCTCGCACTCGGTGGCCGATACGACTGCGATTCTGAAACTCATTGAAACCCGCTTCAACGTGCCGGCGCTGACCAAGCGGGACGCCGCCCAAATCGACATGACGGAATTCTTTGATTTCAGCAATCCGGCTTGGATGACTCCTCCGAGCCCGCCTAAGCAAGCCACAAACGGCGCCTGCTATGTGAATCAGTTGCCTTAATTTGTCGCGGGACATGCACGCCAATGACTTCAATGACGAACGATAACGAGTACAACGACAGCAGCGACGAGCGGGTTCCCGTAACCTTGAGGTTCCTGCAGTGCTGCGGCTTGACGCTGGTCTGCATGGGCTTCTTCCTCACTCTGGCAACCGTTGAACTCAAGGGTCAAGATTCCTCTTCGATTCCGGCTTCTCCCGTCGCGACCGTCGCCGCGCAAACCGCTCCAGCATCCAACACCGAGCCTGCACCTCCAAACAATGGCGCGACGATGCAGGAGCAGTCGGCCGGAGTTGATCAAAGCTCCGTCTTCGTGTTCAAGACGCAAGTGCGGGAAGTGATTTTGCACGCTACCGTTGTCGATGAGCAGCGGCACCTGGTTACCAATCTCGACCGGCCGGCATTCACAGCCTATGAAAATGGAGTGCCACAGGCGACGACATCCTTTCACCGGGAAGATGTTCCGGTGGCAATGGGTATCGTGATCGACAACTCCGGCTCCATGCGCGAAAAGCGAGACAAGGTGAATCAGGCAGTGCTCAATCTGATTCGGGCCAGCAATTCGAAGGATGAGACCTTTGTGGTCAACTTCAGTCAGGATTCCTATCTCGACCAGGATTTCACGTCGGATATCGACCTGCTCCAGGGGGCGCTGCAGAAGGTCTCCGCGCAAGGTAGCACGGCGCTCTATGACGCCATCGTGGCTTCCGCAGTCCATCTGCAAAACAACACCCGAGTGCAGCGGAAGGTTCTGCTGGTGATCACAGATGGCCGGGACAATGCCAGTCAGGAAACGCTCCAGGAGGCGATGCGCCGCGTGCAGCAGCAGAACGGACCGACGCTCTATGCCATTGGGCTTCTTGGCGACGAACTTCAGAAGTCGGACACCGGAGCTCTGCAGAGTCTGGCCGAGGTCACGGGCGGAGTTGCTTTTTTTCCAAAACGCCTGGACGAAGTTGACGACATCACGCGGGTCGTGGCGCGCGACATTCACAGTCAGTACACAATCGGTTACAAGCCAACCGACCACAGCAAGAATGGTGGATACCGCGCTATCGAGGTGCGAGCGCAGGCACTCGGCCATCGCAAGCTGACCGTTCGCACTCGAAGTGGGTATTACGCGGGCGAGGCTGTCCACTGAGTCTGCTCCAACCGGCGGCTGCTGGTTGGCGGTCACAGTTCAGGAAGCCTGAACGCAAACATTGGCCCCCGAAGGCCTTTCGTTTCCCGCAGCCTTCCGGTTCCGAATTCTCCTCAGCGAGTTGAGCCGTATTGATCAGACACTTGAGCGCCAAAGGTAGAAAGTAATGGGAGTGGGGTTCGTGGATCTGAATCTCGCGCTAAGGAGAACCACTTGCAACGTACCTACCGATTTCTCAGTTCCCTTCTTCTGACTGGCGTCCTTGCTGCACCAGTTGCCATGATGGCGGCTGCTCGCCCACAAGACGACCGGAAAGAAGAAAACAAGCAAGGCGAGAACCACAAGCGCTATTACGACAAGGGCCACAAGGACTATCACACTTGGGACTCCAACGAAGATCGCTCATACCAGCGGTACCAGACCGAACACCACCAAAAGCATGCCTTCGTTGAGTTGAACACCCAGCAACAGACCAACTACTGGAGCTGGCGCCACAATAATCCAGACAACCGATAACGGCTCAGCGTATGTATTTTGTAATCGTTGCTAGTTGGACGCGCGGAAGTGCGGCGTCCACTAGCCGAGGAGTGAGAATTATGATGTACACGATGACGAAGCCTTGCCCGATCTGCAAGCAGCAGTTAACGAAGCAAAAACCCACGGACAGTGTGCCCTGCGCTTGCGGTCACCACATTTGGCAGGGCTAGAAAGCGGGAACGCACCTACCAACTTTCAGTGTTGGTTCAGATCGCTAGATTGCTGGACCGTGGAGCTACCAGATTCCCTTATCGCTTCCCGTAATCTTTTGCCCCACAGCGGCCGCGGTGGCCAGGCACGGCAACAAGCTAAGTCGGACGCTGTTCCTCAATTCCCGATGGAGCAGCAGAGTGGTGAGTTGTGAGCCGTACAGCTTGGCAGACTGCGGCATAATTGGGATACGTAAGAAACCGCGGATGAAGCGTAGTTCATCGCCGCCAAACCGCGCTGAAACCCTTACGAATGGCGGGAGATCGAGACCTCTACCGCGGTAATGAGTCAGGTAGTCCGACACAATCGCCAGATAACTCGCGACACCTTTCCAGATTCCGGCAACCTTGGCCGAGAATCGCAGGTCTTCGTAATCAATGGTGTCCGTCTCCGACAGCCTGCCCGTGTCCACGATATCGCACAACCGAAAATAGAAATGGCGGTACATCCGTTGCATGGTTGAGATCATGAGACGGTCTTCGGCAGCTGGCACGCGGAACATGTGGCTTCCAAAAGGAGCGAGCCTGGCACGGCTGGCCAAGGACTCGGCGATTCCAACCTGTTCTCCGGTTTGCCCCAAGCGGCCCATGTGGATCTCAACCGCCTCGGGTAATCCGGGGATGACGAAGTTCCATTTGCGTGCCAGGCGATCTCCCCAGCTGCGCGGTGCGAGTTGTGCTGCGAAACTCCGCGTCATCAGTTGGAGTACATCCGTCGGGGCCGCATTCGTGTACAGATCCAAGTCGCTGCCCAGATCGGGCCAGTGATCGAGCGATTTGATTACCGTGATGTCGTACCCTTCTGCGTGGAACGCGGCGCAAACTCTCTGCAAGAACGACATCGCGTTTTCGATCCGCGCGCCCTCGGCAGCAAGCGCGGTTGCAGCCCACGCCGCACGGCTGTCGTCCCCGGCCTGGCGCATGATCTGGAGAAAGGCATCGAGCCCGCGCATGACCACATGATGGGAGCTGGCGAGTTTGAGCATATCTTCGAATTCTTCCCGGCTGATTTCCGCAACGCCCAAATCCAGCTCGGCAGCCGTGGGCGGAAGGCTTGCGTCGCCTCGGCTCGGCGGCAACAGAAGCCGCGAAAGAACGATCAGAGACTTGCTCGAACCGAAGGGAGAGGATGTCTTATTCATATTGGCCAGAATGCATCGGTTGTTATTGGGGCGCCTGCGACCCCGCTGGTTTGGAGAGGGGTGACGGGGAAGCGGACGATAGCGGCTCTTTTGGGGGCACCGTCGTTTCCATGACAGGCGTGTTGTCGCGGTGTTTCAGTTCGATCGGACCGGAGTGCCGTTGTCTTGCCTGGTTTTCCAAAACGATCTTGTCGCCAACTTGCTGCCCGCTATCGGTGATGACTGCAGAGAGGTGCTTCCCTTCGGCGGAGCGCTGGGTCGCTAGTCCAACCCGGTCGTTGGCGTGCTCGGCCTTTCGCGCTCGTGCGTAGAAGAACTGCGCGGTCTCGAGGTCGCCGTCCCTTTCCGCCAGATAACCGATGTTGTTGATTGAAAATGCGCTGTTTGGGTCAAGAGAGTAAGCCCGAAGGAAGTCCTGCTTCGCAGCAGGCCAATTATTTCGATTCGTCGCTGAAACTCCGCGCACCGCGAGCAAGGCAGCTTGCGCCTGGTCGGTGGCTGCATTTTGCGTGCGTTCTCTCAGCTTTTTTGCGCTATCCGCAGCCATCTCGCTGACCGGTTTTCCTCTCCAAGCGTGGTTCAGCGTGACGATGACTGGTTCCGAGGAATGTGAATCAGCAGCCGCCGTGTAGTACGTCAGCGCCAGTTCGTAATCTCCTCGCGACTCCTTGGCAACGCCCATGTTGTTCAAGGTGAATGTATTCCGCGGATCCAGGGCCAATGCCTGTTGCAGGAGGAGATCAGCCTCCGGCGTCCGGTTTTGTGATAAAAGACGAATCGCCTCGACATTCATGCGATTGATCTGCATCGGGACGTCGTTCAGGCCGCCAAATGCTTCCCGCATCGGCTTTCCTTCCAGGCGCTTCGCGTTGGTGCGGTCGATCACCGCATCGCTCGCCTGTTCCGACGCCAGAGCGTAGAACTTTTGCGCGCGATCCAGCAGACCCTGCAGTTCAGAAATGTAGCCCAGGTTGTTCAATGTGAAGGGGTCGCCGGGGTCGTAAAGATACGCTTTGTAGAAGAATCCTTCTGCCTTCTCGTACTGTTGCTTCCGGAGAGCCTCAACCCCGTCGCGATTGAGACGCTGCACCAGAGTAAGTTCGCTTCGCTTGGGGAGCGTGAGTTTGAGGTCACCCGCCGAGGCATTCCGGGGTGCCCAGCCCACCGCGACGGCAACGATCGCCAGTAAGGTTATTCGTTTGCCAAACATGTTTGGTCCTTTGTGAGCGTGGGTTGGATGCACCGGACGGGAATGCGTTGCCTAGCCGCCAAAAGCAACATTGTTGGCTGCGGAAGGAGCTTTGAGACCACTGCTGATCATTTCCTACCATCAAAGAGACGGCGGGAATTCAGGCAGCAGGTAAAGGGTGTCCGAAATGGGTCGTCTTCTAGCGGTAGCCATTCTTAGTAGCGTGGCATTTGCTCAATCAGCGTCGTCCGCCGGTTCGAAGCCAGCACAAGATCAGAGTGTTCAAGCTGCAAGCAGGCCGGAAAGCGCGTTCGGCAGTCCGACCGCATTGCCCCCTACGCCCCGGGGAAAGAGTACTGTAATCGGCGGCGCAATTCGTGGGGTGGACCGGGTTCGCGATCAGTTCACGCTGAATGTGTTCGGCGGGCGGACGCTGAAGGTCCTTTTCGACGAACGTACTCAGATCTATCGTGACGGCGCAAGAAGCGCGTTGCGCGATCTGCGTACCGGCGATCATGTCTCGGTCGAGACGGTGCTGGACGGAACCACACTGTTTGCGCGCAGCATTCACCTGCTGTCGGCGGTGCCGGAAGGCGAGTGCCAAGGTCAGGTGCTCAACTACAATCCCGGCGACCGTGAATTGACCGTGCGCGACGTTCTCTCTCGTCAACCGGTCAAACTGCAGGTGCCCGCAGGCACCGCCATTGTTCGCCAAGGTCAGGCTGCTTCCGCGTCCTCGGACAGTGGCTTCCCGGGTCTGACTACAGGGACTCTAATCTCGGTCAAATTCCAATCCGACAACAAGGGTCACGGCGTGGCTAGCAAGATTGTGATCCTGGCGGTTCCGGGAACCGCATTCGTGTTCGTTGGAAATGTCACTTCCCTTGACCTGCACTCTGGCTTGTTGGTGCTGGTCGATCCGCGGGACGACAAACGCTATGAGGTTTCCTTTGATTCGGCTCGCTTCCCGATGAGCCATGAACTCCACGAAGGGACGGACTTGACTGTGACTGCGGACTTCGATGGCGCCCGCTACGTAGCCAGCAAGATTGCGATCAACTCGCCTTCTGACAAGTAAGATCGACCATAACCGGCGCGCCAGCGGGCCAACTTCCTACTTCGAACCGTACACGTCCAACTCACCCTGGGGATTTGGCACCGACGCCAAATCATGAGCGGTCCCAATATAGACTTTCCCATTCGCAACAATCGGCGAGGTGAACTTGATTCCGTATCCCGCCACATCCGCGGCGTTAATTCCACTGTTATACAGTTCACTGGACAGATTGCCGGCATCGTAGGCACGCAGGGTTGCGGCCGTCGGCGCAGCGCCGTTTGGATTTATTGGATTTTGGTTTTGAATCGGTTGACCGTGGTCAATAATCCACAAGATTCCATTCGCAGTGCCATTGGCCGAGATGAAAGCCGTCGTGCCATTGCTGCCTACCTGTATGGCGGGAGCACTCATCAGTCCCGGCGTCAGTGTCCCCGCGTACTGAAACTGTACGATCCCGACGGGGATGACGGCTGCCGTCGGAGTTAATCCGATGTATACCGAACCATTGAAGTAGGAGGCCGTCGCGAAGATTTCATAGGAATTGACGTCAGCGGTCCATGTTGCTCCGCCGTCCTGCGGGGAGTCCGTGCAACTCGACGAATACGGACTGAAACCCAGATCAGTCAAGAGACCGGGCACGGTTTGCGTTGCTCCCGCATCGTTGGGTTGCTCGTGGCCAAGATTCGTCGTGTTCACGAGATAGAGCTTTCCGGTCTTTCCACCCGCGAGCGCCTGGGTGCTTCCTGGAATCAGCAACAAACCACCCGCAGCCAAGTCCGCGTCGTTGCAATTCATGTAGCGATAATCATCGGCCGTGAAGTAGTCGAGCATGTGAAGCAGTCCGTTGTTCGAAAACTTCAACACCGAATTGCCCCAGGCGGTCAGCCCGTCCCACGGTCCGTCTCCCGTCGTGACGTATATGTTGCCGCTATCATCGGCGGCGGGGCCACCGCCACCCATCCAGATCCCGCCGACGCCGGGATACCCGTTCTCGCCGTTCGAGTTGGGACCCGCATTGAAGACGCCAGTCTGAGCCAGGGACTGCGCACCATAGGCGAGCAGCCATCCGCTATGACAACTGCCGAAACCGATGTAGACCGTGCTGTTCGCGAGAAGGAGAGCCGCCCGTTGTATACAGGATGTGTCGAGACGGACCACACCGTTTATCGCAGTCGAATTTGTACCCGGCACCGAAGCCTGAATGGTTGCCGGCCCACCGAACTTTTGTTTTCCGGTCGTGATATCCAGGGCATTCAAGCGGAAAGTTGAGGCGCCCGTTGAAGTGAGTGTTTGCGCCGAGACCACATACACCGTATTCGACGACGTATCGATGACCGGCGTTGACGTAATGCCCTGATAAGGCTGAATGGGACCGTCGGTCATCGGAGTTTCGCCCGATTGCAGCAGCGAAACCTGCCACAACGGAGTTCCCCCGCCATAACTGTCGGCGTCAAAGGCATACACACTGTCGTTTTCGGTCGCGGCGAATAGCACATTGTGCACGCTGCCATTGATGGTCAGATTCGACACCAGCAGCGGCTGTGCGTACGGGTAGCCGTCGAGCAGATAAGAAAACAGTTTGCCAAAAGTTTGAGGAGTTACGCTGGCCGGCGACAGTGATCCCTCGTTTGCATTCAACCCGGTGCGTTGAGCGTCGAAATGCCACATTACGACGTTCGTTCCTCCGCCAACGGTCGCCGTCACGGTAAGAGACGCATTTCCGCTGATCCCGCTTAGTGACGCAGCCACGATCGTCGAGCCCACGGTTACTCCTGTAGACAGTCCGCTCGAACTTGTCGTCGCTACTGACGCAGGCACGTGCGTCCAACTCGCCGTCGAACTCACATTGGCTGTCGAGCCATTGCTATAGGTTGCCGTAGCCGTGAACTGCTGCGTAGCTCCCACCGCGATGCTTACGCTGGACGGCGACACTGATATCGACGCGAGTGTCGCGGTTGCAGCAACGGCAAGAGACGCATTTCCGCTGATCCCGCTTAGCGACGCAGCCACCATCGTCGAGCCCGCAGTAACTCCTGTTGCCAGGCCACTCGAACTTGTCGTCGCTACCGACGCCGGGGCGTTGGTCCAGCTGGCCGTCGAAGTCACATTGGCCGTCGAGCCGTTGCTATAGGTTGCCGTGGCGGTGAACTGCTGCGTGGCGCCCACTAGAATGCTTGCGCTGGACGGAGCTACGGACACCGACGTGAGCGTCGGAGGCGCAGAGTTGCTGGAAACAAGCCCCCGGCATCCCATGTTCGCGATCAGGAGCGAGAGGAAAAAAAAGCAAAAGAGGGCCGAAAGCAACCGACGAGGACGAGTAGCCATTGGTCGAATCTCCAAGAAATGCGAGTCCGCAGAGACAGCAGGAGGGTGCTAAAAATTACCGCGACAGAACATCATGGAGCACAACGACATCGTCCCACCTCCGCGGAGGTGCCGTTTAGTTGCCAAATCTTTGTCGAAGGTTGCTCTGCGTCTGCAGATTACGAACCCGTCAATCGCTGCCTAGGAACCGGGCACGAAAGGCGCCCGATACCAAGTTCCAAATCGGGCCTGATCGCGCCCGGCAGCCAAGCCTGCAAAAGGCTCGCAACCGTCGCTTCCCCTGGATAGCTGAGCAACGCCCTGTCTTTGCACCGTTCCAATGGTCTTGGAAGTCGGCGTTTCAAGAAGTCCGCCCTTGCCACGCCCGATTCCCATAAGGGGGACGATGTACTTCCGATTGGAATGTCAAGGCTTTCTTTGTTGACCATACCCAGAACCCTGTATTACTGTCTGGGCAACACCAGTGAACTCCGGATCGATCCGAATCGGTCCAGCAAGGCTGTACAGGGGCAACGTCCCGTTCGCGTCGGGCCTAGTCCACTCATTAGGAAATTTTTCAGAACTTGTGATTCCACAAGCACGCGTTCAAAAACATACTCCGGAGACCCCTGACGATCATGAAGACTGTTTCCCGCATTCTCTTTGCTTTCATAGCGTTGGCTACACCTGCCCTGGCAACTGTGACGGTCAGCAGTCCAACTAATGGCGCTACCGTTGGCTCGCCGGTACCTTACGTGGCGACTGCGACTACGTCCACTTGTTCGAAGGGCGTAGCGTCCATGGGCATCTATGTGAACAACCAGTTGGTCTACGTCGTGAACGGAGCGAGCATGAATACACATTGGACCCTCGCCCCAGGTTCTTACAGCACCGTCGTGGAAGAGTGGGACTACTGTGGCGGCGCAACCTACACGACGTTGGCGATCACGGTCAGCAGCCAAAGTGGCGTATATGTGACATCGCCCGCGAACAACGCCCAAGTGAATTCGCCGGTGAATTATGTGGCGTCGTCGACCACGAGTACTTGTTCGAAGGGCGTGGCATCGACTGGAATCTACGTTGACAACAAACTGACGTATACCACGCAGGGAGCGAGTCTAAACACTCAGCTGTCGTTGAGCCAAGGGTCCCACAGTACCGTAGTGGAAGAGTGGGACTATTGTGGTGGAGCTGCTTATTCCACGGTGAATGTCACGGTGACAAGCGGCGGAACGAAACTCTCCAACATCCAGGCCAATCAAGGCTGGAATAGCTGGGGTCAGCTTCCCCCCGCCTATGCTGACTGTTCACCCTGTTCCGGACTCTCTTGGTCAACGAAGTACGGAATCAAGTCGCCGTCAGAAAGTGGAGATGCAACCCAATTCAATACCAGCGGAACTACACCTTACGGGGTCGTTCTCTGGTACAACCCGGTGATTGGCCAATTCTCAACGGAGGGACTGCCCGACCTGAATCACACGCTGATTCCGAGTCTCCATAACTTTACCTATGACACCGATTTCTATGTGACGAACATCGCGGTGACGCAGGTGTTGGAGTTTGATGTCAGCATGTATTTGGATGGGATCGGCATGTTCTTCGGCACCCAATGCAACCATTTAGGGGGAGGGGAATGGGATGTCCTGGACAACGTGACCCAGCAATGGGCTTCAACCAGCGCTTCTTGTAATCTCACTACTGGCTGGAACCACCTTACCCTTCAACTGCAGCGGGAATCGAACAATGACCTTCTGTATCAGTCGATCACTTTGAACGGTGTGACGGCCAACATCAACAAGACGTATGCCCCTTACACCGTGCCATCCAGCTGGTATGGCATTACCGTGAACTACCAGATGGACGGAGACTACAAGCAGTCGGCAAACACGACGTACCTGGACAATTTGAGTCTGACCTATTGGTAGAGTGACGGAGCAGACGTTACGGTGATTCTCCACCGCAAGACTTTCCGCTGGGAGGTCTTGCGGAGCGTCCGGAGACCGACTGTGACCGTGGACTTCGATGGCGCCCGCTGCGTGGCGAGCAAGATTGCGATCAACTCGCCTTCTGACAAATAGATCAAGAGTGCAACCCAAAAGGGGCCGAATCAGCGAGTGTACGCATGCAAGATGGCTCTCCCTGGTGAGTGTCGTTCTCATCGTATAGCCCGAGCGCATCGTAGGAACGTGGCCCCCCGCCTGGTGTTAGATCCGAATCTGCAAAGCCCTCCAATCGCCCCCTTGCCCCGTTTAACCTGCATAAAGTCCGCATCTCCTCCCCTCGATCGTTTCAAGATTCCGAGGATCGAGGAATGCAGCAATTCCCCATGCTCGATTGGGCGCGCAGGCCAGTGCACTTCCGAGTAAGATCCGAGTCATTTCCTGTTGACCGTACCCAGAACCCTGTATTACTGTCTGGGCAACATCACTGAAACTCCGGATCGATCTGGTCGGTCCAGCAAGACTACAGGGGCAATGTCCCGTTCGCGTCGGGCCGAGTCCATTTATTCAGCAACTCAGAACTTGCGATTCCGCAAGCACGCGTTCGACACAAAATGCCGGAGGCCCCGTCATCATGAAGACTTCTTACGTCTCGATCTGTATGTTTATAATGCTGGCGGCATCCGCGCTCGCCAATGTCAGTGTCAGCAGTCCAAATAATGGCGCTACGGTTGGCTCGCCCGTGCCTTACGTGGCGACAGCGACCACCACTACTTGCTCGAAGGGCGTAGCGTCCATGGGGATCTATGTGGACAACCAACTGGTCTATGTCGTCAATGGCGCGAGCCTGAACACGAATTGGCCCGTCAGTTCGGGTAAACACAACACCGTGGTGGAAGAGTGGGACTACTGTGGCGGCGCAACCTACACGACCCTGACGATCACCGTCAGCAGCCAAACTGGCGTATGGGTGACCTCGCCCGCGAATAAGAGCAAGGTGAGTTCGCCGACGAATTACGTTGCAACCGCGAGCACGACCACCTGTTCTAAGGGCGTCGCTTCCATGGGGATTTACGTGAATAACGTACTCCAGTACGTAGTGAATGGAGCGAGCCTGAATACCAATTTGAGTCTGACAGCAGGAACGTACAACACCGTGGTGGAAGAGTGGGATTATTGTGGCGGAGCAGCCTACACTCCCGTTGCGATCACGGTGCAGGGTGGACAGGGCGGAAATGTACTCTCCAAACTGCAGGCTAGCAGCGGATGGAAAAGTTGGGGCGAATTGCCTCCATACTATGCGATTTGTTCCGCACCCTGTCCTGGGGTGACCTGGTCCATGACGCAAGGGATCAAATCACCCGCGATGAGCGGAAATTCGACGCAGTTCAATATCGGCGGTACGACGCCTTATTCAGACGTTCTGTGGAGCATTCCTCTGATCGGCCAGGGGTCGACTCAGGGGCTGCCCGACTCCGGTCACACGCTCCTTCCGACGCTGCACAACTTCACCTACGATGCCTACTTTTACCCAACGAACCTCGGAGTGACACAGGTCCTGGAGTTCGACATCAGCATGTACTTCAACGGGCTGGGATTGATTTGGGGCAACCAGTGCCGCGTCGTGGGGGGAAACGAATGGGATATCTGGGATAACGTCAGTTCGAAATGGGTTCCGACCGGCGTTGCGTGTAATCCCGTGAACAACTCCTGGAACCATGTGACGATTCAAGCGCAGCGGGAATCTGACAATTCGCTGCTGTTCCAGTCGATAACACTGAATGGAGTGACGAGTAACATTAACCAGAAGTACGCACCGGGCACTGCACCGAGTGGCTGGTGGGGAATCACAGTCAACTACCAGATGGATGGAAACAACAAGCAGTCGGCGAATACTACGTATCTGGACAACTTCAGCTTCACATACCAGTGAAGGCAGCACACGGTTGTAACGAGGGTCCGGCTCTACTTCGACGCTGTGGGGACTGTGTGAACGAACGTCGGGCACGACTGCAGGGCGTCGGGGGACAGTGCGTTCAGTACTAGTTGCGACACCTGCCGCTCGACATCCTGAACTGGTTGCGGAGCGACGATCGTCATCCCGCTCACGAGTTCGCTTAGCGCCAGATATGACGCGCGGCTTCTGTGGAGAAAATCGAGTGGATACTCGGGCTTTCGCGCGCGAGCTTGGACCGGGTCGGCATCCAGGACGAAGCTGACATCTGGTTGCGGAACGAACGGCAGCAACAGTCGAACATACGCTCGCTCGATTCGATTCTGCAATGACAAGTTCGCGAGTTCGTCGTAGAGATATCGGTCAAAAATGATAACGTCGGTATTCGCTCTTAGCGCATTCGCTACTTCGATGCGAAGCGAGATGGCATCCACGAAGTAAAGGCCGAATCGCACCGCAGTCATAAACCAAGATCGTACGTTTTTGTCTCGTCGGTTTACCGGCTGCGCCGGCGTTCCAACACCCTTGTCGCCCTTGAACAGGGTGTGGCCGGTCACTTCGCGGACCCGCGTGAGCCGCGCAACGTCGTCCCAGAAAGTAACCAACGAGACGCGGAAACCGGCCTCGTTCAGTCGGGCACGAAGAGTTTGGATTTGAGTGCTTTTGCCGGCGCCATCAATGCCAGAGAAACTTACAAGTCTGGGGCGCCGGGGTTCAGAGGCTTTCCGAATCATGCTTCAACAGCTTCTTTCCGAGTGCTCGCTGGCAACGGGCTAGTGAGGCCGGCTGGGGCTGGCACTGGCCAGGGCCACAACTGTACCGACCGCAACGCCAGCACCTGCGATGATGCCAACTTTGATCAGGATGGAGCGCGCTCGCCTCTGTTTTGCCGGCGCAATTGCTGCACCGGCTGGTCTGGAAGCCGCCACACCCGTTGTCTTTACAAACGTCGCCGCTGCTGTGCCCAGAGGCGCCTGTGCGTCACTTTGTGGTTTTGGGGAGGGCGGTTGCACACTGGGCAGTTCGTCTTGCGAAAGCACTGCGCCTGGACTGTTGGGAAGAGCTTCAACCTGGGATGGTTGGGCCTGCACATCAGTGGTGCCACTATCGGAAGATCTCGGCCGCGCCTGTGCGGAAGATGCGGCTTCGACCTGTTGATTGGGACTCGCCTCCTGCTGCGGTGATGGGACTGCAGCCGCAAGTGGCGCAACGAATAACAGCACAAGGCAGCCAGCGATGTGTCGCCTCAGCCAACGCCCCGTGGTTCTCATCGTTACCCCCGACGCCGCAGGCTTCTCGCGCGAGTCACACTGACCTATTTCAAAACCTTTACTGCGTACTCTAGACGAAAGAGGCGAATTTCCCTGCCGAAGAGCCTGGTGGAACGGCTTTGTCGGCAATTGGTAGAAGCTGTTGACCGCGTCGGCGGTGGTTTCAAAGGCCTCAAAGAGATGTTCTACCCTCGCGAGTTCCAGAATCGCCGCTGCTCCCGGAGGGATTGCCGCAAGTTTGACATCGCCGTTCCGCTTCATCGCCTCTTCCAGGCAACGTAACAACACTTGGATTCCGGCGCTGTCGAGTCGCCGCACTTTGGAACAGTCGAGCACCACACGAGGTCGATCTGCGTTCAGGCAAGACTCTACTTCGCGAAAGAAACTACGCCCTTGCTTAACACTCAAAGTCTCCGGTAGTTGTTTCACCTCTATAAGTCTTGCACTTGTCATATTCGGGATCCCAGGTTCCAACAATCTTCTTTTGTCCGTATGGCGAAAAATTGCATAGGCACCTAATTCGGCCTATTAAGCAATCTAGAGTGGCAGCAGCGCGGGGTCTATCCTGTCTTGTCAGTAGAGGGCGGACAGGTTTGCGCTAGAGATTAAATACGAGTTTCGGTCAAAATTGGCTTTACAAAAGCCGCGCGAGTTCGGCCTCGGGATCGTGCACAACGTGGGTTAAAAGGTTTGTCCCATACCGGAAGAGCGTCGCCACATTCGTGCGGTACCAGCAACACTCCGTCATCCTGGGCGATAGTCCGCACAAGAACCGAAACTTCGATACGGTCTCCGGCGATGTGAGAATTGCCGCCACGAGACGGTGATTTCCATCCAGGATCGTAAGTGGTTCGCTTTCGTTCAGACCGATGAGGAGCACAGCGCCCGGGTCGGCATGCTGTCGGAGTCCAGCGCTCAGAGCTTCTATCTTCGATAGGAATGCTTTTCCGGCTTCATCATGGCTGCGAAATGTGCGGAGGCGTTCGGCAATTGCCGTGATGCCAAAATTTCCCCGCGCGAGTTTCCGCCATTGTGCCCTTGGAAAGACTCGAATCTGGGCTAAGTCTGCCGTCGCAATTTCGGCCTCGAACCATTCGGTCCCCCCCGGCAGTTCTTTCCACAACGAAAAATGCCGAATAAACAACAGGGCACGTCTCTTTGCATTCTCGCCAGCATCGTCGAGGTGCGGTGTCAGCACCAGCCCGCGCAGGGTTTCGTGGTACTCGTCGAATGCGGAATTGCTGAAATCGGTCCTTAGAAATTCTGCGATGACCTCGTCCTCTGAAACCCGCCGAATCAACCTGATCGTCTTCGGAGACGTTGCCTCGTGCCCATCCTTTGCGCTGGCCGTGGAGTGAATCAGGAACGGCACTGCGACAACGACGAGGAGAACCACCATCAGCCCAAGCTGTATCAAAATGACCTGTTGCAGAGACGAATGAAACCTGCAAATGCCCACGACGACAGCGCCACTGAAGGCCAATTGCACCCAACTCGTATTGGCGATTTTGTATGACATCTCGTATGCAATGATCACAACGCTAAGCGAGTAAACGACCGTTGTTGCAGCGTACAACGCCAGTAGATAGGGTAGGCCGTGTTTCCCAGCTATTTCGAACTGCGGGCCAAAGAACGTTGTCCAAATCCCAGCGGGCGCCAGGCGAAGACCGAGAGCCAACGCCGAACCGATTCCCAACACCAGCAGGAGTGAAGTCAGCAAAACCCTGTGACCTTTTCTCTCCTCGTCGTGAGTGCCCGCAACAAGTGGAAACATGGTATTCACCACCGCGGAGGAAAAGGCAAAAATGACCCGACCCACTAATGCCACGGCAGCGTACAGTCCCGCCACAGTCGAAGGAAAGAAGTGCTTCACCAGCACGATGTCGCAATTATTGATCAGCACCTGGCCGGCAAAAAAGATGATTGCCTGCAGTGCCTCACGAAACGCATGGGGAATGTGCAGATCGCGGGGAACCGCGGCCGCGAGTTTAGGTCCGGCCGCGAGATAGGCCACCGCTACGGCGGCGGCGTTGGCGGCAATCACTCCTGGAACGCCGAAGCCCAGCATGATGAGC
>PMUM01000054.1 GCA_003166855.1 Acidobacteriaceae bacterium | reverse complement strand
TCGACATGGGCGCGGGCATGACGACTGCCGTTGGACGCTTGCGCCCCTGCGGCGTACTCGACTGGAAATTCACCGTCCTTTCGCACAACACGATTCGCGGAGCCGCCGGAGCCGCCGTCCTCAACGCCGAGTTGCTGAAAGAAAAAGGCTACCTGGGATGAAGGTCAGTGACGCAGAAAACGTAGCGCCGTCGTCCCGACGGCTGTCGCGAGCGCGTCCCGCGGTCGCAGCCGGCAGTACCCGTCCGCGTCAAGTTCCTGCAAGGAAGTCCCGCCGATGATCGTCATGAAATTCGGCGGGACCTCCGNNTGAGCGCGATGGCGAAGGTCACCGATCTGCTGCTGACCATGGCTCGCGCCGCCGGAGAAGGCGAGCGCAAAACCGCGCTCAAACTTTGCCGCTCGCTCCAGGAGCGCCACTACAACACTGCAAGCGAACTGCTGGGCACGGCGCTGTTCACGGAATTTCATTCCGAACTCGGCGCAGAATTCGAATCTCTCGACGAACTGCTGCGTGGCATCTCCGCCGTCGGCGAAATCACTCCGCGCACTACCGATCACGTCGCCGCTTTCGGCGAGATGCTCTCCAGTAAGATCGTCGCTGCCGCCTTCGCCGCACGCGGCATGAAGGGCGTCCACGTCGACTCGCGCGAAGTACTCATCACCGACAGCGCCTATATGCAGGCGGTCCCGCAGTATGAAGAGACTAACGCGAAGCTGCAGGAAAGAGTTCAGCCGCTTTTAGAGGCAGGCCAGGTGCCCGTCATGGGTGGTTTCATCGGTGCGAACCGCGCCGGCATCACCACCACCATCGGGCGTGGTGGCTCGGATTTTTCTGCCGCAATTTTTGGCGCGGGCCTGGGCGCTGACCGTATTGAGATATGGACTGACGTGGACGGCATCCTCACTACCGATCCCAGAATCTGTCCCGAGGCTCGCCGCATCAAGGTCATCAGCTTCGATGAAGCTGCCGAAATGGCGTACTTCGGAGCCAAGGTTCTGCACCCGGCAACCGTGCTTCCCGCCATCCAGAAAAATATTCCCGTCTATGTCTTGAACTCGCGCAATCCCTCTTGCGAAGGAACGCGCATCACCACGCGCGCGCCTCAAAGTAAGAACATCTTCAAGGCGATCGCCGCGAAAAAGCGCATCACCATTGTAAACGTGGCTGCCCCGCGCATGCTGCTCGCCCACGGATTCCTGCGCTCGATCTTTGAGGCCTTCGATCGCCACAAAGTCGCCGTCGATGTGGTTTCCACTTCCGAAGTGAGCGTTTCGTTGACTGTCGATTCCAATCAGGCCATCCCCGCCCTGGCCGCCGATCTCGCCAAACTGGCCGACGTAAAATACGAAGGCCGCAAAGCTATCGTCTGCCTGGTCGGCGAGAACCTGCGCGATACGCCCGGCATCGCAGCCCTGGTCTTCCGCGAGCTGGCCGACAAAAAGATTCGCATGATTTCCCAAGGCGCCTCCGAAATTAACCTGACCTTCGTGATCGAAGAAGACGAGGTCCCCGACGTAATCCAGCGCCTGCACAAAACCTTCTTCTCAGAATTGGACCCGGAGGTCTTCGCCTAGGCAGCACGCGTAGCGGCGGACGCATTCGTCCGCCCGCAGGATTCAGCTTGAGATGCGGCAGCCCCGGACGAATGCGTCCGGGGCCACGTGATCCCTCCCTGGCACGGAAAGCAACCGAAGCGACGGCAGCTGAGGTAATCTGTGTGCAGTCGATCTGAGCAAGCATGAATCTGCTGATCCTAGGCCGCGGCAAAACAGGATCGCTGGTTGCGGAAGTCGCCGCCGAGCGCAAGCATCACGTTAGCGTAGCTAACTCGAAGGAGAACGCCGCTTGCGCTGCGCTCACCGAAGAGAAACTCCAGGCCATCGACGCCGTAATCGACTTCACCACTCCTCACGCCGTCCTCACCCACATCGAAACCTGCATCAAAGCAGGCAAGAACATGGTGGTCGGCACCACCGGCTGGTACAAAGACATCGACCAAGTCCGCGCCCTGGTCGAACAGCACAAAACTGGATTCGTCTACGCCGCAAACTTTTCCGTAGGCGTGAATCTCTTCTTCGACGTAGCCCGCGCCGCCGCCACCGCCCTTCGCCACGATTACAACGGCCAGATCTTCGAGCGCCACCACGTCCACAAAAAAGACGCCCCCTCCGGCACCGCGATCGCGATCCAGCAAGTCATCCGCGAAGCCAGTGGTCACAAAGAAAATCTCGAGATCACCTCCTTCCGCGAAGGCGACGTAGTCGGCCTGCACGAAGTCGTTCTCGAATCCCCCGCCGACCGGATCTACCTCTGCCACGACGCCAAATCTCGCCGCGGCTTCGCCGAAGGCGCCATCCGCGCCGCCGAATGGCTCGCCGGTAAGAAAGGCTTCCACGACTTCAAGGACGTCTGGCGAGAACTGTAGAAACTTGAATGTGGGGACAGCCGCCCTCGGCTGTCCATCGAGCGAAGCTCGATTGTCTGTGAACTCCGGCCCGAGTTTCCCTCGACCCCCATTCGCGTTATCCTACTTTCATGCAACTCCGTGGCTGTGGCACCGCACTCGTAACTCCGTTTCATCAGGACGGCTCCATCGACGACACAGCCCTGCGCAATCTGGTGGCATGGCAGGTCGAGTCCGGCATTGATTTTCTGGTTCCCTGCGGCACCACTGGCGAGACTCCGACTCTCACCCACGACGAATGGCTCTACGTGATCGACACCACCATCGAGGTCGTTGCCGGACGCGTCCCGATCATGGCGGGCGCGACCTCTAATGCAACGCATGATGCCGTCGAGAAAGCGAAAGAAATCGCCGCGCGCGCCGGAGTCAACTACATCCTCACAGCCTCGCCCTACTACAACAAACCCACGCAAGAAGGCCAGTACCGCCATTTCAAAGCGATCGCCGAAGCGGTCGGCGACAAGCCTGTCATTCTTTACAACGTGCCCGGACGCACCGCCGCCAACCTCGAACCCGCAACCCTGGCGCGCCTCGCGGAGATTCCCAACATCGTGGGCGTCAAAGAAGCCAGCGGCAACATGACGCAGATTGCCGAGGCCATCAACGCGGTCCCCGATCATTTCCTGGTCTTCTCCGGCGACGACGCAGTGACGCTCCCGGTCATCGCTCTCGGCGGCGTTGGCGTCGTATCAGTCGCCGCGAATGAGATTCCGCACGAAATGGCGTCGCTCACTCGCGCCGCACTCGCCAACGACTGGACCACCGCCCGCACCCTGCATCGCAAGTATCTCCCGCTGATGCAAGCCAACTTCATCGAATCGAGCCCCCTGCCGGTGAAGGCGGTTCTCGCCATGATGGGCAAAATCGAGGAAGTCTACCGCCTGCCTCTGCTGCCCATGCGCCGTGACACCCGCTCGCGCCTTCAGAAAATCGCCACCGAAGTCGGATTGATCGCCAAGCCCGCCACTCCCGCCGCTGAAGCCCCCGATTTTTTCATCTATGAAAACTGGGCTGCTGGCCCGCGCAAAATCGTCCTGCACCGCGGAACCTGCGGCCAATGCAGCCACGGCAAAGGACGCCCCGCCGGCCACGACGTCAACCACGCCCGCTGGCACGGCCCCTACGCCACCCTGCCCGAGGCCCGCGAAACCGCCCACGCCATGACCGGCGTGCTGATCCGCAGCGAATGCAAGTGCGTGTAGAAAAAATTGCTGATTGTTGATTTTTGATTGCTGATTGAAACCCAAGAGGATCGCCCTCTTCGAAGGCGTCATCCTCAGCGGAGCCACGTGGACTCCCAGAAGGCGTCATCCTGAACGGAGCCGTTCTTCAGGCGAGTGAAGGATCCCGCGGGCAGCGCAACCGCACCACACCAACCTGTCATCCCGACCGGAGCGAGCGAAGGCGAGCGTAGTGGAGGGACCTTGTGTCGTCCCTTTTGACAAATCCTCAATCAGCCATCAACAATCAACAATTCATGTCCTCCCTAAAATCCGCCATCGAGCGCCTCGCGTCCCAAGGCGAAGTCGAACACGATCCCGACGCGCGCAAAACGTTCCTCGAATTCCGCGACCAGCTCACGCAAGGCAAAATCCGCGCCGCTGAAAAACGCGACGGTCACTGGACCGTCAACCCCTGGGTCAAGCAAGGCATCCTCCTCGGATTCCGCCTCGGCGAACTTGCCGACATGACCGCTGGCCTTTCCTTCGTCGACAAAGACACCTTTCCTGCCCGCCAGTTCTCGATTGCGGATCGCGTCCGCGTCGTCCCCGGCGGTTCTTCAGTCCGCACCGGAGCCTACGTCGCCCCCTCTGTCATCTGCATGCCGCCCATGTTCATCAACGTCGGCGCCTACGTCGACGAAGGCACAATGATCGACTCACACGCGCTGGTCGGATCCTGCGCGCAGATCGGCAAACGCGTCCACTTGAGCGCCGCTGCGCAAGTTGGAGGGGTGCTCGAGCCCATCAACGCCGCCCCCGTCATCATCGAAGACGACGTACTGGTCGGAGGAAACTGCGGGATCTACGAAGGAACTCTAGTGCGCGCGCGCGCCGTTCTCGGCGCAGGAACAATCCTCACGCGATCCACGCCGCTCTATGACTTGGTCCGCGGCGAAGTCTACCGCGCCACGCCCGACGCGCCGCTTGAAGTCCCGGAGAACGCAGTAGTCGTCCCCGGCTCGCGCGCCGTAAAAAAAAGCGCTGCTGCCGATTGGAATCTATCGCTCTACACGCCCGTCATCGTGAAGTACCGCGACGAAAAAACCGACCGAGGAATCGAACTGGAAGACTGGCTCCGGTAGAAGAGTCAGTCGAAACGATATCGTCTCGACTGAATGCTTGCGCAACGGAATCGAGCCGCTATTGACTACCTCACCTCGACCCCCAACTTCCCCGCCCCGTTCACCGTAACCTCAATCTGCCCCAGTTTCCGAATCACAGCGTTCGCCTGCTCTAACGCACTCACGCCGTAAGTACTCGTAATCCCGATCACCGTTGTCCCGGCCGCGCGCGCCGACTGAATCCCGGCGGGCGCATCCTCGATCACCAGGCAATCCGCCGGACTGAAACCCAACCGCCCCGCCCCCTTCAAATACGGCTCCGGATGCGGCTTCCCATGCGTGACATCGTCGGACGTGACCAGAACTTCAGGAACCGGTAGCCCGCAAAAACGCAAACGATTCGTAGCCAGCAGCCTCGACCCGGACGTCACCACGCCCCACCGCCCTTCCGGAATCGATCGCACCAGATCGATCGATCCGGGCATGACCGTGATCCCCCGCTGGTCGCCCGCCTCGTGATTCTCGATCAGCGCCGCCTCGGCCGCGGCGTCCAGATGCGGCGCCACTCGCCGGATCACCTCAACCGTCCGCACACCGTGTGCAATGGCCATGATCGCGTCGCCGTCGACTCCTTTTTTCGCCGCCCACTCCCGCCACTCGCGGTCCACCGCGCGCGTCGAATCGACAAGCACTCCGTCCAAATCAAAAAGAATGGCCGAGCAAACAAATGTAGGCATCTTTCAGTATTTAATCACAGTAGCGCCGGCATCCTGCCGGCTG
>PMUM01000272.1 GCA_003166855.1 Acidobacteriaceae bacterium | reverse complement strand
TACTTTTCGACGGGCTATGGCATTAAGCAACAGGGGCAGGGAGGCGCCGGCATTGCGTTTCCCCAGGACAGTCTGGCGGCGGCGACCAATCCCGCGGGTATGGTTTTTGTCGGGAACCGCTTTGACTTCGGGATGACTTATTTTCGTCCCATCCGGGGTGCCACTATCACCGGAACCGGCTTCGAGGACGGCCCTTACGACGCCAGCCGGAACAAAAATTACTTCATCACCGAGCTGGGCTACAACCATCTGCTCAAGCCCAACTTGTCTATCGGCGTTTCGGTCTTCGGCAATGGCGGAATGAACACTTCCTACACCACTCCGATTCCTCTCCTGGGCAGCACGAGAGCGGGAGTCGACTTGGAGCAGTTGTTCGTAGCCCCAACAGTGGCGTTCAAGGCGAACTCCCACAACGCCTTCGGTGCCTCACTAAACCTGGGGTGGCAAAGGTTCTCCGCTGGCGGTCTGCAGAACTTTGACAACCCTGTCGCTTCCATCTCTCCCGGCGACGTCACCAATCGCGGTTACAACGCCTCCTATGGCGCAGGATTCCGAGTGGGATGGTTGGGAACCATCAATCAGTATCTGAGCGTCGGCGCAACCTACCAGAGCCGAACCTACATGCAGAAGTTCGATAAGTACAAAGGCCTGTTCGCCGAGCAAGGCGGATTCGACATTCCTGCCAACTTTGCCGGCGGCGTCGCGGTGAAGGTCCATCCCAAGGCGACCGTCGCCTTCGATGTCGAGCGTATTCTCTACGGACAGGTGAAGTCGATTGCGAATCTCGATTCGAACCAAGCTCAACTGGGCGCCAACAACGGCCCCGGCTTCGGATGGCATGACATCACGGCGATAAAAACAGGAATCAATTTCAAAGCCAGTTCCGCGCTCACGCTGCGCGGCGGCTACAACCACTCGGGGTTGCCCTTTGACGCTACTCAGACTTTCTTCAACCTTCTCGCGCCAGCCGTAGTGCAGAATCACCTAACCGCTGGAGCGACGTGGGGGCTAAGCAACGGCAAAGAGATCAACGTCGCTTATCAGCACGCTTTCAAAAAGACGGTGAATGGCGTGAACTCGATTCCGATCCCGGGCGCCAACGCGAACCTGCACATGTATCAGGACTCGCTCGGCATTAGCTTTGGTTGGGGCAGGTAGTATTGGAACAGTGATCGCCAAGGCAATGATGGGCAACGCAATCTCGACATTCGTTTCCCTTTCCGGTCCTTGGCCATGGTATGTGGCCGGGCCGGTGATTGGTTTGTTCGTGCCGGCGTTATTAATTGTGGATAACAGGTTGTTTGGAGTGTCCAGTAGCCTGAGACATCTGTGTTCGGCGGTCCTTCCCAGCAAGCTCGACTATTTTCGTTACGACTGGAAGCGAACCGGCCTTTGGAATCTCTTTTTCGTCGTCGGCATTCTCACGGGCGGCTTCCTCGCTTCGCACTGGGGAGGATCGCAGAACATCGCAATCTCGGACCAGACTAGACTTGCTCTAACGAAACTTGGCATCCACGATTTCTCCGGGCTGGCACCGCGCGAAATATTCGCGTGGTCTGCGTTGCTCACGCTCAAAGGATTTGTCGCGGTGGTTCTGGGGGGAGTGTTAGTCGGGTTCGGGACAGCCTATGCCGGAGGCTGCACTTCCGGTCACGCCATCTCCGGCCTTGCTGACCTGCAGCTATCGTCATTGATCGCGGTGGTAGGCTTCTTCGCCGGTGGTCTTATCGCAACTCATTTTCTTCTTCCGCTGTTCTTGTGAGAGCAATGTCCATTGAGCTTGCAACCGAGAAACCAACGCGGCAGGGTGAAAGGCAGTCCGGAATCGGATTGCTGGCGTACCTTCTGCTCGGCATTGGCTTCGGTATCGTGCTGACGAAGTCCGAGGTCGTTTCCTGGTTTCGTATCCAGGAGATGTTCCGGTTTCAGTCACCACGGATGTACGAGATCATCGCGTCGGCCGTCGCGGTCGCCGCCGCTTCCGTCGCATTCCTCAAGAAGCTTGGCTTGAAGACGATCTCAGGCGACCCGATCACGATTCCACCTAAAAATCTAGGACACGGCGTTCGCTATGCGGCCGGAGGAACGATCTTCGGCCTGGGTTGGGCGCTCACAGGAGCTTGCCCGGGACCGCTCTTCGCACTTGTGGGCAGCGGTGTCACGGTGATGATTGTCGCGATCATCACCGCACTGGCTGGAACTTGGTTGTACGGATTCCTGAGGCCGAAACTCCCGCACTAGCGCGTGGTGCCGCTGAGTGCCTTAGAATCGTGAGAGTTACGGGGGGAGTGAGACTCTGGTTGTATCGGTGGCCATGAATTCGTGGGATAATCAGCACATTATGGAAACCTCAAGTCTCGATCTCTTGTACTTGGAGAGGGATCCATCGACCAAGCAACCTTCCGCCTGCGTGTGCGTGAAAGAAGGCGCTCGCCAAGGTTACGGAGGCGTCGCTGCCGAGAAGTTGATTACGTCCCCCTGCTTGAGTTTCATCGAACTGGATGCCGAAATCAGAAGGCTCCACGCGGAACTTGATGAAATCCGCTCCAGGGCTAAGAAGAAGTTTTACAGGGCGCAAGCCGTGACCGCCGGCGCGTGAAAGTGTGCCAAGGCACGACTAGCTGGCCTGGGCCATCAAGCAAGAGCCCGCGTTTGCCTTTTCGATTCTCCATTATCACGATCTCTTAACTTGACATTAGCCTCCGGAAGCGTTACACCTCTTCAGGAATTCTGCCTCAACTAAATTGTGTGCCTGATTCGTGAACGCGCCGCCACAATCTGGCCTCGCGTCAATTCTTTGCGTTTGGCACGCAAACGGCAGATCAAGTCCCAGAAGTTGGTGATGGGAGTCACAGGCAATCCTATGTGCATTCTCTATTGTTTTCCGTTCACGTGAAGGTCGTTGCGTCTGCGCAAGCCATCCCGTATTCATGCGTCAATCATTTCCCGTTCCCTATTGAGGAGCTAATCTATGCCCGAGAAAGCCGAAGTCCGTCATACGTTGAGCGAGCAGCAAGCGCGCCAGCTCGCGAATGTCACCAAAACCGTTCCCATGATGGAAGCGATCACGCCGCGCTGGCTGGTCACTTTCCTGTCGTGGGTGCCCGTTGAAGCCGGCACCTATCGCGTCAATAAAGTGAAAGTCACACGCCCGGGTACGCGGACTATTGAGTGCAGCCCCGACGAAGAAATTGATCTGCCAGAGATTTATGTCGACTACGAAGAGAAGCCTCGTGAGTACACGCTCAACGCAGTAACCACCGTTCTCGATGTGCAGACCCGCATCTCGGATTTATATCGCAGTCCGCACGACCAGATCAGGGAGCAACTGCGGCTCATGATCGAGAAGGTCAAGGAACGCCAGGAGAATGAACTGGTCAACAATACCGAATACGGCCTGGCCAATAACGTTGCCCCCGAGTTTAAGGTTAAGACCAGAAAGGGCGCACCCACCCCGGACGACCTCGACGAACTGCTCGCGAGGGTGTGGAAAGAGCCGTGTTTCTTTCTGGCCCATCCGCGAGCGATTGCGGCTTTTGCCCGCGAGTGCACGCGACGCGGAGTGACGCAGCCGACCGTCAACCTGTTTGGCTCGCAGTTTTATACCTGGCGCGGACTGCCGCTGGTTCCTTGCGACAAAATGGGGATCAAGGCCGAAAAGAGCAGTATTTTATTGTTGCGCACCGGCGAGAAAAAGCAGGGCGTGGTCGGGCTGTTCCAGCCCGGGCTGCCAGGCGAGGTTTCGCCCAGCTTGTCTGTGCGGTTCATGGGGATTAATCACAAGGCGATCGCGTCGTACCTGATTTCGCTCTACTGCTCAATTGCTGTCCTGACGGAAGATGCCATCGGGGTACTGGAGAATGTGAATGTCGACCAATACCACGAGTACAAATGATCGCATCGAGGCCGACTCGCTGACATTGTCTCCCGCCCAAGAAGAAAGCGTGCAGAAGGCTAGCGCGTCGCCCTTCGTGGCAACGCTCCCCGATCCGGCAGTGATTGCGCGGCTCGCGAATGAGTTTTTCGCAGCGCTGCCCGGCGCGGCGGAGCCTCCGGGCGCGAGCGTGCCAGTAGCCTCGCCCAATGAGGTCGATCTGCGCGTGCCTTCGGGACCTATTCCGCGAACTTCCGTCCCGGATTATCCGCGTGAGATGTTCTCTTTTCCAGGCGTGCCAAACTCGGGCTCTGTTCCGGGGCTTCCACAAATGTCCTCGTCGCCCCCCACGGGTGCCATGGGTGAGGCTGATTTCCGTGCGATTGCCGATTCACTGGCTGGCGTGATGGCACTCGTGCCCCNNAGTGCCCCGATTTCCCGCTGCGGCTCCTGCATCCGAGATGCCCGGTTCTTCGTCATCCTTTCTCGACGGAGAGAAGTCTGGACCTTGGAACGCTGCCCCACAGTTTCCGCCTGTCGTGGAGACGTTTTTCTTTCCCGGAGTCCCGGCAATTCCTTCGTCACCTCCGACCGCGCCACCGAGCGGGTCGGATCTGGCAGCAGCCTCGTCTTCGACCGCGACCGCATCTGTCCCCAGCACCCCTACCCCGGCGACGGCACATCAGACGCCAAGCAGTCCCGGTGACGAAGGCAGAACGGATCCATGGGCGGCGGTTCCCAACTTTCCGAATGAGGTTTTTTCTTTCCCACGCGTTCCGGGTATGTCCGCCCCAGGTATTCCAGAACAACGTGTTCCCGAACCGATCGTGTCGCAGCCGAGTGTACCGGCGAGTTCTACCTCGCCTGACAAGCCGCCTTCGGCCAATGCTCCCCAGTCGATTCCCGCGATCCCCAATGCCGTTCAATCGCCTGTGCTTCCGGAAAACACGGCTGATTCGGAGGATGCGGGACGGGCGGTGTATGGAAAGGCCGCGCCAGCATTTCCGCCCGTCACTGAGATGTTTTCTTTCCCTGGCGTGCCCGGCGCGCAGTCTCCCCCAGGCGTTCCAGTTCTGCCTTCGTCAGTGCCGACGAGGCCTCCAACTGAAACCGATCTTCGCGCGCTGTCTGCTGCGCTCCCTGGTGCATCCGCAGCTGCGACGCCCCCTGGCGTTCCTCGGACCGCGCTTCCCAGCGTCCCCGTCACTACTTCCTATGCGGAAGGAACACCGAAACAGTACACGTCCCTGCCAAAGGGCGTTGAGTCCTTTGAGTTTCGTCCTGATCTGGCCCCAGGGGAACTCGGCGTCGCCAAGCGTCCGCTCGATCCGCGATTGATTCGCCAGGACTTTCCAATCCTGCAAGAGCGAGTCCATGGCCGGCAGTTAATCTGGCTTGATAATGCTGCTACCACCCAGAAGCCGAATGCGGTGATCGACCGTTTGTCGCATTTCTATCAGCACGAGAACTCCAACATCCACCGTGCTGCTCACACGCTGGCTGCCCGCGCTACCGACGCTTACGAGAGCGCACGCGAAAAGACGCGCCGCTTTCTGAATGCTTCGTCAACCCGTGAGATTGTGTTCGTCCGCGGTACGACGGAAGGCATCAACCTCGTCGCCC
>PMUM01000357.1 GCA_003166855.1 Acidobacteriaceae bacterium | reverse complement strand
GTGTGGGCGCGGGCGACTCGCCCACTCGGGTTTCGAACCAGCCACCGGCTCAGCAGGAGTTCGAAGGTGTGGTCCGCAACGGCAAAGTGGAACTGACGAGTGGTAGCCTCCCTGACGGAACACGAGTGCAGCTGCGTGTGAAGAAATGAGGAAAGCCCCAGAGGCTAAAGCCCAGACAGCGAGAGGCTGTATCGCGGCGCTGAAAGCGCTGCGCCACCCAAAACCGACCATTTGAAGAGCGTTCATCAGGGCAGCGGTTAGCAAGAGTCATCCCGCCATTCACTCTGCCGCCGACGTGTGGTCGTGGATGATCTTCCATCCGTCGGGAAATTTGCGGAAGACCAGGGTGAATAAGCCGTGGGGAGTTTTGCCGTCTGACATGGTCAGGTGCCATGCGCCGCGGACGAAGGCCGCTTCCGGTCCCAGTATCTCGATACGCAGCGCGGAGAACTCCAGGGTTCCCATTTCATGGCCCGGACTCGCATACGTAGCTTTGTAGCGGTCGAGGGTGGCCTGCCAGCCGCTGGTCTGCTTGGCACCGGAGAAGAAAGTCAGGTCCGGGGAGTTCCAGTATCCCGCCATGAAGGCGTCGAGGTTGTGGTGGTTCCAGGCGTCCTGCTGGGTGTGGAGGACTTGCTCGACGGCGACCTTGGGATCGTTCGCGCCGGCGTTCTTCTGGGATGTTTGCGCGGCCGCGAGGGCGGCGACTAAGACAAAAGCTATTGGCAAGGCGTTGAGAGCGTGCTTATGCATTAGGGTCCTCCGAAATTTTGTTAGCACTGCGCAAACAAAAGCGGCGGCATTCAGTTTTACCACTACGTGCGCGGGCGGGACGCCCCCGCGACAGCCGGCGGGTCGCCGGCGCTACTTTTATTCGCATTCAGTGCGATTCTTCTGCGGCTGGGGCGGCGTCTGGGGTATCTACTTTTTGTGCTACGGCGTGCAGCATTGCGGGCGGCGGTTGAAAATCTCCGGGATCTTTTCCGGCCATCGCTATCGTCATGAAGTTCATCCAGATCGGGAGAGCCGCGTGTGCGCCCGTTTCTTTCGCGCCTAACGATCGCTTCTCGTCGTAGCCGACCCAGACTCCGCAGGTCATGGTCGGCGAGAATCCCATAAACCAGGCATCGGTGAAATCGTTGGTGGTGCCGGTCTTGCCCGCCACCGGAAACGGCAGCTTCGCGGCGGCTACTCCGGTACCGTGCAGCACGACTTCGCGCAGCATCGAGGTCATGATGCGGGCGGTGCGCTCGCTGATTACGTCTTTCACGTCGGGGAAATCTTCTTCCAGCACGCGGCCTTCGTAGTCGGTGACGCGCGTGATGTAGCGGGGGATCACGCGGACGCCGTCGTTGGGAAAGACGCTGTACGCCGATGTCTGCTCCATCAATGTGATTTCCGCCGCTCCCAGCGCCACGGGCAGGTAGGGCGGCAGTTTCGCGGTGATCCCGAAGCGTCCGGCGTAGTCGATCACGCTCTTGATGCCGACTTTGTTCGCGAGTTTCAGCGCCGGAATGTTGCGCGACTGGGCCAGCGCACGGCGGAGGGTAATGATGCCTTCGAATTTCTCGTCGTAGTTGTGGGGAGAGTACGGACCGGATGGAGTCTCGAAGCTGACGGGCTCATCGAGAATCGTATCGTCGGGACTGGCGCCACCATCGATGACCGTCGTGTAGACATAGGGCTTGAACGACGATCCCACCTGGCGCATGGCTTGCGTGGCGCGGTCAAACTTCGACTCGTTGAAATCGCGGCCTCCGACCATGGCTTTGATCCCGCCGGTGGTGTTGTCGATGGCCAGCAGAGCGCCTTGGGCTCCGGAATCCTGCTCGAGGCTTACGTGCGCCGCGCCGTTGGCGCCGAGCGATTGAATCTTGACGTAGCAGATGTCGCCAGTCTTGAGAATGTCTGCCAGTTTCTGCTGAGTCCAGGCAACCTCGGGCTGTCCGACAGCCGCGGTGTAGCGCCCAAACTTCAACGTTGCGATGCCGGTGCCCGCAAAGGTGACCAGCGCGTGGACGTACCCGTTGACCTCGGGCTCGTCGTCCCAGTCAGGATGAGAATACTTGTCGAGAACCGCACCTTCGGCAACGACGTTCTCGAGATGGCCCTTCCACCCGTGGCGGCGCTCATACGCAGCCAGGCCATCGAGCACCGCCTGGTTCGCGGCGTTCTGCAGATCCACATCGAGCGTGGTGTAGACCTTCAATCCGCCCTCGTGGACCTGATCGGCGCCGTACTTGTTTTCCAGGTAGCGGCGAATCTCCTCCACAAAATATGGCGCCAGCGAATTCGGATCGTGGGCCAGACGCAGCACAAGGGGGGCGGATCGGGCGTCGGCGGCCTGTGCTGCGGTAATCTTGCCGTCTTCCAGCATGGAATTGATGACCAGATTCCGCCGCTTTTGCGCTCGGTCCGGATGGTTAATCGGCGAGTAGAGGCTCGGGCCCTTGGGCAATCCCGCGAGCAGAGCCGATTCTTCGAGGGTCAACTGCTTCGCCGGCTTGCTGAAGTAGAACTCCGACGCGGCCTCGAAGCCGAACACTCCGTGACCGAGTGCGATCTGATTCGCATACAGGGTGAAGATCTGCGGCTTGGTGAAGCGGCGCTCGATCTGGATGGCGAGCATCGTTTCCTGCACCTTGCGATGAAATGCCCGGTCGGGGGACAGGAAAAGATTGCGTGCGAGTTGCATGGTGAGCGTCGACGCTCCCTGCACCCGACCGCCCGACTCGACGTCGCGATACGCAGCGCCCACGATGCGCCAGAAGTTAATTCCAGAATGTTTGTAGAAGTCTTTGTCTTCGATGGAGACCAGCGCATCGCGCAGTACGGGAGGGAAATCGTCGTAGCCGACGACTACGCGGCGTTGCAGCGCGAACGATCCGATGACGCGTCCGTGATCGTCGTAGAGTTCGGTGATGGAACTGGGCCGGTAAGCCTCCAGGGCGTCGACCTGCGGAAGGTCGGTGGTGTAGACGAGCAGCAACCCGGCGGTCGCTCCCACCAGCACGGCAACGAGCACGAGCAGGCCGAACAGCACGCGTCCGACCAGCCTGCGTCCGCCGATTTCTACTGGGGGAAGATGTTCGTAGAGAGACTTCATCAGGGGATGAGGTCAGGATAGCATTTTTGCCGAGTGTGCCCTGGCACGAGAACCATGAACGACAAAGCCCACGAAATGAACGGCAGTCGGGCGGGCAAAGAAATGCGGGGGCGAGTCGCCCCCGCGACAGCCGGCGGGACGCCGGCGCTACTCGTTGAGACTAGCTGGCCCGGCTCTTCAGTACTTCCACGGCCTTCTTCAGCTGATCATCGACCGTGTCCTTGGGCTTAGCTTCCTGATCGGGGGTGGCGGCACTATCTTCGTCATCCGGACCGACGGAATCGTCGGCCGCGTCGGCCACCAGAACGTTGGGCGTAATCGCCACGTCTTGAATGGCTTTGCCGCTGGGCGAGTAATATTTCGCAACCGAGAGGATCAACGCGCCGCCATCGGGCAGGTCAATCGTCTTCTGCACGGAGCCGTCGCCGAAAGTCTTGTCGCCGACAACGTCGCCCCGGGCATTCTCAAGAAGAGCAGCGGCCACAATCTCAGCCGCGCCCGAAGTTCCACGGTTCACGAGAACCGCGATGGGCAGAGTCGTGATCGCTTTCGCCGGATCGGCATTGAATGCCTCGCGCGGAAACTTCTGCCCTTGCAGGTAAGTGATCGTGCCGTGATTGAGGAACAGGTTCGCGGTCGCGACGCCTTCACTCTCGTCGCCCTCGGCGCAATTGCGGAGGTCGAGCAGAACCTTCTTCGCGCCGGACTTCTCCAGCGACTTGATCTTCGCGGCGATCTCTTGCGTCTTGCCCTTGGTGAGGGCTTCGACTTTCACGTAGCCGATGCCATCGTCCATCATCTTGTCGGCAACGGCGGGAATGGTCACCACGTCGCGCGTGATGACAACCTTCTGTGGCTCTGCTTTGCGGGCGCGGACTACGGCCACGTTCAGCGTGGATCCCGGCGCTCCGGCCAGCAGGTTGCGAATTTCTGGCAACGACATTTCGCGCGTGCTCAGGCCTTCAATCGATTCGAAGATGTCGGTCTGCTCAATGCCTGCCTTCTCGGCGGGCGATCCCGGCAACACGGCGACCACCGCAGCATAGCCAAAGCGCTTCGATACCACCGCGCCAATTCCACCCTTGGATTCTGCCTTGCGAGTCTTGAACGCTTTGTAAGCGTCGGCCGACATGTAGCTGGAGTTGGAGTCGAGCGACTCCAGCAGTCCGTGCAGCGCGCCGTCGGTCACCTTGGGAATGTTCGGCTCTTCGACGTACTCACTGCGCACGCGCGAGAGCACTTCACTGTAGACCTGCAGTTGACGGTAAGAGCCGTCGCTCGAGGAGGCGTGTACGCCGCCCATCGAGCCCACAACGACGAACAGTAGTACGGCAAAGGAGGTGACGAGAATCGCTGCTTTGGTTTTCATGGACATCTGTTTTTGGTCTTCTTCTGGAAGGAACTGCTTCCTGAGAAACTCTGACTATTATATCTCTCTAGATGCGGATTTCGATCCCCAGGGTGCTTGCTTTTGTGCCCCATCGGTAACGAAGGGAATCGAGGTCCGCCGTCATTTTAATAATAGACGGCCGAACCCACTTTCTGTCATTCGGCAAGGAGATCGCGCGGAGTCGCTTCCCTGCGGTCTTCAACAAAACAAACAACTTATTTCATGATGCTGGTTTGAAGCTGATGGTTAGCAGCGTCTGCACCGACACCGGGCGCCCGTTCATGACGTAGGGCTTGAATTTCCAGATCTTGACGCCGTCGATTGCGGATCGCGCGAAGGCCAGCGATCCCTGCATGAATTTGGCATCCTGCACCGTGCCGTCGCGACCAATCAAGACCTGCAGGACTACCGTTCCCGGCTGCGCTTTGGGGTTGGCGGGATAGGCGATCTCTGGCTGTTCCAACAGTAGCGCTCGCTCGTTGAATTCGGGCACGCTGACCGGCTCAATCGACTGCATGGCGGATTCTGGCGATTTGTTCCCGCCGGCATCAGGAGTCATGGAGGCCATGTGGGACTTCAGACTCGACGGAACGTTGGCCGGAGTCGACGCGGTGTGCTGTTCCTGATTCCTCGGAGGCGCGGGTCGCGGCGTGGAAACAACCGGCGGCGGCGCTGCCGTAAATGGATCGGAATGCTGCGGCGCGCTGACGCCAGGAGCCACAGCCGTCGGGGCCGGCGACGGGGAGCTTTCAGCTGGTGCGGTGGAAGGCTGCGTGGACTCAGGAATTGATGGCGGCGCCTGACTCTCGGGAGCCTGAGTTCCGGAAGGTGGCTCCTGATCACTCGGAGTTTCGACAGTTGGGTCTCCCCAGGGCTGAATCGCGTTCCCACCTAAGCTGTTCGGTTTCTTGATGGTTGGATCCACCACGGGCAGCACCTGAATTTGCGAAGGATCGGTGGTGGCGTCCGGGATGGTCTCTGCAACGGGAAGCTTGTACTCATCCCCGGCGCGGCCAAAGTTTTCGTGAGCCACGGGTGCCTGCGTCGGAGTGACCGGCTGCGGGTTCAGCCAGCCGCGGAGTGACTGCCGCTGATGAGTCCAGAATGTACGCAGGTTCGGATGCCAGGGCGCCTGTGGCGCGATTGCGATCGCGCAACTGGCCAGAACCAGCGCGCCAATAATTGCCCCCTTGTGCCGGAAGCGCGGTCGGGACTTTTCGTCGGCTTCGCTGCTTCCTCCTTCGATATAGGCGAAGAGTTCCGCCTCTTTTTTCTGCTCGCGCTTCTGTTCCTGCCTCTGCTCCTGGATGTCAGGCTGGTTTGGCTTCACTTCGGGAGCCGAGCGCGGGGCCTCATTGCTTGAAGTTGCAGCAGGTGCCGGGGAGTAAGGCTGGTCGAAGCCGACCAATTCGGGTTTCCCGGGCGCTGGAGGGGGTGACGCGCGCTCTGCATTCGGGGGCAAGCTGCTCCCCGCGCGCGTCTTCAAATACCACTCCAAGCCGCGAGGCTCGTTTGATGGAGACAAAGGTAGAGGCGGGGGAGTGGAAACCGGGCTCGTCTCGGCCACACTCGCAGATACAGACGCCGCCATTGGCTCCAAATCCCTCAGCGGATCAACGGGCTCGACCGAGGTCGGTGCCAGAGACTCATGCACATCCGAATCGGTCTCGAACTGGCCGCCCGGAGCCGTACCGGCGGAATGCAAGAACTCTCCCGCGCGCAGTGCTTTCTCCTTGGACGGTTCGATGCTGTGCGGGATCGTCGAAACCGAACCGGAGGACGCGCCAGCCGCAGCCGCCTGCGCCGCGTTGGCCGCTGATTCCTGCTTCGAGCGCAACAGATCGCGTGCCGTGGTCAAAGTATCCTTGACCTGGTTGAGCATGATCGGCTTGCGCAAAATCGAGTTCGCGCCCGCCTGCAGAGCCTGCGGAACGCTGGCGTCATCACTTACGATGGCCAGGGTCAGCGGACGTTCGGAGGCCTTGCGCTCGCGGGCTGCCGTGAGAAGCAGTCCGGCTTCCGGCTGCTGATCCCAATCAATGATGACAAGCTGAAAATTCTGATGAGTGACTTTCTCGACCGTGGCCACCGCGTCAGAACAGTGCTCTCCCTCTACATCGAGACCAGCCAGCACCTGAAGGACAGGCGTAGCCGTCCCCGCGTCCGAGGAGAACAAGAGGCAGCGAAGGGCCATGCTCCTTCAGACTAGGGGTAGCCAGTAACGGGGGCAAGATTACCGAGGGGGCCGCATGGCCACCGATCCGTGGCCACAGGTACATGTACTGCTGGGGAGCACGCTTGCTAGAATGCTCGGTCGCCCGCACCCAGGAAACGGCTGTTTGCAGTTCTGGACACGTAACTCTATGCCCTTGCAAGAACATAACTACTGGCTCACCACGACCGAATTCCCTGTTTTGGACACCTCCCGCCGTGTCCCTGAGATCGTCGATGCGGCGGTGATTGGGGCAGGCTTTACCGGGCTATCCGCCGCGCGCACACTCGCCCAGCGCGGAGCGAAAGTTGCGGTGCTCGAATCCGAGACCATCGGCTGGGGCGCGAGTTCGCGCAACGGAGGCATGGTCCTGACCGGGATGAAGCTGGGGGTCAACAAGCTCATCTCGATGTACGGTCGGGAACTCACGCAGCGGATGTATGCCGCCTCTCTTGCCTCCATGGACTGCGTGGAACAGATCGTCCGCGAAGAGAAGATCGACTGCGACTTCTCCCGCTGCGGACATCTCGAAGTCGCCTGCAAACAGAAGCACTTCGACGACTATGCCCGGCAAGCTGAAGTGATTGCCCGGGAGTTCAAGCACACGCTGAGGGTAGTCCCAAAGAACGAGTTGAGTACCGAGATCGGATCGGCCATCTACTTCGGCGGTATGGTCGATGAAGTCAGCGCGGGGTGCAACCCGGCACGCTATGTCGCCGGACTCGCTCGCGCCGCTGTGAAGGCCGGAGCGGAGATATTCGAACACGCGCGGGTGGAAAGCATCGGGCGCGACTCGCGCCAGGGAGAGGCGGGATGGAAGGTGCAAACGTCGCGCGGGCTGCTGTGGGCGCACGAGGTCTTCGTCGGGACCAGCGGGTACACGGGCAAAGCCACGCCATCTCTCCAGAAAAAGCTGATCCCCATTGGCTCGTTCATCATTACCACCGAAATTCTTCCCGAAGCGCTGGCGCGCGAACTCAGCCCGCGCAACCGCATGATCTACGATTCGAAGAACTTTCTGTACTACTACCGACTCACCCCGGAGGGCCGCATGCTGTTCGGCGGTCGCGCGGCGTTCTTCCCTGAGACCGATCAGACCGTCCGCCAGAGCGCCGGGATTCTGCGCCGCGGCATGATCGACGTCTATCCGCAACTCAGCGACGCCAAGATCGACTACGTCTGGGGTGGCACGCTCGATTTCGCGTTCGACATCATGCCCCACGCTGGCCAGATGGACGGGATGTACTACGCCGTGGGGTACGCGGGACACGGAGTTGCCATGGCGACGTATCAGGGACAGAAGATCGCCGAACTGATGGCGGGAGATAAGCCGGAGAATCCGTTCGTCGGAATTCCGTTCCCCGGCGCGCCGCTCGGGATGTACAACGGGAAGCCGTGGTTCTTGCCGTTCGCGGGGGCTTGGTACAAGTTTCTGGATTGGGTAAGCTGAACTATCCCGAGTCCGGTCACTTGAACGGATTCCGAATTGTCAGCTTGGCGCCGATGACTTGCCCGTCCTGCAGATCTTCGGAATAGAGCGTCGTGCAGCCTGCCTCCAAAGCTGCAGTGACTACCAGCGCATCATAGATTTCGTAGCCGTAGTCCTGGGCAATCTTCAGCGCCGCTTCGTGCGTGGAGATGGTGATGGGAACTGGCGACGGGCACAGGATCCGAATCGCGTCCAGCGCTTCGGTCACATCCTTCCAGGGCATGCGCATCTTGCGGCGGGCGACGGAGACGAATTCGTTCAACCCTTGCACGCCAACCACGCCCCCAACCGCTAGGAGCGCCTCCGCGCGCGGGCCGCGGGGATCATTTTGCGCAATGGCATAGATCAAAACGTTGGTGTCGAAAAACTTCTTACCTGGCATTCGTTTCCGCTCGGTCGAACACGAAACCTGGAGGTAATGGCCGCCGCAGTTTCCGCAAGCGGGCCAACGCCCGCTCCCGGCTCCGGTCCCGGCTGACTTCGAAGGCTCGACCATGAGCGACTCGAATCTCGATCTGGTCGCCCTCCTTCAGTTCGAGCGCCTCGACCACCGCCGCGGGCAAGCGAACGGCCAAGCTGTTTCCCCACTTCGCAACCTGCATAACCGCCTCCATGATATACATTAATTATTGTATATCTATTGAGCCCGTTTGCGCAACTTTGATCGAAGCCGGATTCCCCGGTGACCGCGTTGGCCGAATCTGTCTTCCCTTTTCGGCGCAGAAGCAAAGTTCTTGCGCGACCGCACAGGGGCGGTCATAATTTGGGGCAGTCTAGCGCCGAACCAGAACGCTCCCCTTAGATGTTCGCAACCGATCCATCGCCGAGAAACCCCTGTTCGGCGGATCGTCTCGGAGGCCAAGCTCATGCCACGCAATTCACTCTGGGCCCTCGTTTCAATCCTGATTCTGTTCAGCAGCGTGCTCGGGCAGAGTACACCCCCAGTAAACGTCGACCCCGAGGTTGGATTCAGGACTCTCTACAATTTCACTGGCGGTGGCGATGGTTGCTGCATTTACGGTGGTCTCGCTGGTGATCAAACGGGCAATCTGTATGGCGTCGCGTATGCGGGAAACAGCAATACCGGCTACGGCGATCTGTTTAAGCTTACCCGCGGCACGCGAGGATACAGCTTCCAGGTGCTTCAGCCGATGGTGGTAGCTGGCGGAGGATGCATGACCACACCGATCATGGACCGCGCAGGAAATGTTTTCGGAGTTTGCGATGGAGCCGCCGGCGGATACGGGACGCTGTGGGAGTATTCTTACCGGGGAAAATTCTCGATCCTGCACACGTTCAACGGCCTCACCGACGGCTCGGAACCCAAGGACAGCGTGGTTCTGGACAAGTCCGGCAACGTTTACGGGACGACTTATAGTGACGGGCCCGGCGGCAGCGGGACGTTTTGGGAGTATGCTCCGTCGTCAGGCGCCTTCACCGTGTTGCACAGCTTCTCTGACGACAACGACGGGGGGATTCTTCCGGCAGGTCCGGAGATCGATGCCGAGGGCATCGTCTGGGGTACGACTGAGTTCGGTCCGAATTGTTATTACTGCGGCAGCGGCACGGTGTGGAATTACGATCCGGCATCCGGAACGTTCACCACTGTTCTGAACTTCAGCTCGACTATCATCGTCGAGCCCCAGAGCCGGTTGGCGATCGACGACGCCGGAAATCTGTTCGGCACGGCGTTCACTGCGGTCCGCAACAATTGCGGCTTGGTTTACGAATTGCAGAAGAGCAACAATTACTCTCCGGTCGTCCTTTATCAATTCACCGGCACCGGTGGTGACGGATGCGAACCTTTTGGCAGGGTGCAACTGGACGGACAAGGAAATCTATTCGGCGCTACCTACTACGGCGGTTATTACGGCAACGGGACCATTTACGAACTAACGCCGGGCGCGAGCGGCTGGCAGGACACCATCCTGCACACGTTCAACTTGAGCAACGGCAGTGGCCCGCAAGCCGGCCTGATCACCGATGGCGGGGGCAACTGGTTCGGCACAACATCTTCCGGCGGGAGCGCCAAGTGGGGCACGGTATTTGAGATTTCAGGGGTGAAATGAGCTCCACGCTCTGAAATCGTGGGCAGCTATGCGCCCGTGAACAGCCCGGTCGTGACCTACATTGAGTACATAGCGAAGTAATTTGTTTCTCAGCTTGCGGCCTTGAGCTTCGCCAAGGCTTCGACGGCCGTGCCGCAGACGTCTACGGTTTTTCCATTGTCCTTTTCGATGCCGCAGTGATCTCCGAAGTCATCGATCTGAGTGACATGATCAGGATTGATCCGGATCACCGCTCCTGGAGAGCTGCCTCCCGCGATCTTCGGATCAATGTAGACGCGAAACTCAATGAAATTGCTCATGGGCTTACTCCTGCCGCTGAACTCGAACTTAATTTTGGCCCTAGACCAGTCGAATTCCTTCTGACAATCGTATACACCAGTGGCCCCACCACAATCGCAATTGCACCGCCGATCAGGCCAAACCTGTCGCTGCCCAGCAGAGCCACTAACGCCATCACTACGGGCGCGCCCACGACGTAGAGCAATCCCACGCGCCCACCGGGGATCTTGAACGAGCGCTTCAGTTCCGGCTGCGTGCGGCGTAACTTCCAAGCTGAAAGTACCGTGAGCACCGTCGTCGCCGAGCGCAGCCAGATGTACACCGAGATCAACTCAGCCAGGCTCTGCCACGCGAGCAAGCCGTAGATCACCGCCGACACAACAATTGCCAGCCACGGCGTGCCGTAGCGCGAGTGCTTGCGGGTGAGTACCTGTGGAAGGTATCCGTCTTCGGCCATGGCGAAGGGCATGCGCGTCGTGGTCAGGACCGTGCTGTTCAGCAAAGCGACGTTGCCGACCATTGCGGCCAGGGTCATCCACGTGCCCAGCCACGGGCCGCCGATCATGCTGGCAGCATCGGAGAAGAACCCCGTATGCCATTTTTCCCAGTTGCCAGCCGACGCGAGTCCCGCAAATGTTGGCAGAAAGTACGCCGCAATTGAAAGCGGCACGACCAGGGCAAGCGCTCGCGGATAGGACCGCTGTGGGTTCTCGACTTCTTCGGCGACGGTCGAGAGCTGTTCGTACCCTGAGTAGAGCCACAGCCCCAGCGCCAGCCCTACGCCGAAAACCTTGAACGTCGCCTGATGGGGAGGCACCCACGGCAGGAATGGATTGTGGTGCCAGTGCGTCAGAGCGATGACGATCATTGTCGCCACCGGGATGAAGATGAAAATTTCCAAGGCAGTCGCGACCTGGCCCACCATCTCGATGCCGCGTACGTTGATCCAGGTCAGTACGACGATGAGCGCGACCGAGACGAGGTAGTGCTCCCACCACGTCATTTTCGGAAAGTAGTACACGAGATAATCGGTGAACAGGACCGCATAGGCGCCGCCCAGCAGGAATGAGGCCGACCAGTTCCACCACCCGGCGAGGAATCCCCAGAAGTCGCCGAAAGCGGCGCGCGTCCAGCGATAGAAGCCGCCTTCGACCGGCATGGCGGTCGTTAACTCCGCCGAAACCAACGACACGGGGATGCACCAGAAAAACGGGAGGATCAAGAGATAGAGCAGCGTCATCCCCGGGCCCGAGGTGGTGACCATGTCCTCGAGTCCGAAGGGCCCGCCCGTCGTGTAGGAAAACATGACGAAGACTAGATAGAAGAGGCCGGCCTTGCGCAGCGTGGAGGATTTGCCGTTCGTGGTCAATGGAGAATTGATGATTGTTGATTGATGATTGTTGATTGAANNTCAATCAACAATCATCAATCATCAATCAATAATCAGGGAATTGGATCGCTACGCCGCCAGCGTCCCGCTCAGCGCGCCTTCCAGTTCCAGCAGCTTTCGCTTCACGTCGAGCCCGCCGCCGTATCCGCAGAGCGTGCCATCGGACGCGATCACGCGGTGGCAGGGAACGACGATCGCCACCGGGTTGCGATTGTTCGCCATTCCGACCGCGCGAAATCCCTGGGGCCTGCCGACGGCGCGTGCAATGTCGCCGTAGGAGCGCGTCTCGCCATAGGGAATCGCCAGCAGGGCGCGCCAGCAGGCGAGTTGAAAGTCCGTGCCGCGAAGGTCGAGAGCGAAGTTGAACTCTCGCCTTTTGCCGGCGAAATATTCCTCTAACTCACGCACATACGGACGCAATGCGCGGGCAGATTCCTCGAAGCGGACGGATTTCGTCTCGGTCCGCAGATCGCGCGGGTTGGGACGAATCGTCTGCTGCCCCGGCAGTCGTGCATCAAACTCCAGCGCTACCAGGCCGCGCTCCGACGCCGCCAGGAATAACGGCCCGACCGGCGATGTAAACATTGTGGAATGAAGTATTTCCATACAAAGCCACCAAGTTTGCAGGGCAACCAACTGCGCCCATTACCATAGCACGGGCATTGAATTGCAAGCGGTCTTTTATTGCGGAACCGGGTTGACAGAATCGCCGTTTTCGACGAGAGTGTGTCTGCAATTGGTGCTTGGGATAATCTAGCGTTGAAAAAAGCCCTTATCGTCTTCGCCGTGATGGCGCTCGTGCTCGTGGTCAGCCTGGTTGTCCGGGCGGCTGGAGACTGGCGCACCGTCGGGCGGACCGAAGCCGGCGATAAAGTCTCCGTCAGTTCGGTGCGCGTCCTCAAGAATAATCAGCGGCTGGCGCTGGTCCGCGTCGAATACAAGGAACCGGCGGAACTTCCGCAGGGTGGACCGTTTGTCGAAATGCGCGCCCGCGTTCGCTTCAATTGCGCCAGTGGCACCGCCGCCCCAACCTCAGAATGGTTCTACTCCCGCGATCACAGTGGACGCTTCGTGGTCAGCAAGAAAGCCACGCACGACGACCAGTTCGGCAAGCCTCCAGAAGGCGGGTTCGTCGACCTCGTGAGCAAGGACGTCTGCAGCCAGAGCAAGTAGCTACCCGAAATCTCTAACCACTAAGGTTCACGAAGGAAGATCCACGCGATCACGGGGTTACTCCTTTAGCGCGAACGCCACGTACACGCCGCCCGACTTGGATTTCGGATCCTTTCCGCCTCCCGCGCCGATCACCACGAACTGCCGTCCATCCACTTCGTACGTTGCTGGAGTCGCGTTTCCCGCGAACGGCAGGGTCGTCTCCCAGAGAAGCGCTCCGGTCGTTTTATCGAAGGCGCGAAACTTCTTGTCGAAGTTGGTCGCGCCGATGAACAGCAGGCCGCCTGCGGTTACAACCGGCCCTCCATAATTTTCGGTGCCCGTGCTTTTCTGGCCCCTCGCGGCGAGATCCGGATACTCGCCCAGCGGAATCTTCCAGACATATTCGCCGGTGTTGAGATTGATGGCGTTCAGCGTTCCCCATGGCGGCGCCACCGCGGGATAGCCTTCTGGATCGAGAAACTTGTGATATCCAGTAAAGTGATATTTCATCGCCGGCGAGGCGGGTCCGGAACTCGCCACTTCCTTGGCGCCATTTTCTCTGGTGCCGCCGTCTTTGCCCCCGCTCATCACATACGAGAGCAGTCCGTACCACTGTTCGCTGTCATTCTCGAGGTTGGCGAAGCCGGGCATGCGGCCCTTGCCGTTCCTGATCGTGGCGGCAACGTCCGCGGCCGACATCCGACCGCGAACGCCCACCAGCGACGGAATCGCCGGAGGCGATCCGGCCATCTTTTCACCGTGGCACACCGCGCACTGACTCAGGTACACCGCCTTCGGGCTGTTTTCGAGCGTGTTCTCGGCGAGCGCGCCGGTCCAGGCCACATCGTTCGCGTTGACGTAGAGAATGCCTGTTTCCGGGTCAGCGGCCGCCCCGCCCCACTCCGCGCCGCCATCGAATCCGGGGAAGATGACCGTGTCTTTCCCCACGCTGAAGGGAACGAACTGTCCTTCGCTGCGAAAGCTGCGGAACTTTTCCAGCGCCCATTGATGCACTTCCGGCGTGCGCTCGCTCAGAAGACTCTCCGTCAGCAACTGGCGCGCAAACGGTGCGGGCTTCGCAGGCAGGCACTGTTGTTGCGCGGCTACTTCTCCCGGGACATCGCTCGCAGGATATTCACGGCACTCGATGGGAAACAGCGGCTTGCCATTCGTCCGGTCAAATAGAAAGACAAATCCCTGCTTGGTCGTCTGCGCGACCGCGTCTACCTTCTTGCCGTCGCGTTCGACGGTGAGAAGCACGGGCGGCGCGGGGAAATCGCGGTCCCAGAGATCGTGCTTCACGCCCTGAAAATGCCAAAGGCGCTCGCCGGTCGCGGCGTTCAACGCGATCAGGCAGTTGGCGAATAAATCGTCGCCGACCCGATCCGCTCCGTAGAAGTCAAACGCCGCCGAGCCAGTCGGGACATAGACAATCCCGCGCTGCGTATCGACCGTCATCCCAGCCCAGTTGTTCGCGGCGCCGCTCGTCTTCCACGCTTCTTTCGGCCAGGTGTCATTGCCAAATTCGCCAGGGTGCGGAATCGTGTGGAACGACCACCGCAATTTCCCGCTGCGCACGTCATAGGCCCGCACGTCGCCCGGAGATGCCGGCAAGGTCTCAGACTCGCGCCCGCCCACGATCATCAGGTCTTTGTAAATCACGGCCGGGCTGGTCATGTAAATCGACTCCGCCGCCGGATCGCGTCCCAAATCCTCGCGCAGATCGATGCGCCCGTCCTTCCCGAAACTTGAAATCGGCCTGCCGGTCGCGGCGTCCAGCGCGTATACGAAGTTCATTACCGCGACCAGCACTCGGTGCTCTTTGTTGTCACTCCAATAAGCCAGGCCCCGATCCGGCTGAGTCCCTTTAATCCCAGAGTCGAACTTCCATAGCAGCTTGCCCGTCGCGGCATTCAGAGCAAATACTTTCTGCGACGGCGTCAGCCCGTACAGAACTCCGTCGACGACAATCGGGCTCGTCTGCAGCCCGCCCTCTTCTTCGGTATCGAATGTCCACGCAACCGTGAGTTGCTTCACGTTGCTGCGATTGATCTGCTTGAGAGGGGAAAAATGATTATTCTCAGGAGTCCCGCCGTATACGGCCCAGTCGTAGCGCGAATTCTTTTCCGCAGACTTTGCTTGCGCTGGGACAGGCTCTGCCCCGGCGGTTGCCATCACGCTGAAAGCCAGAACGCACGCACAGATCGTCGCGAAATTCATCTGCTACCTCGCTGAGGAAACCCGCGGCTGATTCTAGATCAAGATGGGAGTTTTCCGCCGGTCGTAAGTTTTTCACAGCCGGTGGCACCTCCGTAACCCCACAACCACTTCCACGCATCTGGCTTTCAGCTTATGCTGATAGGGAAGTCGGCGGAACACGAACCGATTTCAACCCACCTTACGTATGGATTCACTTCGACTCTATGGGCTGGTTGCAGCAGGCGGCGCCGTATTGGTCGGCGCATACGCGCTGCTTCGGCGTAAGCCGAAGACGGCCGACGAACTGGAGCGCGAGCGCAGAGCGTGGCTCGAGGGAACAGGCCGCATCACCGATGGCACCGTGATTGACGTGCAGGAACTGGCGGTCACGAGCACTTACCACGCCGCCATCATGCTCATCTATAAATACGACGTGGCGGGCGTAACCTACGAATGCTCGCAGGATGTCACCTACCTGCGGCACTGGATCAACCTGCACTCCTGCCGTCTCGGGCTGCACACGTCGGTGAAGTACGATCCGCAGAATCCCGGAAATTCCCTGGTCGTCTCGGAAAACTGGATGGGGTTGCGCCAGTAAGCATCGCGGGTGGATGATAACCCGCGAGGCTAACATGCGCGGACTTTGGCAGGACTTCCGGTACGCGGCGCGAGGGTTCGCGAAGAATCCCGGCGTCACCTCCATTATGGTGTTCACGCTGGCTCTGGCCATCGGCGCGGCCACAGCGATCTTCAGCGTCGTGTATGGCGTTCTGATGCGCCCGCTGCCCTATTCCGGCGCCGATCGCATCATGGCGATCTCGGAAGTGAACTCCCAGGGCCGGCCTTCGCGCCTCGCGGACCCGAACTTCGACGACTTCCGCGATCAAAGCCACAGCTTTCAATCCATCGCGAAGTACTCGGCCTATCCAGTTTCCATCTCCGGAGCATCGCAGCCGACGCGCACGACCGCGGCTTCGGTGACGCCGGAGTTCCTCACAGTATTCGGCGTGGAGCCGATCATGGGCCGGGACTTCTCGGCGACTGACGACAAGAAGGGAGCGGAGCCAGTCGCTCTCGTGAGCTACGGGTACTGGCGGCAATACCTGGGATCGGCGCAGGACCTTTCGCAATCTCACCTGAAGATGAACAACTCGGTGTACTCGGTGATTGGTGTGCTGCCGCCGGGATTTCGATTTCCGGAAGACGCGGACGTGTGGTTTCCTGCCGATACCGAAGGCGAGAACCCGAGCCGCACGTCGCACAACTACTCCGGAGTCGGCCGGTTGAAGGATGGCATCAGCGTCGAGCAGGCTCGCGAAGATATCCGCACAATTGCGCGCAGGATCTACCAGACGAATGAGAAGAGTGATTATCTGCTCACGGATGGACGCGTCGTTCCACTTCAGGATTCCATTACCGGCACGGTGCGATCGCCTCTGCTGATTCTGTTGGGAGCGGTGGGGTTCCTACTGCTCGTAGCGTGCGCGAACGTGGCGAACTTGCTGCTGGCGCAAGCTTCGGTGCGCGAGCGCGAGCTTTCGATCCGCATCGCGCTGGGCGCGGCGCGCGGCCGCCTGATCCGTCAATTTTTGAGCGAGGCATTCCTGCTGTCGCTGATCGGCGGGGGACTTGGAGTGCTCGCCGCGCTGTGGGGCGTGGCCGGACTGCTGGCGCTGGCTCCGGAGCAATTGCCGCGGCTCGACGGCGTTTCCGTAAGCTTGCCGGTACTGCTGTTTGCGTTCCTGCTCTCCACTGCCGTGGCGACCGGGCTCGGCGCGTTTACGGCTGCTCGGGCAACGCGCGGCGATTGGAGGAAGGGCCTGGTGGAAGGCGGGCGGGGTCAGGCTGGTTCGCAGGGGAGCCAGCGCGTAGGACGTGCGCTTGTCGCGGCTCAGATCGCCATCACGTTGGTGCTCGTGATCGGCGCAGGTCTGCTGGGACGCAGCTTGTTGAAAGTGCTTGAGGTGAATCCGGGCTTCCGCGTCGACAAGATCGTGGCGATGGACGTCTCGTTGCCATGGGTGGAGGATCCCAAAGTAAAGGCAGCGCAGGGAGTTTTCTTTTTGAACTTGATTGACCGTCTCAAGCAAATCCCCGGCGTGCGAGGGGTCGGAGCGGCCAGCGCGCTGCCCATGACCGGCGGCCTGCCCGACGGAATGTTTCTGCTGATGACGCCGGAAGAGGCTCCCAAGACCATGGACGGCTTCGAAGCTTTGTTCCAGCAAAAGGAACGACTCGGGACTGCGGATTTTGGTGTCGCGACCGACGGATATTTCCGGGTGCTGGGAATTCCACTGATCCGCGGAAGAATGTTCGACGAGCGCGACAGCGCGAACGCGCCGCACGTGGCGGTGATCAGCGAGTCGCTCGCGCACGACCGCTGGCCACACGAAGACCCCATCGGACACACCATCGAGTTCGGAAATATGGATGGCGATCCGCGTCTGCTGACGATCGTAGGAATCGTGGGCGACACGCACGAATACGGTCTCGACGAGCCCGCGCGGCTGACGGTCTATGTAAATTTGTTCCAACGGCCGCGTTCGGAGATGACGGTGACGATGCTGAGCGATGCCGACACGCGCCTGGTAACCTCGGCCGCACGGGAGATTCTGCGGGATCTCAATCCGGAGATTCCGGCGAAGTTCCAGACATTTCAGCAAGTGTATTCCGCGTCGCTGGGTTCACGAAAATTCAACGTGATCCTAATCGGATTCTTCGGAGTCACGGCGCTGTTGCTGGCGGCCGCCGGAGTGTTTGGCGTGATGGCGTATTCGGTGAGCCGCAGGACGCGCGAATTCGGCGTGCGCGTCGCGCTTGGTGCAACATCAGGCGATGTGCTGCGCATGGTTCTGGGGCAAGGCATGCGTACGATCTTGATTGGCGTAGCGATTGGAATCGTAGGATCGCTTGCGCTGACCCGGGCGGTGTCGTCGCTGTTATTCGGCGTGACGGCAACCGATCCGGTGACATTCGGGGGAGTAACACTGTTGCTGATCGCGGTGCCGCTACTGGCTTGTTACATCCCGGCGAGGCGCGCGACGAAAGTCGATCCGATGGTGGCCCTTCGGGACGAGTAGCGTTTCCAGGTACCTCGGGGGCTAAAGCCCTGACAGAAACGAACCGCCTTATCGCAGCGCTCAAAGAGCTGCGCCACCCAAAAGCGATTTTCTCAGCAAACTGTGAAGACGTGGCAGCGGCTTACTTGACCCCAACTCAGCGGCCCACCCCAGCTCAGCCGCCTACTGACCCCAACTCAGCCGCATGACGGTATTGTGTTTGTCGATGGTGACGTGCAGGGCCTTGTCGGCGCCGCCGATGAACTCACCTGAAGCCGTCCGGGACAGGTCGATCGTCTCATCGGCCGAGAGTGCCCTTACGCGGATCGCATGCTTTCCCGCAGGAATCTTCAGAGTCTCCGACTCCACACCTCGCAATCCGTTGAACACGACCATATGCTTCTGTGCTGCCCCGTGCAACGGCTTAGTCAACATCAGCTTGTCATCGACCCAAACGAACAGGGTGGCATCTTTGAACTGATGCTGAACCGCGAGATCGAGATTCGAAAGGGGCACAACGATTGGACTGGTCGCGTGTGCAGTTGGGGAACGATGTTTCCGCGGCGGGGCGATAGCAGGGGCTGGCGTCGCCGGAACTGCGACTGCTGCTGCGCCCGGCACATCCTTTGCAGAACTCGGACTGGTACTGCTTCCAGCGGTGCTGGGAGAAGTCACGTAAGCACTCGCCGCCTCTTTAGGGGGCGTAACCTGCAGCCTCGATTGAGCCGCGACAAACACCAGCGCAATCAGCGTGGCCGCACCCAGAATCAGATCCCGGATCGGCGCTTTCCGAATCGCGGTGCGCACTGCCTTGTCAGCCTTCGCAACCTGTGCCACACGATTGGTTCCTGGGGCCGCCGCCTGATGGGCCGTTCGATTGCGCGTTCCCGTCGAGGCCGTGGCAAGCGGTGCGACTGCTCGGAGCGACGTCGTCGTCGAACCCGGCTTGAACGTCTGCTGCAGTTGGCGCACGTCCTCTGCCAACTCCGCGCCCCGCTGGTAGCGTTCCTCCGGATTCTTCGCCATGGCGCGCGAGATTACTTCATCCAGTTCACGGGGCAAGGTCATGTCCAGCGCGCTCGCCTCCACGGGCTCACGATTCGCCACCTTGAAGCACACCGTGGTCGCACTGTCTCCCTGGAATGGAGAATGACCGGTAACCATGGCGTACAGAATGACGCCGAGTGAGAAAAGATCCGAGCGCCCATCCAGTCCTTCGCCGCTCAATTGTTCCGGTGACATGTAGGCAGGAGTTCCAAGCACCTTTCCAGGCAGGGTGAAGTGCGCGAGGTTCAACTTGGCGATGCCGAAGTCGGCGATCTTGGCGTGGCCGTCATCGTTAATCAGAATATTGCCGGGCTTAATGTCGCGATGAATTACGCCCTGGGCATGGGCGTAGTCGAGCGCCTCGGCGACCTCTTCCACCAATTGCAGCGCCGTCTCCAACGGGAGTTTCTTTTCGCGCGCGAGAACCTTGTTCAGAGACTCGCCCGCAACGTACTCCAGCACGATGTAGGGATCGCCGTTCTCGGGGTTCTCTCCGACATCAAAAATGGCAACAATGCCGGGATGGTGCAGGCGTCCCGCGGCCTGCGCCTCGTGATTAAACCGCAGGCGAAATTCCTTTTCCTCGTCCGGTTCCTGGCCCGACAGTGAAACGGTTTTCACCGCGACCGTGCGACCGATCTGCGGGTCCAGAGCCTTATAGACCACACCCATGGCCCCGCGGCCCAATTCCGCCACGATCTCATAGCGGCCAAACCGTTTGATCTCGGGATTCTCCATGGAGTCGTCCTTGAGCGGAGCTATAGCTCCACCATGTCACTAGGGGAGGATTTCTACCATGTTAGAGCCACGGGCCCCGTTATCCGGCACCCTGTTTGGATCGATCCATTACCCCAGTAACGCCAGTTCCGGCGCTGGTCGGAGGCGAAAATGCGGCGATAGAACTATTTTGGGCTGAAAGCCGAATGGCTGAGACTTGAGGCTTAGCTTCCTGCAGCGAAGCCGCCGCTGTGGGCGACTGTAATGCGGAGGTACTTGTAGGGATTAACTGGAGTGTCGTTGATGCGGACTTCGTAGTGAAGATGGGGCCCGGTGGAGCGTCCGCTCTCTCCCACATAGCCGATCACGTCGCCGCGGTGCACCGCCTGGCCAGCCGTCACGGCGTAGCCGGAAAGGTGGCCGTAGCGGGTGCTAATGCCGTTACCATGATCGATCATGATGGCCTTGCCGTAGCCGCCCATCAGATCGCTGAATACCACCTTGCCATCTGCCGGAGCGATAATCGGGGCGCCGTAGCTGCTGCCAATGTCGACACCGCTGTGGAACGCGCCTTCTCCGTTGAATGGATCAATGCGCTCGCCAAAGCTGCCCGTCACCTGGCCTTCGACCGGCCACAGGTTGGGAGCCGAATTGGCCTTGAACCAGTCTGCCGTTGTGGCGTTACGCGTCAGGCCCATGGTCAGGCCGACCATCGTCGCCCCGGTCAGGGCCGAAGTCCGCAGGGCATGCAACTGGTCGAGAGAAGAACTTACGTCCGCATCCTGGATCTGCTCGGAGGTTGCCGTCACGAGCGTGGGCTGCGCCTTTAGACCGTAGAGAGCCGAAACTTCCCCGGCGATCGAGCCCAATGACGCTACCTGCACATCGCGCTCTTTGGCCACCTGCTCCAGGCGCGAATAGTTGTTTTTCAGCTGATCTTTTTCCGTCCGCAACTCGTTGTAGCGGGAAACTTTCAAGAGCATGCGGGTATAAGAGCTGGCAATGCCGGTCAGGCTGAGGAATCCGATTGCGGCGCCCACTACAAAGACGTAAAGGTAATGCACGGGGATGGAGATTTTGCGCAACTGGCCGTCGTCCCCGCGGGCCACAAAAAGGATGTAAAAGCGTTTCTGCAAATCGCTTCCCTCTAGTTGTTGAAACATCAGGTCCGGAACTCCAGGCCCAGTTTCTGAGTTGCCGAAACGCCTGTTCGGACCACCTGACTTTTTCGGGCTACGCTCCCATCTTGGGAATGGAAACTTTCTCGCGCCCNNTGTGAATGACTGGTTAACGGTAACAAACTGGGTTCCCCCTGTCAACGACGCACTGGGGCATTTCCGGTTACCGAAGACGGGGTAACCAAGGGCGCCGGTGGGACAGGTTACCGATGTACGCTTTCCGCAGTCCCTGGTTTGTGAATCCTCCGGACAACACCTGCCATCTCATGGTCGGCGGTATAGTAGTTGCGCCGTGCCGCTTCCCGAAAAAGCGCTGATTGCCCAGATTCGCCGCATGGCGACATCCTCCACCCAAGGGCGCGCCCTCGGCTCGAACCGTACGATTTCCACAGCGATTGGAGACGACTGCGCCGTGCTGCGCCTGCTGCCGGGAAGAGAATCCCTGATCACGACCGACTTGACGCTGGAAGGCATTCACTTCCGGCGCGACTGGCATCCGCCGGAATCGGTCGGCCACCGCTGCCTGGCCCGCGGGCTGAGCGATATTGCCGCTATGGGCGGCGAACCGGTCGCAGCCTTCCTCTCGCTGGCCTTGCCCCGCGACTTGCCCCAGGCCTGGGTCGGGCGCTTTGCCCGCAGTCTGATCAGTCTCGGGGAGAGATTCGGCGTCACCCTCGCCGGAGGCGACACAGCGGAATCGCCCAACGGGATCCTGGCCGACATCATCGTGGTCGGCACCGCGCCCAAGGGGAAGTCGGTTCTGCGCTCCGGCGCCCGCCCCGGCGACCGCATCTTTGTCAGCGGCGAACTGGGTGGCTCGGCGGCCGCAATCGTGCAGATGAGGACCAAGCCTCAGAAGAAGGTGAGGCCCCGCGACTATCCCCGGCACTTCTATCCCGAGCCCCGTGTCGAACTCGGACGTATTCTCCGCGAGAAGGGCCTGGCCTCCGCCATGATTGACACCAGCGACGGGCTTTCCACCGACCTCGCCCACCTCTGCGAAGAAAGTGATGTTGGAGCCGAGGTCGAGTCGGTACTCATTCCCCGAGCCAGCGTGGGTCGACCGGCGCGCGAAGTCGACCTTGACCTGGCCCTCCACGGCGGCGAGGACTACGAACTGCTCTTCACGGCTCGGCCCGGCAAGCGTATCCCCCCTCACATTGCCGGGGTCGCGGTCACCCACATCGGCCACATCACTCGTTCGCGACTCATTCTCGTCCGCAATCTCAAGGGCGTCGCCTACCAGCTTGATCCGAAAGGCTGGGAGCACTTCCGCAAGTAGTCGGACTTGTCGGTAGAGGTTCGATTTGAGCCACTATCGACTTGTCATCCTGAGGCCCGCGTTCTGTGCGGGTCGAAGGATCTGTGCACTTTTTGGCAGCTGGTGTGGCACCGACAAAGTGCACAGGTCCTTCGCTTTGCTCAGGATGACAGAAGGGAAATGAATGTCTGCCGCGACGCATGCTGCTGACCGTCGTTACCTCCGTCACTACTCTGTCTCTTCCCGACCCCACAAAACGGGTCTAGAGTAAATCTATGTCGTCCAGTAAATGGCTTCTCCTCCCAGCTCTCGCTCTCTTGTTAACGGTCGCCGCTGCTGCTCAGAAAAAACAGCCGCCTCCGCCGCCAGCGCACGCGACTCATCCGTCGCCCGCAGTCACCGACGAACTCATCCACAAACAGTTTGGGGACAATTGCTCGCTCTTGCCCGGACCGCCGCAGTTTGTCGCTGACCTGGATGACGACGGCGTCGACGATCTGCTCGTCGCTGCGAAATGCAAAAACCCGATGGCTGACAAGGACGAATACAGCTTCGTGGTCGCCGATCCCTACGACAGCTTCCTGGGCTATAGCGATGTGAAGGTCACCTCCACGTTTGCTTCCGACGAACCCGATCGCCGCGGCATCAGCCTGCTCATTATTCACGGCGCGGACAAGGACGCGTGGCGCGCCGAGAAGCCTAAGGCCAAATTCCTTCTGATTAATCTGCCCTTCAAGACGCTGACCGTGAAAAGATTCGCCCTGAAGAAAAAAACGATCCTCGGGATTTATATGGAGGAAAAGGGCGAGGGAGAAGACACGTCGTCCGTCATCTACTGGGACGGGAAGAAATACAAATACCAGCAGCTGGGCTCAACCCTGGAATAGGTAATTTCCATCTTTGATTGCTGATTGTTGATTGCACCAAGAGTTTTCAATCAGCAATCAACAATCAGCAATCAACAATGTTCCGTAATCACGCTATTTCCCCTTATCTCTGCTTGTAATGCGGGAACTCACTACTCCCCACCCGACTCACGTTCGCCTCGGCAAATTCACAAACCCGGTCCAGTGACGCCTGCAGTTCCCCTGTGTAGCGCTCCATCTCTTCGTCGGTCGCGCCTTCCGGCACGCGGATCAGCTTACCGAAGCACACCAGCACCCGGGAGAAAGGCTTCGGGATCATCAAGCGGTCCCAGCTGTTGAGGACCCAGGCTTTGTCGACGGCCGCGTGGAACATGGTCATCGCCAATCCAGACGACCGAGAGAGCGCGACCGGTCCGGGCTTTACTTTGTGGCGCGGACCTCGTGGACCATCGAGAGTGAAGGCTACAGTCCAGCCCTCTTCCAGCGCGCGGCGCAAGCCGAGTAGGGCGCGCACGGCATTGCGGCTGCTCGATCCTTTCACCGCGACGAAGCCAAAGTTGTGGATGATTCGGCCCATGTACTGGCCGTCATAACTATCACTGCTCATCACCCGGATGCCCATGTCGCGGAAGATGTAGGTCGCCGGGATCATGCAGGAATGCCAAAAAGAGGCGATCAATGGGCGCTGATCTAATGTCTTCTGGGCGCCTTCCTCGTAAGACACAGCGACGCGCAGGGTCGGCCCGATCAGGCGAATGACGGAGTGGCCTAGAAAGATGATGATGCGCAGCACGATGCGCTGGCGAAGGGTGAAACGCTGGGGGTCGATGGGAGGTAACGCGGGCGCCGCGGCAATGCGAGTGCTGGCTTCAGGCACAAAGATATTGTAACGGCACGAGAGGCCGCCTAAGCGCGTGGATCGACGCTCACTTACTTAGAGCAACGTGTTATCTGCGGGTCCTCTAGACGGTGAGATTCACCATCCCTGCCCAGATATTGCCAGCTTGCGTCGTAGCAGGCGTGACGTCGGTATACCGAGCCACTGAATCGGTATACCTTCAAGCCAGCTACAGTTGCTGAACCATGCCTTACAAGGACAATGTCGCTCCAGCCGTTGGTGTGAGTTGGCTGAATCGTAAAGCTCTGCGCAATGCCGTGAAGAATTACGGAGTATCCCTGACCGCTTCGCTTGAAAACCCAGAAATCGCAGTTCCCGGTGACGCTGCAAGGCACAATACCGACCGCCTGTACAATTGCCTCTTTCCTGCCATCGCCACCTAGATCGATCATCTCAATGCGCGCGTCTGTGGCGTCCTTTTGCAACTCTTGCTCGCCAAGACTATCCAAGTGAGAGTGGAAGTTACTTAGTTGAGAGAGCACAGCTCCGATTAAGCTGGCTCGCTCGACGTCCGACAAGTCACTCGATTTGCTGATGCTGTCCTGCCGAGATAACTCTTTGGCCCTCCGCCAATCCCAATGAAATCCCTCCGCCTTCGAAGTCTCCTGAGCGGAGACGGCCGTCACTAAACAAACTAAGCAGATGATCAAGTTGCGGGATAGGAAGCGTGCAACTGCCGGGTCGGCCATAAATCTCGTCGGACGATTCGAAGCGAGCGAAAGTCCGCGTCACGCGGTCGTCAGTTTTCCAGGTACGAATCGATCCAGGTCTTGATCCTCTGGCGGTGTTCGTCGGCGGAGGCGAACCGCACTCCGATCGACTTGGGCTTGCACCAGCTCACGACCCCTTTCAGATTAACGCGGGGCAAGGTCATCAGCGCGAAGGAAACCTCCACATTCGCGCCAATGGAAAAATCTTCGGCACTTTTGACCGACATGCCCCCGCTGCTGATTTCGATGCTGCTCGCGGAGACGCGACGGCCGTCGCCAACGAGAGAGACCGCGGTCATCACCGGGATGCGCACGTACCGGCGGAATTCATGCAGCACCAGCAGGCGCGTGGCGCGAATCAGCTTGAGCGCGGCCGGCCGCTCCAGCGGCTCGCTGAACATGGCGTTGATACCGAATTTGGAGTAGCTCATGGCTTGTTGCGCGTTACCGCCGACTCCGTAAATCACGCAGCGGCTGTTCGACGGGGATGAGCGGGCCGCTTCCATCACGGCATCGGCGCCCTCTCCCAGGCTCAGTACGCATGCCTCGAATTTTTCCTTCTTCAGCCGCTCAACGGCATTTGTGGTCACGACCACAGTTTCAATGCCGAACTGGCGGAATCCTTCCGACAGCAATGCACGCGCTGGCTCAGTCAAGCCGACAAGTGCAGTGCGGGCAGCGGTTTTTCGGATGAACGGGGCGGGGGTGAAATTTGTGGCGAAAGCTTTATCCATAAAGTTGGGGGAAGACTCCACTTTCGAAATCCATTGTGGGGGCGTTCGCCATCGTTGAAAAGACACAAAGGGCCAACGGGCGAAGTACCAAAGTCGCGTTACTTTTTCCGCGAATGCGAGAGAAGGGACATTACGAGCCGAAACCCGCGTCAAATCAGGTGTTTGGAGTGAATGACACAGAGGATGAAAGAACGCCAACGAGGAGATTTTAGGATTCTTATTCGGTCCAGCGCCGGAACAACAGCGCGCCGTTGGTCCCGCCGAAGCCGAATGAGTTCGACATCGCGTATTCCAATTCAGCCTTGCGCGCGTGGTTCGGAACCAGATCCATTCCGGCAGTATCAGGATCAGGATTCTCCAGATTGATAGTGGGGGGCAAGATCTGGTCGCGCAAGGCCAGCACCGTGATGCCGGCCTCAAGTCCTCCCGCCCCACCGAGCAGATGCCCGGTCATCGATTTCGTGGAACTCACTGCGACCTTGCGCCCGCCGAAAAAGTTGCGGATGGCGTGCGCTTCCAGCGTGTCGCCGATCGGTGTCGAAGTGCCGTGGGCGTTCACGTATCCCACAACGTCGGGCGTCACGCCGGCATCGCGCACTGCATTACGCATCACGCGGAATCCGCCCTCATGCTCGGGCGCGGGCTGGGTCATGTGGTAGGCATCGCCGCTCATGCCGTATCCCGCGATCTCCGCCAGAATGCGGGCGCCGCGCTTGCGGGCGAATTCCAACTCCTCCAGGATCAAAATCCCCGCGCCTTCGCCGATCACAAAGCCGTCGCGGTCACGATCCCAGGGACGGCTCGCCTTCTCCGGTGCGTCGTTGCGCGTCGAGAGCGCGCGCATGGCGGCGAATCCGCCCACGCCCATGGGAGTGATGGCGGCCTCGGCGCCGCCGGCAATCATCACATCGGCATCGTTGTGCTGGATGATGCGGAACGAATCTCCAATGGAATGCGCGCTGGTGGTGCAAGCCGTGGCCGTGGCCTCGTTCGGTCCTTTAGCCCCGCAGCGCATGGAAACCTGTCCGGCAGCGAGGTTGATGATGGCGGCAGGAATGAAGAACGGCGAGATCTTGCGCGGGCCACCCTCCATGAGCGCGGTATGCTCGCGTTCGATGATGTCAAACCCTCCGATCCCCGACCCGATGTGAACGCCAACGCGCTCGTCGTTCTCCGGGGTGATCTTCAGTTCCGACATCTTCAGCGCTTCATCCGCGGCAGCGATAGCCACGTGAATGAAGCGTCCCATCTTCTTGACTTCTTTTTTCTCGATGAAATTCAGAGGGTCGAAGTTCTTGACCTCGGCGGCAATCTGGCAGGCGAAGGCCGTGGGGTCGAACCCGGTGATGCGTCCGACACCGCTCTGGCCCGCGAGCAGGGCCTTCCACACCACGTCGGTGGTATTGCCCACGCCACAGATCAATCCGAGACCTGTAACTACGACCCTGCGTCCCAACTATTTCCCCGCTTTCGCGTGCTTGCCGATGTAGTCGACCGCGTCCTGTACGGTGCGGATCTTCTCCGCGTCCTCATCGGGGATTTCGATGTCGAACGCTTCTTCGAACGCCATGACCAGTTCGACGGTGTCCAGCGAATCCGCGCCCAGATCGTCCACGAACGACGCGCTCGAGGTGACTTCGCCCTCATCCACTCCCAACTGCTCCACGATAATCTGTTTTACCTTCTCTTCTACGGCTGCCATGTGTCTCCTCGCTTGCCTCGATTAGATTTGAATTCGTTTGTTTGCGCTGCGCAATTGCAGCGCTGGTTTCTGCTCGGGCTTTGGCCCTCCACAATTTCGCTACGTCTTACGCACTGCGATACGAAAAAAGGCGAGTGTGTAGTGTAATTGTCCCGGTGAATTAGTGTAAAGGAAGGGCCCTGCCACTTGTGGCAAAGCCTCGGCTGACTTGGAATTGCACACTTGAATCCTAAAGGCAGGGCGTTGCCGGGGTCAAACGTCCGCCGGGGTATGATGGGTCGGTTAGGCGCTTATCCTGAGGAGTTCGGCGTGAAATACGCACTGTGGGTGTTGCTGCTTTGTCCCCTGGCTGTTGCGGCCCCGTGTCCCAAGGGCGAAGCACGGGACAACGACGCCTTGATGCACATCGAGCAGACATGGGCCCGCGCCTTGGAGCAACGGGATACAGCAAGTCTGAGCTGCATTCTGGCGGACGAGTTCGAGGATGCCGGACCGGACGGCGCACTGACCGACCGCGCCACTGCATTGGCAAAAGCCGGCGAACATCCCGCCGTGCACCACGCGCTCTCGGATTTGCACGCGCATGTGCAGGGTGATTTCGGCTACATCCGGGGACTGGCGACAGCCATCAACGCGCAGGGCAAGATCGTGGCCAGAGTGCGCTTCACCGATGTGTACGTGTACCGCGAAGGGCGCTGGCAGTGTGTTGCCGGGCATGAATCGATGTTGACCGAAGCAGGTCACTGAGAGGCGAAGTGGAATGCGTGCCGTGCCGTCGTGCAGCGCGTGAGCCGCGCCAAAGTCACCATCAACGATCAGACCAACAACGGGTGGACGAGCGGCGAGATCGGCCTCGGATTGCTGGTTCTGCTGGGCGTGGGCCACGAAGACTCCGAGACCGACGCCACATATCTCGCTGAGAAGATTACGGGCCTGCGCATCTTCGAGGACGTCGACGGAAAGATGAACCGGAGCGTTCAGGACGTGGGCGGCAGCGTGCTCGTGGTCTCGCAGTTCACTCTGTACGGAGATGTGCGCCGCGGCAAGCGCCCATCCTTCGATGCCGCGGCGCCGCCAGAACACGCCCGCCGGCTGTATGAGTTTTTTGTCGAGCGCGTCCGGGCCTCCGGCCTGCGCTGCGAAACCGGACGCTTCCAGGAAATGATGCAAGTGGAATTGGTCAACGAGGGGCCAGTTACCATCCTGCTCGATTCCGGCAAAGCGTTCTAGGACCTCCTCTCTTCATCGGAACGCTGGGTACGCAACCTCAAGCGCCCTTTCGACTATTGCGGTTGCCGCCGAGAAGATTGACAATTCTTACATCGGGTTTTGGCTGTAGGGGCGCCCTGTTCTCCAAATGCAGCAGAAAAAAGTAGCGCCGGCATCCTGCCGGCTGTCCCGGGGGCGTCTCGCCCGCGGAGCCGGGATCTTAGCCCCGGACCTAGCGCGCCTGCAAAATCGCATCCGCAACGCGCGCCGCTTCCACCGCCGCCTTCACGTCGTGCGTGCGCAAAATGTGCACGCCCTTGAGAATCAGTGCAGTCTGGGTAGCAAGGGTTCCGTAGAGGCGGCCCTCGGGAGGAACGTCCTTACCGTCTCGTCCCAGCGTCCGGCCAATAAATGACTTCCGCGAAGTGCCCGCCAGCAGCGGGAATCCAGCCGCCTGCAATTCGCTGAAGCGCCCGAGCAGCGGATAGTTTTCATCGAAGCTTTTCCCGAATCCGAAGCCGGGATCGAGCACGATCCGCTCCCGTCTCACACCCGCCAGCACTGCCTTCTCGGCCCACTCCTTGAGTTCGCGCTTCACCAGCAGCACGATGTCCCCCGGTGGCGGCAGCGTGCGCCACTCTTCGGGACGTCCTCGCATATGCATCAGAACGGCGCCGCATTTCAACTCAGCAACGGTCTTGGCCATGCGCGCGTCCCAGCGGAATCCGCTGACGTCATTCACGATCTCCGCTCCGGCGCCTACGGCCGCGCGGGCGACGTCCGCTTTGTAGGTATCGACGGAGAGTACAGCAGCGGGATACTTCTTCTTCAACTCGGCGATGACCGGCAGCACGCGCTTGAGTTCTTCTTCCACGCTGACTGCCGATGCACTCACCCCCACTGCACTCACCTTGAGATTCCCTGCCAGACCCTTCTTCTCCTCAGCTGGCTTCGAAACATCGGCATCGACCCGCGCTCCCGGCCGCGTCGACTCGCCTCCGATATCGAGAATGTCTGCGCCTTCTTCGAGCAATCGCTCCGCGTGTGCGACAGCCTGGTCGCGATCCAGAAACTGCCCACCGTCGGAGAACGAATCCGGCGTCACATTGACGATCCCCATGATCAGCGTGCGCTTGCCCAGTTCGAGAGCGCGCGCGCCGATGCTCCATTGAAAGACAGATCTCATGCGGCACCGATTCTAAATCGAAATGAAGAGTGCAGAACGGACTCTGCGTGTGACGGCGCTACCTGCGGCGCACAGCAGCCTCGCGCCGCATGACGCCAATCGCTCCCGGACCCGTTCCCGTCGGAGGCTTGCGCATTCCATCGAGCAATTCCTTGAGGACGACCGCGTTATTGTTGGTCTCGTTCTTCGAGCCAAACAGCAGGGTCACGCGTTTTCTCTTGTGGGCAAGCTTGTAAAGCAGGAGCAGCGGTTCCTGGGCCTCCGGCAGCGACAGCTCCTTCAGATATCTCTTGCGAAAGTCCTGCCAGTGATCGGGCCGCGCGTGGTACCAGCGGCGCAGTTCGTCAGACGGCGCCAGATCGCGCAGCCACTCATCGACCGCGGCCTTGGCCTTCGTGAGACCACGCGGCCACAACCGGTCGACGAGCACACGCGCTCCGTCGGTGCGCGACGCGGATTCGTAGACATGCTTGATGGCAACTGTCATGGGGTGGGCTTGTCCGTGCTCTGTCTTATTATTGTAAAGCGGCTTGCAGCGCGCCTATGGCACGATCGAGGGATGGTTCATGAAATTGCAAGACTTCCGGCGGACAGGTCGGTTCATGGGGACTAGTGGCAAGAACGTTTACTTCGGAGCGCTGGTTGCTCTGCTCGCATTGACTGCGCTCTTCGCGTGCGACGTGGAGCCGCGCAAGTCCGACGCTGAACTGGGCCTCAACCCGCAGCAATCCGCCGGCCGCAGAATTTACGACGACCGCTGCGACCGCTGCCACGAACCGTACTCCACCCGCGGCAAGAAAGGCCCGGGGCTCAAGGGGATGTTCCAGCACAAATATCTTTCCCTCAGTGGGCTGCCCGCCAACGATGAGCGCGTCACCGATATCATCCGCCTCGGCCGCAATGAAATGCCCGGCTACAGCCAGACACTGAACTCGCAGGATATTCAGGATCTGCTCGCCTACCTGCACACGCTTTAGCTTCCCGAGGGGTGCGTGGCGCAGTTTTCATGGCATAATCCGAAGATGAAAACCACGGCGAAATCGGCGCTTTTTCGCGAACTGCCGTCGGTCGATGAAGTTCTGCGGATACCCGGCGTAGAAGCTCTCGCAGCCGGCCACGGAATTGCGCCGGTCACCGACGCTGCGCGTTCGGTGGTCGCTCGCTTGCGGCGTGAAATTGCTTCTGGCTTGCTGAATCAATCAGCGCTGCAACTAGCCCTTACGGGAATCGCAGCCGCAATCGAAGGACAGCTGCGTCATGCACTCGGACATTCCCTGCGCTCGGTGATCAACGCGACTGGGGTCATTCTGCATACGAACCTGGGCCGCGCCCCGCTGGCTGAGTCCGCCCTGGCGCACATCCGCGAAACCGCTGGACGCTTTTCCAATCTCGAGTTCGACATCGACGCCGGTGAGCGCGGCAAGCGGGATATTCACGTAGATCGCCTCTTCCGCAGCCTGCTCAGTGACGGCGCGATATCAGCTCATGTAGGGACGGCCGCCTCGGCCGTCCAGCCGGAGCCTGCTCTGGGCGAGCCCAGCGAGCCGAAGGGGCGAAGCCCGGCGGAAGCTGCGAGCAGTGTCTCGACCATCGTCGTAAACAACAACGCCGCCGCAGTCCTGCTGGCACTAAACACCCTGGCCGAAGGCGGCGAAGTCATCGTCTCTCGCGGCGAATTAGTCGAGATCGGCGGCTCCTTCCGCATTCCAGACGTCATGGCGAAGTCGGGCGCAACGCTTCGTGAGGTCGGCACCACCAATCGCACGCGCGTCACTGACTACGAAAAGGCGATTACTGACCGCACGCGCCTCCTGCTGCGCGTGCACCGATCGAATTTCGAGATCACCGGCTTCACCGAAAAGGCCTCAACCGCCGAACTGGTGGAACTATCCCGAAAGCGTGGCCTCCCGCTGATGGAAGATCTCGGCAGTGGCGCGCTCGTGGACTTGCAGAACTTCGGCATCAGTGGCGAACCCAGCGTGCTCGACAGCCTGCGCACCGGCGTCGACATCGTCACCTACAGCGGCGACAAGTTGCTGGGCGGCCCGCAAGCCGGATTGATCAGTGGCCGCGCCGATCTAGTTACCCGCATGCGCGCCAACTCCCTGTTCCGTGCCCTCCGCGTCGATAAACTCAGCTACGCCGCACTCGAGTCAACGTTGCTCGCTTATGTGAAACGCGACCACGACGGCATTCCCGCGTTGAAGATGATGCGCCTGACGAAAGAAGAAATCGGTAAGCGCGCCGAAGCGTTGGCAGCGCAGGTCGTGTCGCCGAAACTTAGCATCGAGATTATCGATGGCGAATCAGTCATCGGCGGCGGCGCCGCGCCCTCATCAGTCCTGCCGACTCGCCTGCTGGCTTTGAGTTGCGAAGGCCTCAGCGCCGACGAGTTGTCCGCCCGTCTACGCGCGTCCGATCCGGCAATCATTGCCCGTGTGGAACAAGGACGAGTCCTGCTGGATTTGCGCACTGTATTTGCCGACCAGGATCCGGTCATCGCAGTTGCGCTCGAACGAATCGTGTCTTAGACCCTCCGCATCCAAGGACTATTGGCCGTTCTCTACACCATCGGGCATTCCACTCGCACCATCGAAGACTTGATTGGCACGCTGCGGGCGCATCAGGTTCAGAATCTCGTGGACATCCGCGCGTTCCCCATGTCGCGGCGGCTGCCTCAATTCAATCGCGAATCGCTGGAACAGACTTTGCCGGCGGCGGGAATCCCTTATGTGTGGATGAAGGCGCTGGGAGGCTATCGCAAGAAGACCCTCGAGGAATCGCCCAACGTTGGCCTGCGCAACCAGAGCTTCCGCAACTATGCGGACTACATGCTCTCGCCGGAATTCGAACATGCCATGGCCAATCTACTCGCACTCGCCGAAGGCTCCCGCACCGTGTACATGTGCGCCGAGCGCCTATATTTCCGCTGCCACCGCATGCTGATTTCCGACTGGCTGGTCGCCCATGAGCATAAAGTCTTACACATCGATGCTGAGGGCCTAGTCAAACCTCATACGCTGACGGCGGAAGCCCGCATCGTTGACGGACGTCTGATCTATCGTGGAGATCGGTTGCTGTAAGATTCAATGCCGAGGGCATCCGCGTCATGATCGTAGGCACAGGCATCGACATCGCAGAAGTTCCCCGCATCCGCCAGTCCATCGAGCGTTTCGGCCAGCGTTTTTTGCAGCGCATCTACACTCCGGGAGAGATGCGCTATTGCGATTCCAAGGCAAATCGCATGGAGCGTTACGCGGCTCGCTTCGCAGCCAAGGAAGCAGCCATGAAGGCTCTGGGCACCGGCTGGAACCATTGCGTACGGTGGCGCGATTGCGAAGTGGTCCGCATGCCGGGTGGCCGTCCGACCATTGCATTCCACGGCAAGGCTGCAGAATTCGCCGCGAAACTCGGCGTGAAAAATGCCGCACTGTCGATTTCACACACCCAGGAACAGGCAATCGCGCAAGTCATCCTCGAGAGCTAAGGCGCTCCACGCGCCGACTCGCGCAAAACCTGCCGCCCCCATCTGCTAGACTGTCGCCTTCCTATTCATTTATGCCCGTTATCACTTCGACTCCTATCCCAACTTCGAGCAGCACCGAAATTCCGGAAAAAACCCTGCTTGCGGGTCTCGCGCTCACCAGTTTCTCCGCCCTGCTGCTGGAACTGGCGCTGACCCGACTATTTTCTGTCGTGCTCTTCTACCACTTTGCATTCCTCGCGATTTCCATCGCCCTGCTTGGGCTGGGCGCAGGGGGCGTGTTCGCCTATCTGCTGAAGGCGCGGCTGGCGGTCACCGACACACGCACGCTCGCCGCTCGGCTGTGCATGGCGAATTCCGTGGTCATACTCGTAGTGCTGGAGATCGTGCTGCATGTTCCGGTCGCGCTGCGAGTCTCGTGGGGAAACTTCGCCCGGCTCACGGTGCTCTATCTGGCCGCGGCCGTCCCCTTCTTCTTCACCGGACTTCTTTTCGCCGTCGTCTTCGCGCGCGAGACACGCCGCATCCCGCGACTCTACGGCGCCGATCTCTGCGGCGGAGCGCTGGCCTGCCTGGCCGTCGTCCCCTTGCTGAACTGGGTGGGCGGACCCAGTGTGATTCTCGTTGCCGGAGCCACGATGGCCGCGGCCGGCACCATCTGGGCCGAGTTCCGTTCGCAGCGCAGAAATGCCGCTCTGCTCGCGCTCGCTCTGGTCGTCTTGATCGGCGCGAACTACTCCGGACGCCTCATCGACGTGGTGTACGCCAAGGGTATGTTCCGCGATCCCGCGTGGGTGGAGTTTGCGCGCTGGAATGCGCTCTCGCGCGTGGAGGTCGACCTCCAGGGGCAAGCCAAAGCCATCGTCATCGACGCCGACGCTTCCACCTACATCATGAACGCCGATCTGGCGCACTGGCAGGGCACCCTGTGGGAGCACAACCTGATGGCCGCGCCGCCCGCACTGGCCAACGTTCTTCGTCCCCACGGAGAGTTCGCCATCATCGGTCCCGGCGGCGGCGTCGACGTTCTGCGCGCCGTGGCCAACGGCAGTCCGAGCGTGACCGGGATTGAGATCAATCCCATCATCGCCACCACCATCATGCGCGAGCGGTACGCTGACTACGCTCAGCATCTCTACGATCGGCCTGACGTGCATATCCACGTGACCGATGGCCGCTCGTTTCTGCGCTCGACTCCGCAGCATTTTGATGTCGTGCAGATGACCCTGGTCGACACCTGGGCCTCGACCGCCGCCGGCGCGTTCGCGCTCAGCGAAAACAATCTCTATACGGTCGAGGCGTTCAGCGAATATTTCAATCATCTCAAGCCCGACGGAATGATTGCCATCACTCGCTGGGAATTCCGCCATCCCCGCGAAGCTTTGCGCGTCGTCGCGGTGGCGATGGAGGCTCTGCATCGCCTTGGAGTTGCGAATCCCGCCCGCAACTTCATCGTCGCCTCTCAGGGTGAGCTCGACGCGGATGGCATCCCGGTCGTCGTGCTGGCCAAAAAGACTCCGTTCACTCCGGCGGAAGAGACGGCGGTGATCACGCATTTCGATCACTACTCGGAACTCGACCCGCTGTATCTGCCGTCGCAGCCCGGGCAGAATCCGTTCTCCGACTTGATAGCCAGCAACGATCCCTACAGCTTCGCGCGCACGTACGCCTACAACGTTGCGCCCGTGACCGACAACGCACCTTTCTTTTTCTTCACGCTGAAGGCCGGGCAAATCCTCGGCGAAAAAGGTTTGAGCGAGGGCATCGACTGGAAAGTGAACTTGGGCGTGCTGGTCCTCCTCCTTGTGCTGGTGATTTCGCTAATTGCGGTGCTGGCATTTCTGATTCTGCCTCTGGCCTTGCGACGCCGGAACGCCCGCCAATCGCCCTTCCCGTTGCTCTACTTCGTTGCCGTGGGCCTGGGCTATATTCTGGTGGAGATCGCCTTCATCCAGCGCTTCGTGCTATTCCTCGGCCACCCGACCTACGCACTCACTGTCGTGATTTTCTTGCTGATGATCTCCAGCGGAGCAGGCAGCCTGTTCTCACGACTCTGGCTGCCTCGCACCAATCTGGCCTGGGTTCCGCTTGTCCTCGTCATCCTGACGATTCTCGCCGACGTGTTCTTCCTGCCCGGCCGTTTGGCCGCGCTGGTTGGGCTGGACTTCGGCTATCGCTTGCTGGTAAGCGGTGTTCTGCTTGTCCCGTTGGGGTTTGTTATGGGCATGCCCTTCCCCACGGGCCTTCGCGCGCTCGCTACCCTGCCCGCTCCGGAATTCCCCTCCGGTCAAGGCGCCTCCGACAATTCCGTCGAGTGGGCCTGGGCGATGAACGCGGCGGCCAGCGTGCTCGGATCGGTACTGGCCATGGTCGTCGCCATCCAGTTCGGATTGAACGTCACCCTGGCTTGCGGAGCCGCCGCGTACCTGCTCGCCCTGCTGCTGACGCCTGCCCTGCGCACGAAAGCGGCCTAGGCCCGGCTCTGGTTTTTGTTATTATGCTGCGAGGACCTGGTTGCGACCCTGAGCTGTTCGCGCAACCGGCGAGTTCCATCCAGACTGGCATCATGAGGAAACGATTTGCCTAGCCAGAAGCAGCTCAAGTGGTCGCAACTGCGCGTTGGGCTCACGGTGATCATTGCCAGTCTGACGCTGGGCTTTCTGCTGTTCTTAATGTCCGGAACCTCCGGGTTCTTCACCCCTCGCATCACCTTGAAATCCTATTTCGACAACGCCCAGGGCCTCCGCCAAGGCGCCCCCGTCCGTCTCAGCGGCGTCGACATCGGCAACGTGACCAACATTCGCATCGTGCCCGACAAAGACAAGCAACTCACTCCCGTCGAAATCACGATGAAACTCAGCACGAAATACGGCTACGACTTGCGCCGCGATTCGGTAACCTCACTCGACACCGCGGGCGTGCTCGGCGAAACTTATCTCGATATCGAGAGCGCCCAGGCCGTCGGTCCTCCAGCGCAAGATGGAGACACGCTGCCCACGCAGGTGCATCCCGACTTTAACCAGGTGGTACGCGCAAGCCAGAGCACCCTGGAAAACATGGACGCTCTTTTGAAGCGCGCAGACCGCATTCTGGCCTTCGCCGAAAGCGGCAAGGGATCGCTCGGAAAACTCATTTACGATCCGACGCTTTACAACCGCTTCTCCTCGACCGTCGCGGAGTTCCAGGGGATCGTACACGAAGTGGGCAGCGGGGAAGGCAGCTTGGGACGGCTGATCAGCCGCAACGATGCCTACGACAAATTCATCGCCACGCTCGACAAGATGAATGGCGTGATTGACGATCTCCAGCAGGGCAAAGGCACCGCCGGAAAATTCCTGAAAGATCCCGCGCTCTACAACAACGCCAACGACACTATCGCCAACATGAAGAAGCTGACCGACGACATCAACGCCGGCAAGGGCACGATCGGGAAGTTGACGAAGGATGAGGAACTGGCCAAGAAGCTCGACAACACGATCAGCAAACTTTCAGAGTTGACCACGGAACTCGAAGCCGGCCAGGGCACAGCCGGCAAGCTCTTCAAAGATGAAGCCCTCTACAACAACGCCAACCAGATGCTGACCGAGACGCGCGACCTGGTGAAGTCCGTCCGCGAAAACCCGAAGAAATACCTGAGCATCAAGCTGCACATCTTCTAGTAATGGGCAGGAAGGCTTGGGAAGGGCACGGCTTCAGGCGGGTGCCCCATGTCTCGCGTCCTTTGCGAGACGTGGGGATTTTGGCTCTCTCAGTGTTCCCCAATCCCGAACACCGTCCCCAGCATCAGAATCACCAGCACGCCCAGCGAGATCCATCCATATTTCATGTCTTTCTCCCGAAAGAATAGAAAGCAGGCTACGATCACGCGCACGACCGGCGTGGCCAGCATCAGCAGAACGCCCGCGCGCTCAATGCCGAGCGGAATACGGCCATGGACAAACAATCCCGTAATCAGCCCGGCCAGCATGACGAAGAAACAACTGAAGGCTCCGGTACGCAGCACCAGCGCCACGATGCGATCGAAGCCGGGTTCGCGTACCTCGCTCATAGCCACCCCTGCATCAGGTGCACAATCAGGTGTCCCGCCAGGTAGAACATCACGCCGACCAGCAGATACACCACGACCTTGTTGTGAATCCGTGGAGCCAGACGCGCGCCCAAGAGCGATCCCACAAACACTCCCACCGCCAGCGGCGCCGCATATTGCACCAGAATGTCGCCGCGCCGGTAATAGACCATGGCGCTGGCCGCTGCAGTCACGCCGATCATGAAGTTCGAAGTAGCCGTGGCCACCATCAGCGGCACGTTCATAAAGATATACATGACCGGGACTTTGATCGGACCGCCGCCGATCCCCAGCAGTCCCGAGAGCGCGCCCGCCACCAACGACGCCGCGAGTCCCAGCGGATAGCGCTTCGGCTCGTACGGTGGAATCACGGTCTCGTCGACAATGAAAGCAGACTCGTCTTCCAGCGGCTTCACTTTGCCGCCCTTAGTCAGAATCGTGATCGCGCTGTACAGCAAAAATCCTGCAAACAATCCCTCGAGCGCATTGCGATTAAAGTAGCCCACCAGATACGCCGTGACGGCTGCGCCGAATGCGGTCGCCAACTCGAGTGTCATGCCCAGGCGAATATCAGTGGTGTGGCGCTGCAAGTGGACCGACGAACTCGCGGCTGAAGTCGTAATCACCGCGACCAGGCTCGTCCCAATGGCCTGGCGAATCGTGATATCGAAATGCAACGCGAGAATCGGCGTCAGCAGCACGCCGCCACCGATCCCTGTGAGCGCGCCCAGCAGGCCCGCGAAGAATCCAAGGATTACCAGAATAACGGTCACCACGGGAGCGGAGCCCTCCGGATGCCGATTTGTTCGATGGGGATACTAATACTGGGAACGTTGATCTCGGAAGAAACGATTTTGACGGGGAGTCCCGTTCGGCGCAAGCTACGACACCGCCCGCGGCAGCGCAGCGGCATCGGCATGCTCGTGCGCGTGGTAGCTGGACCGAACCATCGGCCCGGATTCAACGTGGCGGAAACCAAAGCGCAGAGCCTGATCCCGCAGATAAACAAACTCTTGGGGCTCGTAGAAGCGTGCAATGGGCAGGTGATCTTTCGAAGGACGCAGATACTGGCCCACCGTAAGAATGTCGACGCCGCGCGTGCCCAGATCGCGGAAGACTTCAATCAGTTCTTCCGAAGATTCACCCAGGCCCACCATCACGCCGCTCTTGGTGACCATGCCGGGCGAAAACTTCTTTGCATTCTCGAGCAAGCCCAATGTGCGTTCGTAGCGCGCGCCGGAGCGAACCACGCGATACAAGCGCGGCACCGTCTCGGTATTGTGGTTCAGCACGTCCGGCTTGGCGTCGAGCACGATCCGCAACGACTCTTCCAGCCCCTGAAAATCAGGGATAAGCACCTCGACCCGGCAATCGGGCGTCAACTCGCGAATCTCGCGGATCGTCTCGGCGAAGATTCGGGCGCTGCCAATGTTGTCGTCGTCGCGGTTCACGCTGGTCACGACCGCATGTTTCAGTCCCAGCGTAGCGACGGCTTCGGCCACTCGGCGCGGTTCGTCAAGGTCGATGGGCTCAGGCCGTCCCTTGGGCACGGCGCAGAATCCGCAGCGCCGCGTGCAGATATCCCCCAGCAGCATGAACGTCGCAGTCTTGTGGTTCCAGCACTCGCCGATGTTCGGGCACTGCGCCGACTCGCACACCGTGTGCAGTCCCATTCCGCGCGCCAGTTTCTTCAGATTGTGGAAGTTTTCGCCCACGGGAGCTTTCGCCCGCAGCCACGACGGCTTCGGCACCCTCTGCGGAGCGCCCACCTCGATCTGAATCAGTTGGGAAGAACCGGCCATCCTTTCGATTCTATCAGTTCCGAGGTTTTCTTCGGCCAGCAGCGCCTAGCCGACTTCAACCAACCCATAGGTGTGCTGCCAGCGCGCCCGCATGTGCACTAGCGCGCGGCTGATTTCTTCGGCAGAGATCTCCGCGTTCGGCCCGGCCACCACGAAGGCCGCTTCGTGCTTGGCCGCCTCCAGCAACTGCGCATCGCGGATGATGTTGGTCACGCGGAAACTCGGCGTCCCTGCCTGACGCGTGCCAAAAAATTCCCCCGGCCCGCGCAGTTCGAGATCGAGTTCAGCGATCTTAAAGCCATCGTTGGTCTGCACCATCGCGTCCAGGCGGCGTTGACCTTCTTCGCTGACTTTCCCTCCCGTCATAAGAATGCAATACGACTTCGCCGCGCCGCGGCCGATGCGCCCCCGCAACTGGTGCAGCTGCGCCAGGCCAAAGCGCTCAGCATGCTCAATCACCATCACGGTAGCGTTAGGCACATCGACACCGACTTCGATGACCGTCGTCGCGACCAGAATCTGCAACTCGCCGCGCTGAAACATCCGCATGACCTGCTCTTTCAGTTCAGCGTCGAGGCGGCCATGCAAGAGTCCCACTTTCAAATCCGCGAAAACCTTGGCGCTGAGTTCGCGGTACATCTTGATCGCGGCTTTCAGTTCGCTCTCTTCATTCTCTGCGATCACCGGATACACGACATAGACCTGGTGTCCAGCTGTCACTTGCTTGCGGACAAACTCCCACACTTTCGGCGATTCGTCGTCGGAACCGCAGCGAGTGACGATCGGCGTGCGCCCTGGCGGCATCTCATCGAGCACGCTCAGATCAAGATCGCCGTAAAGCGTAAGCGCCAGCGTCCGCGGAATAGGCGTCGCGGTCATGACAAGGACGTCGGGCTCAGCAGGTGCAGCAGTGACGATGTGGGGAACGGGGTTTATGTGGGGACGGGCATCTGTGTGGGGACGGGCGCCTTCGCCCGTCCCGCCGAGCGCAGCTCGGCTGGTCTCCTCAACATCCCCTGACTTCCTCATCAACTTCAACCGCTGCAACACTCCAAACCGATGCTGCTCATCCACGATCACCAGCCCCAGCTTGGCAAACTCGACTTTCTCCTCCAGCAGCGCATGCGTCCCAATTACCAACTGTGCGTTTCCCTGCGCGATATGCCGCCGCACCTCCCGCTTGCGGTCCGCCTCCAGCGATCCCGTCAGCAGCACAATGCGGTACCCGGCATTCTCCAGAATCCGCCGCGCCGAGAAATAATGCTGTTGCGCCAGAATCTCAGTCGGCGCCATCAGGGCCACCTGGCATCCGTTCTCAATCGCAATGATGGCCGCCTCGAAGCCCACGATCGTCTTACCCGATCCCACGTCCCCCTGCAGCAAACGCCGCATCGGATAAGGCTTCTCCATGTCGGCCGCAATTTCCTTCAGCACGCGCTTCTGTGCGGCCGTGGGATGAAACGGCAGAATCTTCTTAATCGCCGCCCGCACCCGGTCGTCCAGTCGAAATGCGATTCCGGTCTGCGCCTTCTGTTGGTGCCGCTTCAACTCCAGCCCCAGTTCCACGAAGAACAACTCGTCAAAGATCATCCGGATATGCGCCGGCGTGCGCGAAGACTGCAACGCTTCGAAGCTTTCGCCCGGCTCCGGCCAGTGCACGTTCCACAGCGCGGCCCGCGGAGAAATCAGGCCGAGATGCGCGCGCACCGCGGCAGGAATCGGGTCCGCCAGGTCCGGCGTGAGATTGTCGAGCGCGGTGCGAATCGCCTTCCGGAACCAGCGCGGCGTCAGCCGTCCGATCGCCTCGTAAATGGGAACGATGCGCCCAATCTCCAGCGACTCGGCAGCTTTCTTTTCCGCGCCGTTCTCGCCGGAGTCAGTCGGGTCCCCCAGGATCTCGAACTGCGGCTGAATGATCTGCAACTCACGGCTGCGTTCATCTTCTTCAACCTTGCCGTAGAGCGCGATCATCTGCCCGGCCGTGAACTTGTCCTGCAGGTAGGTCGCATTGAAAAAGAGGCAACGCAGGCGCGCGCGCCCCTGTCCGACGGTCAGCTGAAAAATCGGCATTTTCCGCGTGCGGAACAGCCCGGAATTGCGCACTTCGCCGACGACTGTGGCCATCTCGCCCGGGCGTAGCTCGGAAATCCCCCGCGGGTTCAGCCGGTCTTCATAGCGAAATGGCAGATAATGGAGCAGGTCGCCGACGGTGTGAATCCCCTTGGCGGCAAGGACTTCCCCAATGCGCGGACCAACACCCTTCACATATTGGACGGGCGTGGAGAGTTCGAGCATGCGCTAGGTTTCCGTGGGCTGCAAAAGATGAAAAGGAATGTTAGCAGGAGCAGGCGAGTGCCCGCTCGTGCCTCCTGAATAGTCAGCTGCGGGGTTTTGTGTGCTATCGCCTCTCGTCAACTATTCCATCCGGTGCCTTGTTGAGCGTATTGGGTTTCCATTAGGCAGCAAGCAGGAAAGCAGGGGCTCTGTCAGTGAGTCACAGTTACATTGATCGTTCCAAGCGCCCTGGTTGTGTTCGTGCCGGCGGCTGATGCATTCACGGTGATGGTGTAAACGTTGGAACCACCTCCGTTCCCGCCACCGACGCCACAACCTCAGGCAGAGCAGCGGGAGGTTGCGGAAGCAAGTAGTCCTGCTCGACGCCAAACGTTCCGTCCTCGTTTCCCAACAACACGCCGACTGATGAAGTATCGGATTCAGCCACGATCAGATCGAGCACTCCAATCCCACGCAAATCAGCCGTCGCCAGAAACACCGGCGTCGAGCCGTTGGGCAGGGGGAGGATGCGCGGGAGTTCGAACGTCCCATCTCCGTTCCCAAAATAAATCCATAAGTCGTCGGTGCCTCCATTAGCGACGACGAAATCCGTATGTCCATCTTTGTTGAAGTCTCCTGTCACGACGGAATTCGCGATCCCGCCGGCCGGCAAAGTGCCCCGGAGCTGGATCCCCGGAAGAATGGCAGGCAACTGGCTCGCGGACAGTGACCGAGGCCTTTTGGTCGCCTGGATTCTGGATCTCAACTGCTGTGCCCGAGTCGCCGCCCTGCCCAACAGATACTTGCCGGGTACCACGCTCGATCATGATGTGTTGTGCAAACTCCCCTCCCATCGGGAGGCGGGTATCCTATTTTGACCGAGAGATGTCTGGTGGGCTACGCCACCACTAATGATGAAGAAAATCATCGAAGAAGCAAGGTCGTTGCTCTCTCGAAAGGAACCAGTGCGTCTGCGCTGACGCCAAACGTGTTTCCGCAAACGACACAAAAAAGCCCATCTCCCTTGACACGTCCGACGTCGTTAGAGATGTTGCAAAATCCCCCTCACACTCGTTAACCCATCCCGTCTTTACAAAAACGTTTGGTGACGCGTCCCAACGGCTCCAGCCTGGAAGACCTTTTCTTCACTGCCCCGAGCCCGGGCAACTGCCGCGCCCCATCCTCCATCTGATCAATTCTGAAAGATCAAACCTGGACAGGCTCGATTCAGGAACTTCGAGCCTGACGCTGGGGTCTATCCCATCGACCATCCGCTCGGTCTTGGCCAGACCAACCCGCGACGGAGGAATCCATGCACCGATGGGCCCATTTCGCACTCGTTCCGTTCACAATCGTAATCCTGACCGCGCCCGCTCTCGCGCAACTCGTGGATCTGCAGCCCGCACCCGCGTCACAAGCTGCCCCGTCGAGCCTTCTTTCGGCCTCCTCACCAGCAGACGCCAAGTCCAAAGCTGAAAAAGAGAAGGAGGTCATTGCCCGCCACCAAGCGGCTCTCACGCTGCTCGACCTCGTTCTCGTCGGCGCCAGGAACCTGAGCCTCCCTCAAAACCGCATCGCCGTCGCGTCCGAGGCGTTCCCCCTCCTGTGGAGCCGCAACGAGCCGCAGGCCCGCAGTCTGGTCACGCAAATGGTCGGCGACTTCGCGCAAGCCGCCACTCGTCAGCAGGAGAATCCGGCGCCTAACGCCCGGCAAATGCTGCTCCAACAGTGGCAGATGGTGCTGCGAACGATTGCCCAGTCCGATGCGGAATTAGCTCTCAGCTTCATGCACGCGACCCGCACGTTTGTGCAAATCGGAAATCCTGAACAGGAAGAAGCCGAAGAGCGCAGCCTGCGTCTTGAACTCGCGGCGCAAGAAGCTGAGCATCATCCTCGCAACGCCCTGCGCCTCGCGGAGAAAGACCTGCAAACTCCCGGCGACCTGCCTCAAGAACTCATCAATCTGTTGAGCCAGATTTCTGCGAAGGATCCGGAGGCCGGAACGCAACTGCTGCACGAAATCGTGGCCCGCGTTCGCGGCACAAGTCTCCCGGAAGACGGCAACTTTAACTTCGCACTCAATCTGCTCAACTCGCAGGCCAACTCACCCGCCAACGGCGCCGCTCCCGACGATTCTTTGAAGACGCTGGCCGACACCGTGGCTTCGGCTGTCCTAAACTCAGAGTTCCCCGCAACATCTCTGCCCATGTTGCAAGGTTCGATCTCTGCCTTCGAACAGTTTGCGCCCGGACGGGTGCAGGCCTTGAACCGAAAGATCGAGGAATACATTCACACCCTCAACCCGGAACAACAGATGTGGAACCAGGTGAATGAGGCGCAGGCCAGCGGAGATCCGAACCAACTTGTCGCCGTGGCTGAACAATCCTCGGAGGGTGTTCGTTCGAACCTGTATCAGCAAGTTGCATGGCAGTTTGCCAACAACGGCGACTTGCAGCGCGCCCGCCAGATCGCCGACAAACTGCCCGATCCGTTTCAGCGCGAGCAGGTCTTGCAACAGGCGATTCGACAAGCGGCATCGAACGCCGCCAATCAGGGAGAGTTCGCTGCCGCCCGCCAACTCGCGCAAGAAATCACTCCCGACGAAGATCGCGCCACCATCCTGGCGCAGTTCGCCTCAAGCGCCGCGGTCGCGAAGCAGCCGGCACTCGCCCAGGAAATGCTTGAGGAAGCCGCCGGACTCCTGGTGAATCGCGCCGCCGGTGCACCCGCCTTTGCGGCGCAGTTGCAGGTCGCTCAGGCCTTCGCCCATCTGCAGCCCGCACGCGCCGTTCCCCTGCTCGAGCGTTCCGCCGGCCAGTTGGAACAAGTGCTCACCGCCGCAGTTGCGGTCGATGCTTTCCTGCCCTATCAGCACTCGTTTGAGGCTGGAGAACTGGTCCTGAACAACAGTTTCCTGTGCACTTCGCTCATCCGCCCCTATGCGGAGGCCACCGCGGAGCTCGCCAACTCCGATCTTCCTACGGCCCGCATTCTGGCCGACCGCCTTTCGCTTCCCGAGGCCCGCCTGTTCGCCGAGCTACTCGTGGCGCGCAACGCGCTCGGCGACGCTCCTCCGGCAGAGGCAAGAGTTGTGACTGGTGGGCGCTTTCTATTGTCGATGCGGTACTAGGTCTGCAGAAGAAAAACCGATTCGCCCGGCCGCAATTTTCGCTCACGGAAGCGCTAGCACCCGGCGAAAAAGCCGCTAAAATCGGGCCGAAAACGAAAGTACACTGACCCCAAAATGTGCAAATCTCAAAACCGGAAGAAAACCAGTCTCATTTAGCCCAGGGTCATGTTAATGTCCGATGAATTGCATAACTGGTTACTACTCATGGATTTAAAGGGGGCAATGACGCCCTCCTGAAACCGACCGCTCGGTTCTGGCTCAAAGGAATCTGGAATGCGATTTTCAATTCCACAATCTTTTCCACAGGCAAAGGGTGTCAAACCAGACGCTGGCGCAAACCCAAGGCCCTAATGGACTTACCGAGACCTTCTACAGTGTCCGCTGTAGGCGGCAACTACTCCTCTGAGTCGCTCCCGCCCTCGGCGAGGGACTCAAATCGGGTGCTATTTTTCAGGAACGCCATCCTGACTTTCCCGATAGGCCCGTTTCTTTGTTTGGCAATAATGATCTCGGCCTTACCCTGCAATTCCGGATCATCCTGCTTGTAGACTTCTTCGCGGAAAATAAACATCACCAGGTCGGCGTCCTGCTCAATCGATCCCGACTCGCGCAAGTCGGCGAGTTGCGGACGATGATCTCCACCGCGACTCTCCGGCGCACGGCTCAACTGCGACAGCGCAATCACCGGCACGCTCAACTCTTTCGCCAGCGCTTTCAGGCCGCGCGAGATCGCCGAAACTTCCTGCGTACGATTTTCAAAGCGCTTGCCCCCGCCCGACATCAGTTGTAAATAATCTACGATGATCAGATCGAGGCGCCCGCCCTGCGCCTGTTTCAACCGCCGCGCCTTGGCCCGCATCTCGCTCAATGAAATACCCGGAGTGTCGTCGATGAAAATCGGCGCGTGCGCCAGTTGCTCCATCGCCCGCACAACTTTCCGCGTGTCGTCCTGCCACAGCGAACCGGTACGCATCTTGTGCGCATCGACCCGCGCCTGCGAACACAGCAAGCGCATCAGCAGCGCCTCGCGCGACATTTCCAGCGAGAACACGCCCACCACCTGCTGATCCTCAATCGCCGCGTTCTCCGCAATGTTCATCACAAACGCCGTTTTGCCCATCGAAGGCCGCGCCGCAAT
>PMUM01000408.1 GCA_003166855.1 Acidobacteriaceae bacterium | reverse complement strand
TCGTTGTTCCAGTTGCCGGCGTAGCCGAGCAGTCCTGCCTTGTCCATACTGCGCTGCGGAAAGTAAACGGAGCGCGTGCCGACGGTGGGGTATTTCGTGCAACTGATGGCTTCGCGGGCTTCGTCCGCGGTATTGATGTAGGGGATGAGGACGCCGTCGGCGCCCATGTCGAGAGCCTGCTGGATGCCGGGACGGTCGGCGTATCCGCCGACGCGGACCAAAGATTTGGCGCCGCCGTTCGCGATGCCGCTCAGCATGGCGGAAAGTTTTTCGTAGCCCATGGGGCCGTGTTGCGTGTCGACCAGGAGCCAGTCGTATCCGCTGTGGGCGAGTTGTTCGGCGACGGTCGGGCTGTGGGCGTTGAGGAACAGGCCCATCTTGGGCTGTCCGGCGCGAAGTTGCTTTTTGAATTCTGAGCCGCTGAGGGCTGGATCGGGCATGATATTCCTCCTGGAAGCCGAATTGAAGAGTGTACCGTATGGGGCGTGAATGACGCCGAATGGGGGATTAATTTTTGTGCAGTGTGACCCCGGACAGCGGATTCCTCGGTTGGCGTTGCGTTCGCTCGGGACGCTCTCGGAATGACAAGATGTTGTGCTCAGCCTATATTGAGTCTGACGTCGAGAGTTTGAAGCTGGAGATCACGAATGAGACTTCTTTTGAATTGGGTGCTGAGCGCCGTTGCAGTTTGGATTATGGCTCAGGTTGTCCCGGGTATCCATGTCAACGGGGTGGCCGCGGCTCTGATTGCAGCGGTGGCGATTGGGTTCATCAACGCCACGCTGGGCGCGCTGCTGAAGATCATCACTTTTCCGTTGACTGTGGTGACGCTGGGACTGTTCTGGTTTGTGATTAACGGACTGATGTTGGAGTTGGCTTCGGCAGTGGTGCCGGGGTTTCAGGTTCGCGGATTCTTCGCGGCGTTTGTAGGCGCGATCGTGCTGAGCGTGATCAACCTGCTACTGAAGGCGATTGTCATGCCATCGAAGGATGATCGATAGACAATTGCTTTTAAGAAAAAATTCACCACAGAGGACACGGAGTACACAGAGGGAACCTTCTGCCTACAGCCCTAACTTTTCCGGCCTGATTTTTTCGGTTTGATTGCCTGCCAGTCTTCTTCTTTCAGAACTCGTCCCAGATTGCTGAATTCGCCGGCGCCTTGCAGGAACTCGCCGCCATCCATGCGAATGACTTCGCCGTTGATGTAGCCGGAACCGTCGCTCACCAGAAATGCCGCGAGGTTGGCCAACTCTTCGACCGTGCCGAAACGATGCTGGGGGTTGCGATCTAGGGCGAGCGTCTCAAGTCCGGGGTGCGGCAGCACGCGAGAGAATGCTCCTTGCGTGGGGATCGGGCCGGGCGCGATGGCGTTCATGCGGATTCCGCGGTTGCCCCATTCGACGGCGAGGCTACGGGTGAGGGCTTCGACTCCGGCTTTGGAGACCGCGGAAGGAACGACGTAGGCTGATCCTACAGGCGCGTACGTCGCAGAGATGCTGAGAACGGTGCCTTTGTGCTCAGAGGCCAGCCAGCGGCGTCCGCAGGCCATCGTGCAGTTGAGCGTGCCCATTAGAACGATTCCGATCACGGAGTTCCAAGCGCCCGGGGAAAGTTCTTCGGTGCGGGCGATGAAATTTCCGGCGGCGTTATTGACGAGGATGTCGAGTGGAGCTTCGCTCCAAATGGAATCGATCATGGCTTCTACGGCGTCGAGGCTGCGGACGTCGCAGGGGATGGTGTGAATTGTTCCCTTGGCCGAGAGCTCTGCTGCGGTTTGCTCGAGGACTTCTTCGCGGCGGCCGCAGATGTGGACGATGGCTCCGAGTTCGAGGAAGCGTTCGGCCATGCCTTTGCCGAGGCCGGTGCCTCCGCCGGTGATGAGGATGCGCTTGTTCTTGAGGAGATCAGGGGTGAACATGGACGGTTTCTCCGACGCGGGCGAACGACAGATTATATGACGTGTCGGGTTTCATGGTGCTGGCAAGTGCGAGCACGAGACGCGCTCGCGACAGCCGGCGGGACGCCGGCGCTACGGTTGATCGGGAGGCCACGACATGTGTCTTGCAGTTCCAGGACGGGTGGTTGAAATCATGGACGACGGCGACATTGCATTTCGCCGCGGTCGCGTCGACTTCGGCGGCATTCGCAAGGAGATCAACCTTGCCTACGTCCCCGAAGCCGAAGTCGGAAAATATGTTCTCGTCCACGTGGGCTTCGCCATCAGCGTGATTGACGAAGAGGAAGCGCAGCGCGTCTTCGAGTACCTCGAAGAACTCGGTGGACTTCAGGAGGAACTCGGTGAAATTCCTCAGTGAATATCGCGATCAGAAAGCTGCCGAGCAACTGTCGCAACAAATCTGGAAGAGAGTAACCCGCCCGTGGACGATCATGGAGATCTGCGGCGGGCAGACTCACACCATCGTCAAGAGCGGCTTGGAAGACTTGCTGCCGCGGGATATCACGCTGGTCCACGGTCCGGGCTGTCCAGTGTGTGTGACGCCGATTGAATTGATCGACAAGGCAGTCGCGATTGCACACCGGCCGGAAGTTATTTTTTGTTCTTTCGGCGACATGCTGCGCGTGCCCGGGTCCACGAAGAGCCTGCTTGATGCCAAGGCCGAGGGCGCCGACGTGCGCATCGTGTATTCGCCGCTCGATGCGGTGAAACTGGCGAGAACGAATCCGGAGCGGCAGGTTGTATTTTTTGCGGTGGGCTTTGAAACGACTGCGCCCGCGAATGCAATGGCCGCGTGGCAGGCAGATCACGATCACGTCGACAATTTTTCGCTTCTCGTCTCTCACGTGTTGGTTCCTCCTGCGATGGAGGCTCTGCTCTCGTCGTCGAACTGCGTGGTGCAGGGATTTCTGGCGGCTGGCCACGTCTGCACCGTCATGGGATACGAAGAATATTTTCCGATTGCGGAGAAGTACAAAGTTCCCATCGTCGTCACGGGGTTTGAGCCGCTCGACATTCTCGACGGCATTTTGATGACGGTGAGCCAACTGGAAGAAGGCCGCCACGAAGTTGAGAACCAGTATGCGCGCGCCACGCGGCGGGAAGGGAACCGTCCGGCACAGGAACGCATCATCGAAGTGTTCGAGGTGGTGAACCGGCAATGGCGCGGTCTGGGCGAGATCCCCTTGAGTGGATTCCAGTTGCGCGGACGTTTCCAGAAGTATGACGCCAACCGGCGCTTCCCATTCACCGGCACGCCCGCGCAAGAGTCGCCGGAGTGCATCAGCGGGCTGATTCTGCAGGGCATCAAGAAGCCGCACGAGTGTCCGGCGTTTGCGGTGAAGTGCACTCCGGAAAATCCGCTGGGCGCGCCGATGGTGTCTTCGGAAGGCGCGTGCGCAGCTTATTACCACTATGGCAGACGCCAAAATCAAGGTCGCCAAACCAATGACCGAGTTCAACCTGAGTTGTCCGGTACCCCGAGTCGCTGACGATCGCATCGTTCTGGCGCACGGCGGTGGCGGACGGCTGACCCATCAGCTCATCGAAAAGATTTTCATGCCCGCGTTCGGCAATCCCATGCTCGAACAGCGGCATGACGGCGCGGTTCTGGCGGTCAATGGTTCGCGGCTCGCTTTTACCACCGATTCATTTGTCGTGCGCCCGCTGATTTTTCCCGGAGGGACGATCGGCGATCTCGCGGTTTACGGCACAGTCAACGATCTGGCGATGTGCGGCGCGCGGCCGCTTTATCTGAGTGCGGGATTCATTCTCGAAGAAGGCCTTGCCATGGACACGCTGCGTACCGTGGTTGCGTCCATGCAAGAGGCGGCGGCGAAGGCCGGAGTGCAGGTAGTGACGGGCGATACGAAGGTCGTCGATAAGGGCAAGGGTGACGGGATCTTCGTCAATACCTCCGGCATTGGGCTGATCGAAGCCAACGTGAAAGGGACGATCGGCCCCGCCGCTGTTCAGGTTGGCGACGCCGTCATCGTCAGCGGCGATCTGGGACGGCATGGGGTCGCGATCCTCTCGGTACGCGAGGGCCTGGAATTTGAGTCGCCGATCCTGAGCGACACAGCTTCGGTCTGGCCGGCGGTTGAGGCATTGCTGAATTCCGGGATCGAAGTGCACTGCCTGCGCGACCTGACGCGCGGCGGCCTGGCCACGACTTTGAACGAGATCGCCTCCGACCGGAATATCTGCATCAAGTTGGAAGAGACGCTCATTCCAGTGCAGGAGACGGTGCAGAGCGCGTGCGAGATTCTGGGACTCGATCCGCTATACGTAGCGAATGAAGGACGCTTCGCCGTGTTTGTGCCGGGGCCGCAGGCGGATGCTGCGCTGGAAGTGATGAAGAAAGTTTCTGTCTCGGAAGACTCGGTGCGCGTCGGAAGAGCGGAAGAGAGTCCCGGCCGGACGGTCGTGCTGCAAAGCCGCATCGGCGGCAACCGCGTAGTCGACATGCTGAGCGGGGAGCAGTTGCCGCGAATCTGCTGAAGCGTTCGCAGTTACAACTGCGCTGTCATCCTGAGCGGCGCCTTTTGCCAAGAAGGACCTATGCTATCTCTCTCTCCGCCCGCCAAATTGCATAGGTTCTTCGCTTCGCTCAGAATGACAACCAGCGGAGACTGGCCTCACCCGGCTGGCCTCACCCTTCCCATGGATTGACCAGCCTTACGCCGCATCCTTCGAACACATAGGGGTTAGGCGTGGCCAGCGTCGCTCCGTGGACTCGCGCGATCGCCGCGATCTGCGCATCGACTCCGGATATCGGTTTGCCTTGCCGGCGGCGCGATGACGCAATCTGCGAGAGAGCACTCGCGGCTCTGTCCTCAAAGGTCAGAACGCGATCGGCGAATACGTCCCCGAACATTTTTTCAGCTCCCGCGCGAACTACATCGCGGCGTCTGCCTGACGAGATGAGTTCGATGCCATAAAGAATCTCTGCCATAGAGACGGCGGTGACGTGCAGGTCTTCGGCAGCCTGGCTGCTGAACCAGCGTAGAACCATCCGTTCCGGCGCCGGGCGCATTAGTTCGGATACGACATTGGTATCGAGGATGATCATCGGCTGAAGATTCGGCTCGGTTCGTTGCTCTACTCCCTCTCAGCGAGCCAATCGGGATCGGGAATAAGCTCCCGTGGAAGACGTTCCACTTCCACTCCTCCAAGCGGACCGAAGATCTCGCGAATGCGGTCGGCAACGTTGGTTTTCTTCTTCGAGGTCTGGGCAAGCGCGCTCTTCAGGATTTCGCGGGCCTCCTGCTCCATGGAGCGCCCGTTCATAGCCGCCCGGATCTTGAGCTTACGTTTCGTGTCCGTTTGCAGATTTCTGACGGTAATGCTCGCCATGACATCAATGATAGCAGTGCAATCATTGATTGCATAGTGCGCGCAAAACAAGACTAAACCTCAAGAGATAATGCTTGAGGTACCACTGGAGTCACCGCTAAGTGTCAATTATCTAACTGATTCCATTGCGCTTATACGATAGTGATGCCAATCACCCCCGCCCGTGAGAATTATCACTGCGGCGTCCCATCAGAAGCCGAGAATGAAGAACGGCATTATGTCTACGCAGTACCTACGGAGGTAGGACTATGAGTTCAGTTACCACGCGCCCCGGAACAAAAATCTCTGGGGACTACATTGAGCAGGTCATGATCGGTGTGAAGGCGAAGAATCCCGCCGAGCCTGAGTTCCATCAGGCTGTTGCGGAAGTGTTCGATTCTCTGCGGTTGGTGCTGGGCAAACATCCCGAGTATCAGTCCGCACGTCTGCTGGAGAGGATTGTCGAGCCCGAGCGCGTCATTATGTTCCGCGTGCCGTGGTTTGATGATCAGGGCAATATTCAAGTCAACCGTGGTTTCCGTATCGAGATGAACAGCGCCATCGGCCCTTACAAGGGCGGACTCCGCTTCCATCCGTCGGTCAACCTCGGCATCCTGAAGTTCCTGGCATTCGAGCAGGTCTTCAAGAATTCGCTCACCACGCTTCCCATGGGCGGCGGCAAGGGCGGCTCGGATTTCGACCCCAAGGGCAAGAGTGACAACGAAGTCATGCGCTTCTGCCAGAGCTTTATGACCGAACTGCAGCGCCACATCGGCCCCGACACCGACGTCCCGGCCGGCGACATCGGCGTGGGCGGCCGCGAAATCGGCTTCCTGTTTGGCCAGTACAAGCGTCTGCGCAATGAATTCACCGGCGTACTCACGGGCAAGGGCCTGGGCTGGGGTGGATCGCTGATTCGTCCCGAAGCCACCGGCTACGGCTGCGTCTACTTCGCCGCCGAAATGCTGAAGAGCAAGAAAGACTCGTTCGACGGCAAGCTGTGCCTGGTTTCGGGCAGCGGCAACGTCTCGCAATATACGCTCGAGAAACTGCTCGATCTCGGCGCCAAACCCGTCACCGTGTCCGATTCGAATGGCGTCATTTACGATCCGGACGGCATCAACCGCGAGAAGCTGGCCTTCATCATCGAGCTGAAGAACGTGAAGCGTGGACGTATTCGTGACTATGCCGATCACTACAAGAAAGCGATCTTCATGCCGACGGACATCAAGCTGGAGCACAACCCGCTCTGGAACATCAAAGCGGACTGCGCTTTCCCCAGCGCCACACAGAATGAAATCACCGCGAAGGATGCGGCGAACCTGTTGAAGAACGGCATCAAGTTGGTGGCCGAGGGCGCGAACATGCCCTCGACGCTCGACGCGACCAAGATGTTCCTCGATGCCAAGATCCTGTACGGACCGGCCAAGGCTGCCAATGCGGGCGGCGTGGCGACGTCTGGCCTCGAAATGTCCCAGAACAGCGCACGTCTGAGCTGGACCCGCGAGGAAGTGGACGACCGTCTGCACAAGATCATGATTGCCATCCACCGGAACTGCTTCGAAACGGCCGAGAAATACGGCACGCCCGGCAACCTGGTGAACGGCGCCAACATCGGCGGCTTCCTCAAAGTGGCCAACGCGATGCTGGATCAGGGGTTGGTGTAAGAACACGTAGGGACCGACGCATTCGTCCGTCCGAAATGAAGTGAAGTCGAATCGGGTGCCCCATCTTTGCCGCGCTCTTTGCGGCAAAGGTGGGGATTTTCAGTTCAAGAGGACCCCATAAGCCAGTCGTTGTCAGGCAGTAGTACCTGGCGAACCGACGTTGTAGCCTTCATCGATCACCCGCCGAAACTTCTCCCGCTCCTCCGGACTCATCTTCCTGCAGCCGCGTCCAAAGCGTGGGCCGCGAGGCCCGCGAGGTCCCCTATGCCCGAGCCCGCCGAACAGAATCCGGCACAGCGCCAACAATCCCAGCGCTTGCCAGAAGCCAAGCGTCCGCCAGCCGAACAGCGGTGGCAGCAGCCAGTTCCACAGGTGCATTACCACTTCGCCGCCCACGAAGATAAACAGCGGAATCGCTACAATCGCCAGCGGTGCAATCCAAAACCATTTCCTTCTCATAGTTCGTCCCTCATTTCGTCCGTGCCTCATTCCGTAAATTCGTCATACACCCGCTGCAACCGCTCCCGCAGATGCAGCACCGCATACCGTTTGCGCGAGAGCAGCGTATTCACGCTCACTCCGGTCTGCGCCGACAGCTCTTTGAAACTGCGCCCGTCGAACTCGTGCGCGACAAACACCTCGCGCTGCTCTTTCGGAAGCTCGGCCACGGCTCGCTCGAGTTCATGAAGCAGAACGGTGCGCGCGTACAGCGCATCCGGGCCGGCATCGGGCGAGGGCAGCAGGTCTTCGAACTGCAGCGACTCGTCTTCCTCGTTCGGGGAGTCGATCTCGCTGAAGTTCTCCGGCCCCTTCTTGCGGAAAAGATCGGTAATGCGGTTCCGCGCCACCCGAAACAGCCAGCCGGTTACGTGTTCGATGGGCATCAGCAGCCGGTTCGCCTCGACCAGTCGGTAGAATACGTCCTGCAGAATGTCTTCCGCATCCAGCGGATCGGGCACACGCCGGCGAATGAAGTTGCGCAGCCGCGACTGCTCCTGCTTGACCACCTCGGAGATGTGCTGGTCCTGTTCGAGTGCCATCCGGTTCATGCTCGGTTCGAGGCTCGCCGCTTCGTTCATCTACTTCTGTAGACGAATGAGGGGGTGCGGATATTGTAGGGGAGCAAGGATTGTTGGAGCTAAAGCCCACACTGATCGACTTACGCGGCCCTGAAGGGCCGCTCTTCCAC
>PMUM01000257.1 GCA_003166855.1 Acidobacteriaceae bacterium | reverse complement strand
TTCGCCGGGGGTTTGCGGTCCGCGAAGAAGGAGCACGCAGACGATGGCAATTTCGCGGCGGTCGAAGTTGAAGGCCTCCTGCAGGCGGTGTTCGAATTTCGTGACGCGGCTGTCGGCGCCGCTGGCGGGGCCGGCCAGGCGTTTTTCCTGCAGCGTTGCGAGCGCGTCGCGGACGGCGGATTCATCGAGCGTCATCACTGGATCGCGATTATTTTTTTGGTTGCAGGCGTTGACCAGGGCGTTGAGAGAGAGCGGGTAGTAGTCGGGCGTGGTGATGTCTTTTTCGATCAGGGAGCCGAGGGCGCGGGTTTCGACTTCGGTGAGGATCACTGGGGGATGTCCGAGTTGTGATTTTAATTCATGAACTTCGAGGGAGTGGAGATTGATAGAAAGAAATTAACCACGAGGACACCTGGGAATTCAGAATCTCCACCACAGAGGACACAGAGGACACAGAGGAACGAACGTCAAAATCCCCACCCTGTCGCACAAACCGCGACAAGGGTGGGGCACCCTCGGACATCTTTGTCCTCTAGATTCCTTTAGAACAGCGCGGTGGGGCGGCGCTTCCAGGGTTTTCCCTTCTCTTTTGCGATGGTCTCCATGTCGTTCACGTAGGCTCCGGCTTGCGTGAGGACGTGGTGGAGGTCGTTGCCGATGCTGATGAAGGTGAATCCTTTCTCGAGGAATTCGCCGACGCGGGCGGTGCCGAAGAGGAACAGGCCGAGGATGACGTTGTTCTTGCGGGCGTGCTCGATCAGGCTCTTGGTGGCGGCATCGAGTTCAGGTGAGGTGTACATGTGGGGGAACTCGTACTTGTTGTAGAGACCCATCGACATGCAGAGATCGTTCTGGCCGAGGAAGAGGATGTCGACGCCGGGGACGGCCGCGATCTCGGCGATGTTCTCGATGCAGGAAGCGGTCTCGACCTGGAGGGCGACGATGCCTTCGTTGTTCCAGTTGCCGGCGTAGCCAAGGAGTCCGCCTTTGTTCATGCTGCGCTGCGGGAAGTAGACCGAGCGCGTGCCGACCGTCGGATATTTTGCGCAACTGATGGCCTCGCGGGCTTCGGCGGCGGTGTTGATGTAGGGGATGAGGACGCCGTCGGCGCCCATGTCGAGGGCCTGCTGGATGCCGGGGCGGTCGGCGTATCCGCCGACGCGGACTAGCGATTTCGCGCCACCGTTCGAGATGCCACTGAGCATGGCGGAAAGTTTTTCGTAGCCCATGGGGCCGTGCTGGGTGTCGACCAGGAGCCAGTCGTATCCGCTGTGCGCGAGTTGCTCGGCGACGGTGGGGCTGTGGGCGTTGAGGAACAGGCCCATCTTGGGCTGTCCGGCGCGCAGTTGCTTTTTGAATTCGGATCCGCTAAGTGCCGGGTCGGGCATGGGAAATCCTCCTTGAAGTCGAATTGATGAGTTTACCGTATGGGGTGTGGGGAGCGGCGAATGGCGGATTAATTTTCCGAGAAAGGTGTGACCCGGGGACAGGAAGTCAAAATCCCCACCCTCTCGCCAAAGACGCGAGAAGGGTGGGGCACCCTCGTGTGTCATCCTCGTGTTGCCATTGTGGGAACCGAGCGCCTATAGTTTGGTCACACCAAGGAGATTGGTATGCGAATGCTTTTGAATTGGGTGCTGAGCGCGGCGGCGGTGTGGATTGTGGCGCAGTTGGGGATTGGGGTTTCAGTTCGAGGCTTGGCGTCGGCGTTGATCGCGGCGCTGGTCATAGGGTTCATCAACGCGACGATCGGGCTCGTGCTGAAGGTTATTACGTTCCCTCTGACCCTAGTGACGCTGGGGCTGTTCTGGTTCGTGATCAATGCGCTGATGTTGGAGCTGGCCTCTGCGCTTCTGTCGCCGGGATTCAAGGTCAGTGGTTTTCTGGCGGCGTTTGTGGGCGCCATTGTCCTGAGTCTCGTCAACCTGCTGCTGAAGGCGATCGTGATGCCATCGAAGGAGAATCGCTAGATCCCGACGCGCGCGAGAGACAACAATAGAGGACACGGAGTACACAGAGGAATTTTCTCTGGCTACGCTACCCATTTCTCGGGACTGACTTTTTTGGCTTGATCGCCTGCCAGTCTTCTTCCTTCAGAATCCGTCCCAGGCTGCTGAATTCGCCGGCGCCTTGCAGGAATTCGCCGCCGTCCATGCGGATGACTTCGCCGTTGATGTAGGCGGAGCCGTCGCTGACCAGAAAAGCTGCCAGGTTCGCGAGTTCTTCGACGGTGCCGAAGCGGTGGAGCGGATTGCGCTCGAGCGCGATCTTTTCGAGGCCAGGATGCGGAAGGACGCGGGAAAAGGCGCCTTGCGTGGGGATGGGGCCGGGGGCGATAGCGTTCATGCGGATGCCGCGGTTGCCCCATTCGACCGCGAGGCTGCGGGTGAGGGCTTCGACTCCGGCCTTCGAGACGGCCGAGGGGACGACGTAGGCCGAGCCTACGGGCGCGTAGGTGGCGGAGATGCTGAGGACGGTGCCGGGATGAGAGGACTTGAGCCAGCGGCGTCCGCAGGCCATGGTGCAGTTGAGTGTGCCCATCAGAACGATGCCGATGACGGAGTTCCATGCGCCGGGAGAAAGTTCTTCGGTGCGGGCGATGAAGTTTCCGGCGGCGTTGTTGACGAGGATGTCGAGGGGAGCCTCGCTCCAAATGGAATCCATCATGGCTTCGACGGCATCGAGGCTGCGAACGTCGCAGGGGATGGCGTGGATTGTGCCTTTCGGGGAGAGTTCGGCGGCGGTTTGTTCCAGGACCTCTTCGCGGCGGCCGCAGATGTGAACCGTGGCTCCGAGTTCGAGGAAGCGATGGGCCATGCCTTTGCCGAGGCCCGTGCCTCCGCCGGTGATGAGGACGCGTTTGTTTTGCAGAAGGTCGGTGCGGAACATAAGGGGTCTCCGAAGTCGAACGGAAGATTATACGAGGCCTCTGCTTGGCGTCGGAGTACGAGGGCGGGGCGCCCTCGCGACAGCCGGCGGGACGCCGGCGCTACGAGTTGCAAGCTACGCGGAAGCCGTAGTCGGCGTAGTGGAATTCTGGCGGGATGCTGGAACGGGCGCTACAGCGGGCCACTTTGATTTGGTGGCGCCAGGAGCCTCCGCGGGAGGACTTGCGCTGCGGCTTCATCGAGGATTGATCGGGGCCGCGCGGGTTGCTTTCGGGCGAGACGGCGTAGTAGTTGGGGTCGTACCAGTCGCTGCACCATTCATGGACGTTGTCGCCAATGTCGTACAGGCCGAAAGCGTTGGGGGCGTAGCGAGCGACTGGCTCGGGGCCGGTTTGCCAGCGTGTGGCGTAGTCGGGGAGTGATTGCGGCGGGTCGTCACCCCATGGGAAGTTTTTCTGTTCCAGGCCGCTGCGGGCGGCGTGCTCCCATTCGGCTTCGGTAGGCAGGCGGTAGGTGCGGGCGGTTTGCGCGCTCAGCCATTCGCAGTAGCGGGCGGCTTCATGCCACGAGACGGCGGTCACGGGTTGTTGGGGATGGTTGAAGTTTGGATCTTGCCAGAACGGCGGCGGCGTGGTGCCGGTCGCGGTGAGGAAGCGCGCGTATTCGGCGTTGGTGACCTGGGTCGCGGCTAGTAGGAAAGCGTCGATCCATACGCGATGGATGGGACGCGCGCAGTCCTGGCCGGAGTTGGAGCCCATCAGGAACCAGGCGGCGGGAATCTGGATCAGGGATGGTTCGAGCGCCGGGGCCGCAGTTTCGGATTGGGCTGGAGTGATCGACATGGCGGTTGCCGCAGGTTCTCTACAGGGGTAAAGTTTACCAGCGCTGGACTGGGGAGGATGCGATGTCGGAGAAGAAGCTGCGGTTTCGGACGAAGATCGAAGGAAAAGAGGCGGGCGTTGTGGCTGCGATCACTCCGCCGGTGGACGTGATCGAGTGGTTTGGAACGCGCGCGCGGGTGCCCATCCGCGGGACGATCAACGGGTTTCCATTTCGCTCGTCGCTTATGCCCTGCGGCAGCGGCCGCATGATGCCCGTGAACAAGACGCTGTGTCAGGGCGCGGGCGTGCAACCGGGAGATGTCGTCGACGTGGTGATGGAGCGCGACGTTGAGGAGCGGACGGTGGATGCTCCGCCGGAACTCGAGAAGGAGTTGGCGAAAAGCAAGGTCGCGCGGGAACGCTGGGACGGGCTTGCGTTTACGCACAAGAAGGAGATGGCAAATTCAATTTCCGGTGCGAAGCAGGAGGAGACGAAGAAGCGGAGGCTGGCGAAGGTGATGCAGGTACTGAAGACTGGGGCGAAGTGGACGGGGTAGTGAAATTCGCGCCAGCCGATTTGCGCTCGGGGGGAAGTCAAAGTCCCCACCCTCTC
>PMUM01000234.1 GCA_003166855.1 Acidobacteriaceae bacterium | reverse complement strand
GTCGATCCGAATCAAGGCGGAGCGGCGTCCGGAACAACTACAGCCGGACCCTACGGTTTAGGCTCGCCGTTTCCGGCGACCGCGGCTTATCCGCTGGGTCTGCAGCCGCCGGTGGGCGAGGCCGGCCTCGCGTTGGCCGGAGTGGGCAGCGGAGGTTTGCAAGTCGACAGTTCCGCGCGGAAGATTCCGCGCACGCAGGTCATGTCGCTGGGCGTGCAGCGCGAAATACCCGGCCAAATGGCGCTCGACGTTCATTTTGCCGGCAACTACACCAGCCGTTTGCGCGCGACGCTCTGGGACAACGGCGTCGTCACCAATCCGCAGTTGCAGTACGCACTGGCTCAAGGCAGTTCCGTTTACAGCAAACAACTGCCCAATCCTTACTACGGTGTGTTCTCCGAATCGTTCCCTGGCGGCTGCGGACAGTCGGCCACCATCCAGGCTCTGGCTTTGCTGTTGCCTTGGCCGCAGTATTGCGGCAACGCCGGCAGCGCGCCTCCAGTCGGCGTCTACAACGCCCCCATTGGCAAGAACTGGTACAACGGCCTGGAAGTGAAGCTCAGCAAGCACACTTCGCATGGCCTGACCCTCAACCTGGCATACACGTGGGCAAAGAACATGGACGGCAGTGGCTACCAGAATGGTTATCCGTACCAGGATGCCAACGAGGTGCACTGGATTTCACAGTTTGATCGCACGCACGTGCTGGCGGTGACCGGCGTTTATGAGCTGCCGGTTGGAACAGGCAGAACGTACCTTTCGGCTTCCCCGAAATACTTGGACTACGCGATTGGGGGCTGGACGCTGGGCTGGTCTTTCGCCGCACAAAGTGGCACGCCGCTCAACATCAACAGCGGCTTTAACTATACTTGTCCGTTCGCTTCCCCCGGCGGTACCTCGGTTCGGCAATGGCTCAATCCCAAGCTTACATCGCCGACATGCTTCAGCAGCGTGCCGCATATCGGTGGCTCCGGATTTACGTACAGCACTACACCGAGCTATACCACGGCAGTGCGCGACTACACCGTTCCGAATCTTGATGTGTCGCTGCAGAAGAGCTTCAAGGTCACGGAGAAAATCAGCTTCTCGCTGCGCGGAGAGGCGTTCAACGCGCTCAACTCCGTTCTTCTGGGAGGACCAGACAACTCCCCGACGGATGGGCCAGCGAGTCTCTTTACCAACACTACGACCAAGAAATCCTACTGGACGGGTTTCGGCACCGTGGGCCCGAACCAGACTAATTCTCCGAGGAACCTGCGGGTTTCAGGAAAGATCATTTTCTAGCAAACGGTCAGTCACGAATGGAGCGTTCGATTATGCGCGACTTACAGCTTCGAGCCAAGCGGGAGACAAGCATGACTACACGAGAGGGCGCTTCGTGCGTATTCCTTTTGTCGATGGCAGCCTTGATGCTGACGTTCCTCTTCATGCCGGGAATGGCTCGCGCACAAAACGTGCAGGTGGACCTGTCCTCCACTTCGGCCCTCTGCGGCGGACAGGAATGTTTCAATACGGCGGGACTGTTCAACACTGGGGTCAAGTTTCTCGGAACCTCCGGCATGGACAACGGGAACAACTGCACGCCGACCCCGCCCTACACCAACTGCCCGGACGCATACTCGGCAACTCAATTGGGATTGTCCACGTCCACACCTCCGACCCTGACGCCGCCATCCTTGAACGTGCCGTTCACCTTTGGAGCGGTCAACACGGCCAATTGCGGTCCTGCAACCTCGGCTGCCTGCACCGTTGACGTGGTCAACTTCACTTCCAGCGGAGTCGCGATCACTCTTCCCACGGCTCAACAGGCGGTCTATTCCACCGTGATCGTCCTCGGTACTGCCGTGAATGGACACCATTCGGGGACGGTTACGGCCGACTACACGGACGGAACCAGCACTGTATTCAATCAGACCTTCAGCGACTGGTGCGGATTCGGAGGGAATCAATATGAGTCGGTCGCGGTCGGGGGCATCAATCGCATTAACGCCGATGGCACGCTGAACGGCGCGAGTTGCAATCTGTACGCGTACACCTATCCGGTAGATTTCACCAAAACTCTGCAAGGCCTTACCTTGACGGACACGGACGGCTCGGGTGCTTCCTTCGCTATGGCAATCACTCTGAAGCCGCCGACCTACACGATTGACGGCGGCACGGCGAGTCTATCGTCAGTCACCGCAGGCAGCACGGCCACCTCAACAGTAACTGTGAACCCGCAGCCCGGCTACGTGGGAACAATTCAACTTTCATGCTCCATTACTCCGACCATTCAGGCCTCAGCAGCAGCTACGCCTCCAACTTGCAGCCTCAGCCCGACCTCGGTCGACGTGACTGCCGGCGAGACTTCACCACCGACCTCAACCCTCACGTTCACTTCCGTAAAACCAGCGGCAGCAAGGCTGGAGCCCCCGAGCAACATTTTCTATGCGTTGTGGTTGCCCGTCCCGGGACTCGCGCTGATCGGAGTGGGACTCGGTTCGCGCGCATCACGCCGGAAAAACCTGCTGGTCTTGCTGCTGCTCGGACTATTGCTGGCGGCATTGATGGCCACTCCGGGATGCGTAACCTATAAGCACCTCGGCAACGTCGGAACTCCTCCGGGACAGTACACGGTTTCGATTACCGGAGTCGACGCCAATGGACTGAGCCAGGCCAGTAATCCCGCCGGCACGACCAATACTGTAACCGTGGTCGTAACCGACAACTAGTTCTCTCGGAGAGCGCGCACCGGAGACCAGCAACGATGAACAGTTCTGCTAGATCTTTTGTTTCTGCCTGGGCTTGGTGTGCCCTGCTGTTCTTCTTCCTTGTAAGGGTACAAGCGCAGGAACGGCAAGTTCTCCCCCAACGCGTTGCATCCCCGGAAGGCGCTTCGTTGATTGCTAGCCTTCCGGGGTCGCAACAATTGCACCTGGCCGTCGCGTTGCCGTTGCGGAATGAGGATCAACTGAATGCTCTGCTACAGCAAGTCTACGATCCGGCCAGTTCGGACTACCGACGTTTCCTGACGGTGTCGCAGTTCACGGAACAGTTCGGACCCACGGTGGTGGACTATCAGCGGGTCATTGGCTACTTGCAGTCCTATGGTTTGAAAGTCACGCACACGTTTGCCAATCGCCTTGCCGTAGATGTTACCGGGCCGGTCGCCAACATCGAGCAGGCCTTTCAGGTGACGATGCGGGTCTACCAGCACCCCACCGAAAACCGCACCTTCTATGCCCCCGATGGGGAGCCTTCAGTCGAACTGGGTTTCCCGGTGTTGAGCGTCGAAGGTCTAAGCACCTACAGCCTTCCCCACTCAATGATGAAGCCAGTCCTCCCCAACCAGAGAGCGCACAGCAATCAGGCCGGCTCCGGACCGGGCGGTCTGTTTACCGGCAGCGATTTTAGAACGGCCTACGGCGGGGGTACGGCGCTGGACGGCTCGGGCCAAGCCCTCGGACTGATTGAGTTGGGATCATACAACCTCAGCGAAGTGGTGACCTACTTCAAGAATATCGGCCAGCCGCTCAAGGTGCCGATCACCAATGTGCTGCTCGGGGGCGCGGACGGCATCTGCTCCCTCTGCAACGATGGCGAAGAGGCCCTTGATATCGAGCAGGAAATCTCCATCGCCCCCAACGCCTCCGCATTGATGGTCTACGAAGCGTATACGCCGAGCGTCACCGCCTACGACGCGTACCTTCAGGTGGCGAACGACAACCTCGTCAAGTCAGTGAGCCTGTCCTTTGGCTGGGGTGGCGTTCCTAGTGGAAACACGGACTATGAAACGGTCTTTAAGGAGATGGCGGCGCAAGGGCAGAGTTCCTTCGTGGCATCGGGTGACGCAGGAGCGAATTGCGGAAGCGGAGGTTACCCGGGCAACAGTCCAAACATCACGGACACCGGAGGCACAGTTCTAACCACCAACGGCGCAGGGGGCGCCTGGCAGTCGGAAACAGGCTGGTCCGGAAGCGGCGGCGGGTGGAACACACAATCTCCGATTCCTTCGGGATCCGCTAATTTTCTCTGGAATCAAGAGCCAGCCATTAACTCGACGAGCGGCGGCAACGCAAACTATCGCAACATCCCGGATGTGGCCGCGGAAGCGTCTGACGATTACTTCTGCGGCTATAACTCATGCGGCGGAACTGGCGGAACCAGTGCGGCGGCTCCGAAGTGGGCTGGCTTTGTGGCGCTCATCAACCAGCAAGCGGCTGCCAATGCCACAGCCGCAGGCAGCAACCCCACCCTCGGTCTTCTCAACCCTGCCATCTATGACACATCGGTTGACGCCGACTTCCACGACATAACGACCGGCTCCAACTACAACAGCAGCAGTCCTGCAGGTTGCACTGCTACCGAGTTCTCGGCCGGCACGGGCTACGATCTTGTGACTGGCTGGGGCACACCCAATGGGCCAACCCTCATCAACGCTCTTGCTCCAACAGCAGCAGGGAACCCCAATTTTTCGATGTCGGCAACGCCGGACACCTTGAGTCTCACGCCAGGCGCCGGCGGAACCAGCTCAATCGCGGTCACTGCAGTGAATGGCCTCAGCGCGACGGCTAATCTGACGGTGACGATCCCCGGTTCGTCGGGTTCCAATGCGCCTCCGGGCCTGGGGGCCAGTCTGAGTGCGTCGTCGATCCCGGCGGGGGGCAGTCCGGTCACCTTGACGGTTTCGACAACCAGTTCGACCCCGGGCGGAACCTACCTGGTCGCCATCACTGGCACCAGCGGCGGCCTGACCCAAACCGCTTATGTAACGGTTGCGCTGCCGTGGTTTGAACTGGTTCCGTCGCTCGCTCCGGGGCTCGCTTCGACGTCTGAGGGCACAGTGCCTGTGGCGGGCGTGTCTATCAATCAAGGCGGGACCGTAACCGACACTATCGCGGTCGAACCCTTCAACGGCTTCAGCGGCACCGTCAACCTCGCTTTGTCGGGCACGCCGCCCAGCGGAGTGACGTGGTCGTTCAGTCCGGCCACGGCAACCACGACCACCACGAGCACACTGACGGAGACCGCCAGCAACACATTGGCGCTGACCGGTGCGAACAGCCCCACCACCGTCCTCGGCGCGACCATCACTGGCACGTCGGCGGGCGTACCCCCACAATCGACCACCGTCAATCTTAATCTGTTTGTAAACCCACCGGCCACCGGTGGCTCTGGGACTGCGGTGGATTTGTCCGCGTCGTACAACCTCTCCGCGTTCTACACGGACGCGGACGAGACCGCCATTACAACCGGTTTGGACGGCGTGGGCTATGCGTATTCGGCGAACCTGCTGAACTCGGGGTTGGACCTTGATGGCGTCCAGTTTACCTTTGGCCCCGCGAATCAGTCCAACGCCGTCTACGGCACCGGCACTCCAATCACGCTGCCCGCAGGCACCTTCGCTAATCTCCAATTGCTCGCCACTGGCATCGAGGGCAACCAGGCATCTCAGACCGTCACAGTAACCTACACAGACAACTCAACCTCTACATTCATGCAGAGCTTCAGCGACTGGTGTAGTCACCTGAACGGCGGCGGTTGCACCAGCACTGGGGGCAATTCTGGAGAGTCAGTAGCCGTGGCGATGCCCTACCGCGACAGCGCGGGAGGCGCGGATAACAGGGTTTTTTACCTCTACCACTACTCTCTCGCTCTCAACACCGGCAAGACGGTGCAGAGCGTGACGTTGCCCAACAACCGGAATGTCGTCGTGCTGGCTGCCACCTTGACTACTGCGCCGCCGTCTTATTCGCTGTCTGCTCCCTCAATGACGACGCCGGTGTCGGTGAATGCGGGCGCATCGTCCACTGCGGCGGTGACCCTGACTCCGGCCAATGGCTATACGGGCAGTGTCACTCTATCGTGCAGCATTTCTCCGGTCGTCACCGGAAGCGCCGCGCCGACGTGCAGCTTCGGCCCGAATCCGGTATCCGTCACTAGCGGTGCGGCAACCGCGACACTCACGTTCTCGACGGTGGCGCCGCCGGGGCGTGCCGCGTTGCACAGAGTGGCGGGCGCGCGGCATCAGCCTGCGTCCGAGGCGTCGCCCCGCGGGAGTCTGTTGTATGGATCGTTGATCGTTGTCCCTAGCCTCGCATTGGTTGGCATCGGTTTCAGCTCAAAGGACTCGCGCCGGAAGAAGTTGGTCGGTCTGTCGATCTTCTGGATGATGTCGGCCAGCCTGCTTCTCCTGCCAGCCTGCGGAGGCGGTTCCAGCAACAGCGGTGGCGGAGGCAGCGGCTGTTCGTCGGTGCCCAGTGTACCGACGGGACTGGCCGCGTCCTCAACAACCAGTTCGGACACGACTTTGACTTGGACGGCTTCAACGGCAAGTTCTGGATGCAGCGTGACCGGGTACACGGTGTATCAGAACGGAACGTCGATCGCCACGACCACGAGTCCGACGTACAACGTCACAGGCTTGTCGGCATCGACCCAATACAACTTCTCGGTAGCGGCGACTGATTCGGATGGAGCGTCTGCCCAGAGTACGGCGATCAGCGTCACGACTCTTTCCAACGGAACAGCGTCAGGCACATACACGATCACCATCACCGGCAAGGACGCCAACGGAGTCGTTCAAACCGGCGGTGCTGCGGCCGTCACCGTTGTTGTCAACTAGAGGTATACGCAAGAAGGAGTTGCCTGCGATGACGCACCTCCTCACGAATTCGCCGATGTAGACTTGGAACTTCTTCATACCTAGAACAGATCTCAGAAGCTGTTCGGAGAACCCGCATGTTGCGACGCTTTAGTTCTTTATTGCTGCTCCCCTTGGCCGGCTTAGTCTTCTTCAACTCGGCTCTCGCGCAAACTTCGGAGAAGCCCGACCTCAGCAATCAGCCAACCCTCTACGTTGTCGGCTACGCGCACCTCGATACCGAGTGGCGGTGGGAGTATCCCCAGGTCATCGACGAATACATCCGCAAGACCATGGAGGACAACTTCAAGCTGTTCGAAAAGTATCCGCACTACGTTTTCAATTTCAGCGGCGCGAACCGCTACCGTTTCATGAAGGAATATTTCCCCGCTGACTTCGCCAAGGTGAAATCGTACGTCGATCAGGGCCGCTGGTACCCGGCAGGCTCCTCGATGGAGGAGGGCGATGTGAACGCGCCCAGCGCAGAAGCAATTATCCGGCAGATCCTGTATGGCAACGACTGGTTCCGCAAGGAATTTGGTAAGGCCAGCGCGGAATACATGCTGCCCGACTGTTTCGGATTTCCTGCGTCGCTGCCCACCATTCTGGCGCATTCCGGGGTGAAGGGCTTCTCGACGCAAAAGCTGGTTTGGGGCTCCTCGGCCCCGGGTGGCGGACGGGAGTCCTTGGAACGGACTCCGGAAGGAACTCCGTTCAACGTGGGCGTCTGGGTTGGGCCGGATGGAGAAAGCGTTCTAGCCGGCATTAATCCAGGCAGCTACAGCGCGGGAATTGAAGCCGACCTCAGCAAGGCGCTGCCGCCGGTGCCGTCAAACCCCGCATTCGACGATTTGCAGAAGAAAATCGGAGACCTGCAGCGAAAGCTCCAACAACAGGAGCAGAGCCACCAACCGTTCGATCAGAAAGATGTTCAGGAATTCTTTGGACTGCGCAGCGAGCAACAGGCTCTGGCCCGCGGGCGACGGGATCAAGAGTTCGAGCGCTACCAGGACGATTGGTCTGCGCGCGTCGCGCAGAACGGAAAAGTCAGCGGCGTATTCACCGACTATCACTACTACGGCACCGGCGACATCGGCGGAACTCCGGACGAAGACTCCGTGAAGCGATTGGAGGCCATCGTCACAAAGAGGACCGTCAGTCTGCCTCCACTGGGTCAGTTCTTCAATTCCGGGCAAAAGCACCCCGAGTGGCCCGCTGTCAGGGTAGGAGACGGTCCGGTCCATGTGATTTCCGCGACTGCCGACCAGATGTTCCTCGACATCACGCCCGCGCAAGCCGCGGGCCTGCCGCGTTACACGGGCGAGATGGAATTGACGAATCATTCCGCAGGTTCGTTGACCTCGCAGGCATATCAGAAACGCTGGCTGCGCAAAGAAGAGTTGGTGGCAGACGCCGCAGAGAAGGCTTCGATCACTGCCGAGTGGTTGGGGGCGCGGCCATACCCTCTGCAACGTCTCAACGATGCCTGGACGCTAGTCATGGGCGGACAGTTTCACGACATTGCTGCTGGCACCGCAACGCCCAGGTCGTACGAGTTCGCATGGAACGACGACGTGATCGCAATGAACCAGTTCGCCGGCGTCCTAAACAACGCCACCGAAGCCGTTGCCGCCGCGTTGAACACCGAGACCAAGGGAGTGCCTCTCGTCGTGTTCAACCCACTCAACGTCGCGCGAGAAGACCTGGTAGAGGCGACCGTCGAGTTTCCGGGTGGCATGCCGAAAGCCGTTCACGTGACTGCTCCCGACGGTGAGGATGTGGCGGCGCAAATCTCAGGCGGCAAGGTGATCTTCGCAGCCAACGCGCCTTCCGTGGGTTATGCGGTCTACGACGTACAGCCGGTCGCGCGTCCGAAAGAGACTTCGTCGCGCCTCAGTGTTTCGAAGGATGGGTTGGAGAACCAGTATTACCGCGTCAAGTTGAATGCGGACGGCGACGTCGCCAGCATCTTCGATAAGACGATCGGGAAGGAATTACTCGCTGCCCCGGCGCGCTTGGCCATCTCGTACGACAATCCCGCACAGTGGCCGGCATGGAACATGGATTGGGAGCAGGAACAGGCTGCGCCCAAGGCATTCGTCTCAGGTCCGACGCAGATTCGAGTGGTTGAAGACGGCCCGGTCCGCGTGAGTGTTGAAATTTATCGTGAAACCGCGGGATCACGCTTCGTCCAGACCATCAGCCTTGCGGCGGGCGATGCGGGAAAGCGCGTCGAGTTCGGAAACGTAATTGACTGGAACACCCGCGAGTCGAATCTCAAAGCGACCTTCCCGCTGATCGCGTCCAACCACGTGGCCACTTATAACTGGGACATTGGCACCATCGAGCGCCCGACAGCGGAGCCGAAGAAGTTCGAAGTCCCGTCACATCAATGGATCGACCTGACCGACATGAGCGGCGAATTCGGCGCCACCATCCTCACCGACTGCAAGAATGGATCGGACAAGCCGAACGACAACACCATCCGCCTGACGTTGATCCGCACCCCCGGCACCGCCGGAGGATACCCAGACCAGGGCACACAGGACATTGGGCACCACGAATTTGTTTACGGCATCGCCGGACACGCCAGTGGCTGGCGCGACGCAGAAACAGACTGGCAGGCGCAACGCCTCAACGCTCCGCTCATCGCTTTCGAAACCTCGAAGCACGCCGGCCCAATGGGTAAGACTCTTTCTCTGTTAAAGGTGAACAACCCGCGGATCCGAGTCTTGGCGGTGAAAAAAGCTGAGAATAGCGACGAGATCGTCGTGCGCATGGTGGAACTCGACGGCAAACCTCAACCGCGTGTCCACATTTCATTTGCAGCGCCGATCACCGATGCCCGCGAAGTGAACGGACAGGAGCAACCGGTCGGACCTGCAACGATAGATGACGGCGCGCTCGTGACCTCGTTCGGTGCGTACCAACCGCGCACGTTCGCGCTCCGCTTAGCTGTTGCCTCCAACAATGTCGCGGGCGTGCGTTCCACACCCGTCGCTCTACACTACGACCTCGCAACAGCCAGCAACGATGGCGCTCACTCCGATGCCGGCTTCGACGGTAAAGGCAACACGCTACCGGCAGAAATGATTCCCGCGCAGATTACGTTCAACGATGTGACGTTCGCACTGGCCAAGGCCACAACCGGCGCACCGAATGCAGTCGTCGCGAAGGGCCAGACCATCGCTTTGCCCGCTAGCAACTTCAATCGCGTTTACCTGCTGGCAGCTTCGGCGGACGGAGATCAAAAAGCAACCTTCGAAATCGCCAACAAGAAAGTTGAACTTAACATCCAGGACTGGGGCGGATTCATTGGCCAGTGGGACGACCGGCAGTGGGCTTTAAAAAACGCTTC
>PMUM01000072.1 GCA_003166855.1 Acidobacteriaceae bacterium | reverse complement strand
AGGACACCGCCAAGGGTACGGAGAAGGGCGCCAAGGACGTGGGTCACGACGTGAAGAAGGGCACCGAGAAGACCGTCGACGTAATCAAGTAGAAGGAACCCTAAGTCAACCACAGAGGGCACAGAGGCCACGGAGGAAGTCTCAACTTCCCTGTGTCGCTGTGCCCTCCGCGCTTCGGCCGCTGTTTCGCGTGGCGTCTTCGCCGTCTGCGGCGCCGTTCATTTAGAATTATTCTTCCATGCTGACCGGTTCTGAAATCCGCCGCAAATTCCTGGACTTCTTTGTGAGCAAGGGACACAAAGAGGTGCACTCGTCGTCGCTCGTCCCGGCGAACGATCCCACGCTGCTGTTCACCAACGCGGGGATGAATCAGTTCAAAGACGTTTTCCTGGGACTGGAGAAGCGCGATTTCTCGCGGGCGACGACGTCGCAGAAGTGCGTGCGCGCCGGGGGAAAGCACAACGATCTGGAGAATGTGGGATTCACCAACCGGCATCACACGTTTTTTGAGATGCTGGGGAATTTTTCGTTTGGCGACTATTTCAAGAAGGATGCGATCGCTTACGCGTGGGAGCTGATTACTTCGCCGGAGTGGTTTGGGATTGCGAAGGACAAGCTGTATGTGACGATCTTCAAGGGCGAGGCAGGCGTTGATCGGGACTCTGAGGCCTATGACTTGTGGGCCGGTCAGGGCGTGCCGAAGGATCGCATCTACGAGATGGGATTGAAAGACAACTTTTGGCAGATGGGCGATACGGGGCCGTGCGGACCCTGCAGCGAGATCTACTTCGACATGGGGCCGGCGTCGTCCGATCAAGGGCATGCCGACTGTGCGTTTCCGTGTGACTGCGGGCGTTACGTGGAGATTTGGAATCTGGTGTTCATGCAGTTTGATCGCGATGCCAGCGGGAAGCTGAACCCGTTGCCCAAGCCCTCGATCGATACGGGGATGGGACTGGAGCGAACCGCAGCTGCACTGCAGGGCGTGATTTCGAATTACGATACGGATTTGTTTACGCCGCTGATCAAGCGGGCGGCGGAGTTGACTTTGGGTGCAGCGGGAAAGCGCGTCGAGCTTCGCTCCTCCGGGAACAAATCTGCTGCTTCGCTGCGGGTGATTGCGGATCACTCGCGGGCGGCTACGTTTCTGATTTCTGACGGCGTCTTGCCCGCGAACGATGGGCGCGGGTATGTGCTGCGCAAGATTATCCGGCGGGCGATCACGCATGGACGGTTGCTGGGGCAGACGAAGCCGTTTCTGTACGAGATGGTGTTTGCGGTGCGGGATTTGATGCAGGATGCGTATCCGGAGCTGAATGAGACGGCTGAGCGCGTTTCAAAGACTGTGCTTGCGGAGGAGACGCGATTCGCTCATACGCTGGCGCCCGGTCTAAGGCTACTAGAGCAGGCAATTATGGAAGCGATGGAACGAGTTTCGCTTCAACCGGCCCCCGACTTAGACGCGGTGCATTCCCACCTTCAAAAGGCATCTCAGTTAGCACAAGCGGCGGCACAAGAGGCCGTTGAGGGTCCGACTCTATTGTTGGGCGGGAAGGTTATCCTTCAGAACTTCAAGTGTCAGATGCAAGCTGTCGGAGACGATATCTCCACAAAGGCACGAGAGCTTGCCGAAGCACCGCAAAGGTCGATCCAAACCCTCGTACCGTTCCTGCGAATAATCAACGAGAATCTCCGCCGTGCTTTTCAAGAGTCAGATGCGGAATTCAGGTCGACATTTGACCAACTGGGCTCAGAACTAGCTGCCGCCGCCGATCTTGCTTGCATCGGTCGGCTTTCGGGAGACGCCGCATTCAAACTATATGACACCTTTGGAGTACCGCCGGACTTCACCCACGATGCGGCACGGGACCAGGGGCTTTTACTCGATTGGCTAGGTTTTGACCTGGCCATGGCCGCACAGCGTGAACGCGCGCGCGCCTCGTGGAAGGGTGCGGCCAAGCAGACGGCGAATCCGGCTTATCAGCAGCTTCCGAAATCGGAGTTTGGAGGATACCGCCAAACGCGGTCGGATGGGTGCGAGGTACTGGCGATCATTCATGACGGGCACGGAGTTCAGGAACTCAAGGCGGGCGAAGCGGGCGAGGTCATTCTTGATCACACGCCGTTTTACGCGGAGGCTGGCGGACAGGTGGGGGATCGCGGGCGGTTGTACTCCGATGATCACAACACTGTCATCGCCGATGTGACGGGATGTTATTACCCGATTCAGGGGGTGCGGGTGCATCAGGTTGTGATGAAATCCCCACTTCTCGCGCAAAGTGCGCGCGAGAAATGGGGCACCCTTCGAGTCGGGGATAAGGTTGACGCTGTTGTTAACACCGACGTTCGCCAGGCTACCATGCGGAATCACACGGCAACGCATCTGTTGCATGCGGGACTGCGTGAAGTGCTGGGGAAGCATGTGAAGCAGGCGGGGTCGCTGGTAGCGCCGAATCATCTGCGGTTTGATTTTTCGCATTTCGCGGCTGTCGAAGATGCAGAGTTGCAGGACATTGAGGACCTGATCAACAAGGAACTGCTGCGCAATCAGAAAGTCGACACCATTGTGGATGTGCCGATTGATGTTGCGGTGAATGAGTATCACGCGATGGCGCTGTTTGGGGAGAAGTATGGCGACAAGGTTCGCGTGGTCAAGATCGGCGATTTCTCTACTGAGCTTTGCGGCGGGACGCACACTGCGGCTACTGGGGAGATTGGGCTGATCAAGATTCTGAAGGAAGGCAGCGTGTCTTCTGGTGTGCGGCGGGTCGAGGCGATTACTGGCGAGGGATCGCTGCGGCACTTCCGCATGGATCATCAGTTGGAGAACGTGGTGTCGAGTTTTACCTCTCCCACCCTTTCGCACAAACCGCGAAAGGATGGGGCACCCTCGTCTGATTCACTGCCCGACAGTGAAACTTCGTTCTCTCCGGCTGACGCGTTGAAGGCCGAATTGGAAAAGAAGGATGCGGAGATCAAGCGGCTGACGCGGGAACTGGATCAGGTGCGGATGAAGTCGGCTTCGTCCTCGACGGCGAATGTTGGGGAGAAGATCAAGGAAGTGAAGGGCGTGAAGGTGCTGGCGCACCGTGTGGACAATCTGGAGCGGGCGCAGCTGCGGACGCTGGTCGATCAGTTGCGCGACAAGATTGGGTCGGGCGTGGTGATTCTGGGCTCGGCGTCGAATGGCAATGTGGCGCTGATCGTGGGCGTCACCAAGGATCTGACTTCGCGGGTGCAGGCCGGCAAGGTGATTGGTCCGGTGGCGCAGAAAGTTGGCGGCAAGGGCGGAGGGCGTCCGGACTTGGCGGAGGCAGGGGGCAAGGATGCGTCCGCGCTGGATGCCGCGCTGGACGGGGCTTATGGCGTGGTGGAGGAGATTCTGGCATGACGACATCCGGCGAACCGCTCGACGAGCGGCTGCACTTTGTGAAGCACAAAGGTCAGGCCATTTACGTCATTGACTTCAGCCATTGCAGCGGCAAGGAAATGATGGTGCTGCTCGACCTGGTGCGCGCGGATATCGCGCGGCATGCGCCGGGGTCGGTGCTCACACTGGCGGACGTCAGCGGCGCACAGATGGACAAGAAAGTTGCGACGCGGGTGCAGGAGGTTCTCGTGCTCGATCGCCCATATGTGAAACGGTCCGCGTGGGTCGGGACCGAAAGTCTGCCGAAAGTGTTTTACGAGCATTTCAAGAGCTTCTCGCAGCGCGAATTACCTGCCTTTAAGACTCGGGAAGAAGCGATGGACTGGCTGGTGGAGGAGTAGGGCTTCTAGCTTTGAGCTCGACATTTGTTGCCTTGGATTATTACGCCGCTCCGCGGCTGGGCGGACAGGAGTGTCCGCCCTATACGGGCATTCTCAACTTCTCCACTTCAGCGTCACGGGGCCCGACATGGGATGCTTCATTTCTGCGCCGGTTCGTTTGGATTCCAGGTGGGTTGCTTTCAGTTGGAAATACCATTTGGCGGGGCGGTCGGCGTCGTCGATCAGCATGAGGTGCGGGTTGTGCTTCAGGCCCTCGGCCTGCAGTTCCATGGTGCGGCGGTCTTGTTCGACGAATTTCGCAAAGACGAATTTCAATAAGTCCGGCACGAAGGGGACCCAGCGAAAGAGATTCCAGGCGGCGACTACATCGATGCGGCAATGGCTGCGCGTGATAGGCGTGACTGTGGTGAGGCTGGAGAACCAATATTTTCCAGCACGGATGGTTTCGGTGCGGATGTTGGGGAGTACAAAATCGATGGTGGTGGTGATGGAATCGGCGTCGGCGTAGAGGCGCAGGAGTTTGTAGGGCGCGGAGTTGGAACTGGGCGTGTGCGCGCTCATGCGAAAGCCGTTCGGGATGGGCTCGAAGTTTTTCTTCTTCTCGTGGATGCTGTGCTGGGTGCGCCACCACCACGCCTGGTGAACGAAGGGGCCGTGCGCGGGGTCCATGAGGCCGATGATGCCGTGGTCGATGCTGACGGGCATTTCGGCTTGCAGGTAGGCGAGCTTGCAGTTGCCAGTGAACTTTTCGATTTGCGGGGCGGCTTCGGGAGCCTCGGGGCGCGGGGCGAATCCTGCACCGGGCGGGAGCGGATCGGGGATGAAGACCCAGATAAAACTGTCCTGCTCTTCGCAAGCATAGCTGCCGGCGTAGATGCGGTCGACTTTCAGATTCTGGTCGGGAGTGAGCGAAGGAATCAGTTGGCACTGGCCGTCGTGAACGTCGAACTGCCAGCCGTGGTATCCGCACTCGAGGTTTTCTCCGTCGAAGCGTCCGCAGTTGAGGGGCATGCCGCGATGGGGGCAGGAGTCGCGCAGGGCGAAGGGTTGTCCGAGGCGGTCGCGACCGATGACGAGGGGAATTTCCAGCAGCGTCGCTTTGTAGAGCTGGTTGCGGTGGACGCGGTCGGCGGGCAGGGCGCGATACCAGAAGCCGGTGAGCATGAGCGCGTCGGTGGCCTGGCGTTGCGGGAGGTCGAGGTCGGGCATGGGTGCGATTGCTGATTGATGATTTTTGATTGCTGATTGAAAGCATATGCTAGCATCCGCAGGACCTTGTGCGCAGGTAGAACCTTAACCACAGAGGACACTGAGGACACAGAGTTGCCAGGCGATGCTTGCGAAGAGCTTTCACCACTAAGGACACTAAGGTTCACTAAGGAAAGTCAACAACCAAGGCGATGGAATTCATTGGGCATTTTCGGCGACTTACACCGGTGCAGCGGAATACCTTTATCGCCTGTTTTCTGGGGTGGTCGCTGGATGCGTTTGATTTTTTCATTCTGATCTTCTGCGTCAGCGCGCTAGCGACGCAGTTTCAGACGAAAGTTTCGGCGATCACGGAGGCGATTTTTCTGACGCTGGCCATGCGGCCGGTGGGCGCGGTTCTGTTCGGGCTGATGGCCGACAAGTTCGGGCGGCGGCCGACGCTCATGGTGGACATCATTGCGTATTCGGTGTTTGAGCTGGCTTCGGCGTTCGCGCCTTCGTTGAAATTCTTTCTCATCATGCGCGTGTTCTTTGGGATTGCGATGGGGGGCGAATGGGGCGTGGGCGCGGCCCTGGCGTTCGAGACGCTGCCGGCGGAGGGGCGCGGTTTTTTCTCCGGGCTGCTGCAGGAAGGGTACGTCGTGGGGTATCTGATGGCTGCCTTGGTCTATGGCGCGCTATTTCCTTACGTGGGCTGGCGGGGGATGTTTGTAATTGGGGCGCTGCCGGCGTTTCTTGTCATCTACATTCGCACCAAGGTGGATGAGTCTCCGGCGTGGCTGCAAGGGCAGGTTGCGCGCACGGGCGAGAGGCACCTGGGTAGAGATGTTCTGTCGCACGCCGGTATTTTTGTTTTTCTGGTCGTGCTGATGTTCGCGTTCAATTCTTTCAGCCACGGGACGCAGGATCTCTATCCGACATTTCTGCAGAAGAATCTGCAATTCACGCCGAAGACGGTGAGTTTCATCGCCATCATTTACAACATTGGGGCGTTGCTGGGGGGAATTGTGTTTGGGACCTGGTCGGAAAAGATCGGGCGGCGGAAGGCGATTGTGATCGCGGCGCTGCTGGCCATTCCCGTGATTCCGCTGTGGGCGTACTCGCACACGGTGCCGATGCTGGCGCTGGGTGGGTTCCTGATGCAGTTCATGGTGCAGGGGGCGTGGGGAGTGATTCCGGCACATTTGAACGAACTGTCGCCGCCCGCAGTCCGAGGCACGCTGCCGGGGTTTGCATACCAGATTGGCAACTTCTTCTCTTCTCGCAATTCGGTGATCCAGGCGAAGCTGGCGGAGGGCCGTTACGGCGGCAACTTCCCGCCCGTGCTGGCCTGGACGGTGCTACTGGTGGCCAGTCTGGTGGCGGTGGTCACGTGGAGCGGCAGAGAACGACGCGGGGCCGACCTTTCGAACACGAATTAGCGGAGCAAATCGATATTCTAAGGGTGTGCAAGTTTTGGCACACTGCCCGGCGTGGCACGAAGGAAGGATTGTCAGGGAAAGTTTCCTGTGTTACGGTAAGTTAAATTTCACGCCTTCGTTGATACATTCACAGGGTCCCAGGTGCAGTGGTTTGCACGAACGCGTGTATCCGAGGTAGCGCCACAATGAGAGAGATTATGGATCCCGCACAGGCCGGTGAATCCTCTGAGAAGGAAAACTTCGCCAACCGCAAGCTGATTCGGCCCACGCTGCCGCGCGCGGAGAATTACAATAGCCACAACGGAGGTGCCACGCCGCAGGAACGACGCGAGCGGCCAGAGCGGCACGACCGTGGAGAACGCATGGAACGAGCAGAGCGTGGGGATCGTGGCGAGCGTGGCGAACGTCCGACGGCGGGCGGCGGAGGCAAGAAGCCAGCGCCTCCAGAGCAGACCAATGCCGAGAATTTTTATTATCAGAAGCAGATGCAGTCGCGGACGCCGATGGTGATTGTGCTGCGTGACGGCGAGGAAGTGCGCGGCATCATCGAATGGTACGACCGGCATTGCATCAAGGTGAACCGAGAGAACGGTGACGCGAATTTGATGATCTACAAGCCGGCGATCAAGTACATGTTTAAAGAAGGGGAGAACCAGAGATAGAGGTTTCAAGGTTTCAAGGTTTCAGGGTTAGGCCGCAACTGTGATTTCACGCCCGCGCGGCAGTTAGTTCCATTCTTTATTTTTCGCGGCCAAGTTACTCGCCTCTCCTGGGGCGTTCATGCCAGCAATTTTGTAGTACTTCGGCGTAGACTATTCCGCAGGTTCCGATAACACAGTTCCGAAGCTGGTGGCATGCATGTCTTTTGTTTCCTCGTTTTCTCGCAGGAAGTTCCTGCAGTCGGCTGCGCTGGCCTCGGGCGCTGGTGTGGTTTCCCGGTTCCGCGGATCATCTCTCGCCTCCAATTTATTCGGATCTGATGCTGTCTCTTCTCGTCCGCTTGAAGAGTTCGGCTACGGCGACGTCACGCTGCACAGCCCCCTGCACGAGCAGCAACTGCGGCAGACGTATGACTTGCTCATGAACTTGAGCGAAGACAGCCTGCTCAAACCGTTTCGGGAGATGGTTGGGCAGCCGGCGCCGGGTCAGGATTTGGGCGGATGGTATCAGTACGACGCCAATAACCGGGATCATCTTTTTGACATCGGCTTCGCGCCGGGATGCACGTTCGGGCAGTGGGTTTCTGCGCTGTCCCGCTCTTATGCGATCAACCGGTCGCCGGAGACGCGAGAGAAGGTGCTCAGGCTGAATCGTTTGTACGCCAAGACGATTGGCGGCGATTTTTATGAGAACACGCGCTTCCCTGCGTATACCTACGACAAACTGGTTTGCGGACTGATTGACTCGCACCAGTACGCGGGCGATCCCGACGCATTCGCGATCCTGGCGGAGACTACCAAGACGGCGTTGCCGCACTTGCCTCCGAAAGCCGTGGAGCACGGGCAAAGCTGGCGGCCGAATCATGCGGATGATGAGTCGTATACGTGGGACGAGTCGTACACGATGTCGGAAAATCTGTTTCTGGCTTACCAGCGTGGTGCGGGAGAGCAGTATCGCACGCTGGGTCAGCAGTATCTGAACGACGTGTACTATGATCCGCTGGCGGAAGGCCGCAGCAACCTGGAAGGGCGCCACGCCTACAGTCACGTGAATTCGCTGTGTTCGGCGATGCAGGCGTACTTGACGCTCGGGAGTGAGAAACATTTGCGGGCGGCGAAGAATGGTTTTGACTTCGTGGCGGCGCAGAGTTTCGCCACCGGAGGATGGGGAGCGGATGAGACGCTGCGCGCCCCGGGCAGCGCCGAAATATATAAGAGCCTAACCGGCACGCACTCCAGTTTTGAGACCCCTTGCGGTTCTTACGCGCACTTCAAGCTGACGCGCTACCTGTTGCGCGTGACTCGCGACTCGCGCTATGGCGACAGCATGGAACGCGTGATGTACAACACGGTGCTGGGAGCGTTGCCGCTCGAAGCCAATGGGCGGACTTATTACTATTCGGACTACAACTTCAAAGGGCGGAAGGTTTATCACAAGGAACGGTGGGCATGCTGCTCGGGAACGCTGCCGCAGGTGGCGGCGGATTATCGGATCAATACGTATTTTCGGGATGTGCGAGGGGTGTATGTGAATCTGTACATCCCGTCGACGGTGCGGTGGACGCAGGGCGGAGCGCAGGTTTCGCTGACGCAGAGGGGGGAGTATCCGTGCGACGCGCATGTGCAGTTTGAGGTGAAAGCGACGCGGGCGGTGGAGTTTGCGGTGAATTTGCGGATTCCAGCGTGGGCTGAGGGGGCGTCGGTTTCGGTGAATGGGAAACGCGAAGCTGTGGCGACCGGGACGTTCGTGAGTGTGTGGCGGGAATGGAAGGATGGGGACCGGATTGAGGTGGAGCTTCCTTTGAAGGCGCGGTTGGAGGCGATTGATCAGCAGCATGCGGATACGGTGGCGCTCCTTGTGGGACCGATTGTTTTGTTTGCGGTTACAGAGTCAGCACCTACGGTGACGCGCACGCAGCTGCTGGCGGTGAAGAAAACCGGGGCACAGAGTTGGCAGGTTGAGACGGCGAGTGGAGCGATGAAAATGCTGCCGTTTACGGCGATCGAGGATCAGGGGTATACGACATACTTGCGGGTGACGTAGGGCTGGGCAATCTTTTGAATCCCACCGATAACGCGTGCCGTCCCTGGCGGGACTCGGTTCCTTTTCCTCTGAGCTACCCGGCACTTCCGTGCCGGGCTTTCTCATGCCGCCCCTTCGAGGCTGTGATTTCGTCGGCCTCGTCCGCCTTGTCGCTGCTGAGACCGACGAGCGCCCTACAATTTCGGCAGGACGATTCCCTGCTGCGACTGGTATTTGCCTTTACGGTCGGCGTAGCTGACTTCGCAGACTTCATCGGACTCGAAGAAGAGGATCTGGCACAAGCCTTCGTTGGCGTAGATGCGGGCTGGGAGCGGCGTGGTGTTCGAGATCTCGAGGGTGACGAAGCCTTCCCACTCGGGCTCGAATGGGGTGACGTTGACGATGATGCCGCAGCGCGCGTAGGTACTCTTGCCCACGCAGATCGTGAGGATGCTGCGTGGAATCTTGAAGTACTCGACGGAGCGCGCCAGGGCGAACGAATTGGGCGGAATGAGGCAGATGTCGGTTTGCACCGTGACGAAAGACTTCTCGTCAAAGTGCTTGGGATCGACGATGGTCGAGTTGACGTTCGTGAAAATTTTGAACTCGTCCGCTACGCGCAGGTCGTAGCCGTAGGAAGACAGTCCGTAGGAAATCACGCCCTCGCGCACCTGCTTCTCGGAGAACGGGTTGATCATATCGTGCTCTTTGGACATCTTGCGGATCCAGCGGTCGCTTTTCAGCATGAAACTCCTTGGGGATATTAATTGATTGGGTAATTTGTGATTGAGTCATTGAATAGGGATGCGAGCCAAACGCGCGATTTATTCGCCCGCAAAATGCGCGGGCGATTCGCGCGGCTCGCCCAGATCCTTCGTCGGGCAAAATGCGCCCGCCTCAGGATGACAACGCTGATTCAATGCTCAATCTGTGCAGGCTGGGTGCATGCCAGTTTACGGGATAGATGCTCCCGTTGACAATCTCACTTATCTCCCTTAGCATCAATCACTTGAAGGACTATCTTGACCCTGCACCCGGGAGTGCCTTGTGATTAAGCTCGACATCATCAACGAAGTGGTGGCCAAAACCGGCATCACGAAGACCAAGGCCGAGTTGGCCGTGGAAACCGTCTTCGAGAGCATGAAGAAGGCGCTGGCCGGCGGCAATCGCATTGAACTGCGGGGATTTGGAGTGTTCAACGTGCGTCCGCGCAAGACGGGGATCGGGCGCAACCCGCGCACCGGAGCCGAAGTGTCCATTCCGCCAGGAAGGGCCGTGCGCTTCAAGCCGGGGAAAGAACTGCAGTCGATCGACTAGACGCTACACGGCTTTACGTGCGACTGAAGGATCCCAACCAACGGGCTGAAGCCCGAGAGTTCTTTCACTCCTTGGCGCGGCCCTGAAAGGGCCGCTCTTCCACCTTGGCGCGGAATCCGGAAGGGCTGCTCTTCTACGCTGACGAACGCATCAATCTTTCTCCTTTAGAAACGCCACAGGCTGAGGCGCGAATTCGGCCGAGTTTGAGCGAACAATGAACAGCCTCTTGCGCCACGCGTTCTCTCTCTGCTCGTAGTAGCATCAAGGGAAGGCCCTCGCGTCGCGTTCGCGAGCCTCAATTTCATGTCCGAACCTAATTCCCCGATTCCTACTTCCACCATCGAGTACTACCACGCCTTGCCGGAACCGGTGGGGCGACCTCCGCGGGAGCGCTACTGGCTGCACGCGTTGCTACTGCTGGCGACATGCTTCACCACGCTCGTCACCGGCGCGCGCATGCAAGACAACTTTGCGCACAACCTGCCGGCACTTTCGTTGAGCGATGACTCGGCTCCGATCTTTCCGGTCAGCTGGGTTTTCTCGGACCCGAAACACATGCTGAGCGGGCTGCCTTTTGCGGCGGCGGTTATGTTTTTCTTCCTCGCTCACGAAATGGGACACTACCTCTACTGCCGGCGCTATGGAATCTATGCGACGCTGCCGTTTTTCATCCCGATGCCGACGCTGATCGGAACGATGGGGGCAGTCATTCTGATCCGGTCGCCCATTCGGTCGCGCAAGGCCTTGTTCGACATCGGGATCGCCGGACCGATCGCTGGATTTGTAGTCGCGCTAGGGTTGCTGATGTTTTCGCTGGGATGGTCGAAACCCATGCCAGCATCCTTCCACCCAGGTGCGCCCGAAATTGAGATTGGCTATCCGCTGATTTTTCAGTGGATCCATGGCTTGCTGGCAGCGATGAATCCCGGGAGCGCGGTGGCTGCCCTGCCCCTGAACCGCGTGTTGTTGCATCCGGTGGCCATCGCCGCGTGGGTCGGAATGTTCGCGACTGCATTGAATTTGTTGCCGGGCGGACAACTCGACGGCGGACACATTCTGTACTCGATTTCTCCGCGGGCACACTGGTTCGTGTCGCGACTGGCGATTCTGATTCTGCTGCCTATGGCTTACTACTTGTGGGCAGGATGGCTGGTGTGGGCAGTTCTTCTCCAGCTGAGCAGTCTGCGCCGTCCACAGGTGGCTGAGTTTCCGAGAGTTTCAGGAGCCCGGGGATGGCTCGCCCTGTTTGCACTGTTCATGTTGGTCAGTACGTTGAGTCCGGCGCCACTTGGGCGGCATCCGCTGCGCGAGTTTGGGAGCGATCTGGGGCAAGCCTTGCACGACCTGATGCTGTTTGTGCGAGGTTTCTTCCAGCACGGGTTAAGACGCTAGCGAACTGTTCGCCGCAGCCGGCTGTGGCTTCTGCCGTAGCCGAAGTAAATCCCCATCCCTAGAATCAGCCACACAATCAGGCGGAGCCAGGTGCTCCAGGGCAGGCTGGCCATGAGGCCCAGGGAAATGCCAATCCCAAGGATTGGAGTCAACGGGACCAGAGGAGCTTTGAACGGGCGGTGCAAATCGGGACGCTTCACCCGCAAGACCCACACTCCGGCGGACACGATGACAAACGCCAGAAGCGTGCCGATGGAGGTGAGTTGACCGAGTATGTTGATGGGAAGCACGCCGGCGAAGATGGCGACGAAGAATCCCACGACGATCGAGGAAATCCACGGAGTGCGGAAGCGGGGATGAATTCGTCCTGCCCACTCGGGCAAGAGGCCATCGCGTGACATCGAGAAGAAGACGCGCGACTGACCGAGGAGCATGACCAGCATGGTGGTAGTGAGTCCCGCAAAGGTGCCCAGCATAACGACGATGCTGCCCCAGCGCACGCCGGTAGCTTGAATTCCAACCGCAACGGGAGCGGCCGTGTTGAGGAGCGTGTAGTGAACTACGCCGGTGAGCGTCAATCCCAAGGCTACATAAAGCACGGTGCAGATCGCGAGGGAGCCGAGGATTCCGATGGGCATATCGCGCTGCGGATTCTTGGCTTCCTGCGCGGCGGTCGAGACGGCGTCGAAGCCGATGTAGGCGAAGAAGATTACGCCGGCACCGCGGGCGATGCCAGACCATCCGAAGGCCCCGAAGGATCCTTGATTGGGCGGCACGAACGGATGCCAGTTCGCGGCTGCAACCTGCGGGTGACGAAACAGGTAGAGCGTTGCGATGACGACGAAGGTGAGAACCGTGCCGACCTTGATGAATACGATAAGCGAATTGAAGTTGGCGGATTCGCGCACTCCGATAACCAGAATCGTGGTCATGAGCGCGATGACAAGATAGGCCGGGAGATCGAGAATGCCGTGAGCCGAGGGGAGTTTCGCGGGGTCGACACCGGCGCTGGCGAGCGCCGGGCCGACAGTCGCGAGGCGGGACCACTGTCCGTTGTAAAGCACGAGGAGTGTGCCGGGCGGGGCGGTGATCTGCGGAGGCAGTTGAATGTTGAAGCTCTGGAAGAGAGCGATTAGATTGCCGCTCCATCCAACGGCGACTGATGCGGCGCCGACGGCGTATTCGACGATGAGATCCCAACCAATGATCCAGGCGAAGATTTCGCCCAGAGTGGCGTAACCGTAGGTGTATGCAGAACCGGCAATCGGAATCAGGGAGGCGAATTCGGCGTAACACAGGCCAGCAAAGATGCAGCCCGAGCCCGCCAGAATGAACGACAGTACGATGGCTGGGCCAGTGAAGGTTGCGGCTACCGTTCCGGTCAGAACAAAAATTCCGGCGCCGATAATTGCGCCGATTCCAAGCGTGACCAGGTTGACTGGACCGAGCACGCGACGCAGGCCCTCACCGCTTTCGTCGTGAGCCTCGGCCATTAAGAGATCGAGCGGCTTCGTTGCCAGCAGATCAGACAAGGATTGTCTCCTCAGGCAGGGGTCTGATTACTTTCCCAATGTTCTATGATGCGGCTGGAATTGTATCTGGGACGCGGCCGATGGTCATGTGAAAAATCTTTATGGATGGAGCGGGCCTTGGCGCCTGAGCCCGGAAGAACTTCCATGCGACCGGGTGGCGGCGAAATTCTTTTTCGTAAGCCGGAGGAAGCTTGGCGTTTTTTCTTTGCTCGTAGGAATAGATCTCAGAGCGGTTATCGTCACGGTTCTCAAAAACGGCCAGACCCGCGGGGTGCATCAGGCCCAGGTGGAAAGTTCGGTGGCGTGTTTCACGTTGACGGCGCTCCAGACACTTCGTGGTCTCCGTGGCGTAAATCGAATCCTGTAGCTGATGNNCGTCTATGCTTTTGCGGACGCCATCGATCCAGCCGAAGCAGAGAGCGCCATCCACCGACTCTGGCCAAGTGATGCTTGGCCGTCCGGAATCTCGCTTGTAGAAGCCGACCCACAGTTCCTCAGTGTCGGCATGATGCTTCTCGAGCCATGCGCGCCATGCGGGTGGCGATGGGAAGAACAGGCGCTTCGACGGCATACGGCAGGATTATCTC
>PMUM01000233.1 GCA_003166855.1 Acidobacteriaceae bacterium | reverse complement strand
ACGGACTGGATCAAGAAGACGCTAGTGCGTTTTCACGCAGGCGGCGGTATGAGAAAAGACATCGACAACATCCAGTACTTGGCGGAGAACATGCTTGGACGGACGTTCTGTCCGCTCGGGGATGCGGCGGCGATGCCAACGATCGGGTTTGTGAAGAAGTTCCGCAAAGAGTTTGAAGATCACCTGGAAGGCCGGCCGTGCCCGTACGAGAAAGAAGGCGCGGCGGAGCAACTTCTCGTTCACGCGTAGCAGCTGGCGTCTCGCCGGCGCGGGTTGCGGGGGAATTCCCGCAGGTTTCAGATTTGCTGATGAATGCGAGGGCGGGACGCCCTCGCGACGGCCGGCGAGACGCCGGCGCTACAACTTTAGCTCTACACATATGGCTGACGTAACGCTTACTGTCGACGGCAAGAAGCTCACGGCTCCCGCGGGGACGCTGCTCATCGAGGCGTGCAAGAGCGTGGGCATCGAAGTGCCTTCGTTCTGCTACTACCCCAATCTTTCGCTGCAGGGCGCTTGCCGCATGTGCCTGGTGAAGGTCGAGAAGATGCCCAAGCTACAGACCGCCTGCACCACGGTGGTCAGCGAGGGCATGATCGTCGTCACCGACAGCGACGAGATCAAGCAGGCGCGCAAGTCGATGCTGGAGATGCTGCTCGGCAACCATCCGCTGGACTGCCCGGTCTGCGACGCCGGCGGCGAGTGCGAACTGCAGGACATGACGTTCAGCTACGGCGCCGCCGAATCGAAATTCATGGAGGCGAAGAACCATAAAGAGGAGCAGCAATGGTCTCCCGTGGTGTTCTTCGACCGGCCGCGCTGCATTCTGTGCTACCGGTGCGTGCGCGTCTGCGGCGAGGGCATGGACGTGTGGGCTCTCGGCGTGCAGAATCGCGGCGTGAGTTCGCTTATCGCTCCGAACAAAGAAGATCATCTGGAGTGCGAAGAGTGCGGCATGTGCATCGACATTTGCCCGGTGGGCGCGCTCACTTCCGGCGCGTATCGCTACAAGACGCGTCCCTGGGAAATGAAGCACGTGGGCACGGTCTGCACGCACTACGGCGACGGCTGCAAGACGACGCTGGGCGTTCGCCGGTCGGACACCGGCATGGAGATAGTTCGCGGCGACAATCGCGACAAGAGCGGGACGAACGGGGATTTCCTGTGCATCAAGGGCCGCTACGCTTTCGATTTCGCCAATCATGAAGAACGATTGACCCAGCCGCTGATCCGTAAGAACGGCAAGCTGACGCCGGCAACGTGGGAAGAGGCGTTTGAGTTGGTCGGCAAGAAGTTCGCGGACGTTCGAGATAAAGATGGCGGCTCGGCGATCGGCGTGATCGGATCGACGCGCACAACCAACGAAGAAGCGTACCTGCTGTCGAAGTTCGCGCGTGTGGTACTGAAAACGAACAATGTCGATCATCACCGCACGGCCGACTACCCTGCCCTTTCGGCGGCGCTGCGCGGCAAGCCGGACGCAACCGCCAGCATGGCTGATGTCTTCACGGCTCCGGCGATTCTCCTGATTGGCAACGATCCGACGGAACAGCATCCCCTTCTGGCATGGCAGATTCGCAACAATGTGCGTCTGCACCGCGCCCGACTCCACGTGGTGAACTCGGAGCCGATCAAGTTGCGGCGGCAGGCCACGACGTTCACGCAAATTCCGGCAGGGTCTGAAGGCAAGGTGGCGAGTTTCCTGTCAGGTGACGATGCCGCTGCGGATGCCCTGGCTAGCACATCGACCAGCAAAGACGGCTGGATTGCCCTCCGCGACAAGCTGCGCGGGGAGCAGAATCTCGTCATCATTTTCGGTTCGGAGATCCGCGGGAATGACATTGCCAGCCTAGTCACCTTCGGCTCCGCGGTTGCGGGCGCTAAGTTCCTTTGCCTGGCCGATTACGCCAACTCTCGCGGAGCGGCGGATATGGGGCTCTATCCCGACCTGCTGCCCGGTTATCACCCGGCGGCGGGGAGCAGCGACTTCCATCGAGAGTGGGCGACTCCGCAGAGCGTTGGACTCGACCTTCCCGGCATGGTCGAAGCGGGCAAGAGCGGCAAACTGAAGGCGCTCTATGTGGTCGGCTCGAATCCCGTCGGACGTCTGAGCATCGATCCGTTCGCGTTCTCGAATAGCTTCGTCGTCGTGCAGGACATGTTCCTGACCGAGACTGCTGTCATGGCCGATGTGGTTCTGCCCGCGGCCAACGCCTACGAAAAATCCGGCTCGATGACCAACACCTGCGGCGATGTGCAGTTGGTGAAGAAGGCCGGCGAAATTTCTGGCACGAAAACCGATTTTGAAATGATTGTCCGCATCGCCGACGCGATGGGCTTTGAGGTTCGCAAACTAGTTCCCTTCGGCGGCGGCACGCGGGCCGACATGGGGCAGTCGCGCGGAGCGCAGTCGGGCGAGGCTGACCGCCACGCCGTGTGGCTCGAAATGCAAGGGCTGGAGCCGAAGTTGAGCCCGCTCGATCCGATGGCGATTTTCGACGAGATCCAGCGACTGGTTCCCGGCTATGACGTTTCCCGCGTGAATCTTCTGGCGGGCAACATCGAGCACACGTCGCTCACAAAGAGTGGACCGGGTGCGGCGCACAATCCGGAATCGATTTCTCCGGCCAACGATGGCCTGTTCACTTCAGGCACGTTGGGCCGCTATTCTCGTACATTGAAATCGGTGATGGAGAGTCACGAAGTAAAGCCGGCAGAAGTCGCGGCAGACTAACACTTTTAGACAAGGTTGTTCTGATTAAGAGAGGAAGCAAGGCGTGGCGTTGCCGTTCTGGCTATTCATACTTGCGTCGGTGATCAAGTCCGCGGTAGTGATGGGCGTCCTGCTCACCGCAGTCGCCTATACCGTGTGGCTTGAGCGCAAGGTCGTTGGGCATATGCAGAACCGCTGGGGACCCACGCGCGTTGGTCCGTTTGGACTTCTGCAGCCGGCCGCCGACGGCTTGAAATTCATTTTCAAAGAAGATCTGACTCCGCCGCACGTTTACAAGCCGCTGTTTATTGCGGCGCCGATGATCGCGCTGATTTTCGCCCTAACGTCAATCTCGGTCATTCCGTTCGGCAACTCTGTTGTGATCCGCGGATATCGCATACCGCTGCAGATCACCGACGTGAACACCGGCCTACTGCTAATTCTCGGCGTCACATCGATTGGCGTGTACGGTGTTGCACTCGCGGGGTGGTCCTCGAACAACAAATATTCTCTGCTTGGCGGACTGCGGGCCAGCGCGCAGATGGTGAGTTACGAGATTTCGCTCGGATTGTCCCTTGTAGGCGTGCTGATTATGTCGGGCAGCTTCAGCCTGCGCGAGATTGTGAAAGCCCAGGGGGGACACTTCTGGGGATTCATCCCGCACTGGAACATTTTCGGCGGCCAGTTCATCGGCTTCTTCTGCTATCTGATGGCGGCGTACGCAGAAACCAACCGCATTCCGTTTGACCTGCCCGAAGCTGAAACTGAATTGGTAGCTGGATACCACACCGAGTACAGCGCCATGAAGTTTGCCATGTTCTTCATGGCCGAGTACACGAACATGATCACGGTGGCTTGCCTGGCCACCCTCATGTTTTTCGGCGGATGGAACGGGCCGCTGTTTGGTCCGCGAATTCTGCAGGCCGTCTTGCCCGTGTTTTGGTTCGGGTTGAAGATTTTCGGATTTCTCTTTTTGTACATCTGGGTGCGTGGCACGCTGCCGCGTTTCCGTTATGACCAGTTGATGGCGTTTGGCTGGAAGTTCCTGCTGCCGCTGGCGCTGGCGAATGTGATTGCTACCGCGATCGCGGTGGCGTGGTGAGAAGCAGTACTCAGTACCCAGTACCCAGTACTCAGTTCTCAGTTGGAGCTTTCTCTGAGAAGCGGCAAAGTAATCCGATGGAACTTTCTGAGTACAGAGTACTGAGTACCGAGTACTAAACGTTCATGCTTAGCATTCATCTCATATTGTTTCTGGCCTTCGGGGCCATCTGCGTGGCCGGCGCGGTCAACCTGCTGGCGCAGACGCATCCCATTAACAGCGCGCTCTCGCTGATCGCGGTGATGGCCGCGCTGGCGGGCGAATACCTGTTGCTGGGCGCGGAATTCGTGGCCGCCGTGCAGGTCATCGTCTACGCCGGCGCCATTATGGTGTTGTTCGTCTTCGTCATCATGCTGCTGAATGCCGGCGTCGAAGAACGTACTTCGGGGAGCCGGGTCGCTGTCTTGTTCGGCATTCCGGGATTGCTGCTGGGAAGCGTACTGCTCGGCTGGGTCGTCCTGCGGCATTCGGGGACCGAGTCAGTCGCTGCGGGTGCGCTGCCGGGCGATCCCAAGATCATCGGACAATTGCTGTTCCACGATTTTCTGCTTCCCTTCGAGATTACTTCGGTCCTGATTCTGATCGCTATTATGGGCGCGGTGGTGTTGGCCAGCAAGCCACCATCGGCACCGGCCGGGAAGGTGGACTGATGGTTCCTCTCTCCTATTACCTCGTGCTCAGCGGATTTCTGTTTGCCTGCGGCGTGGCGGGATTCCTGATCAAGCGCAACATCATCACGATCTTCATGTCGATTGAACTGATGCTGAACGGCGTGAATCTTTCATTCGTGGCCTTCGCAGCGCACTGGCACTCGCTGGCGGGACAAGTGTTCGTCTTCTTCGTCATGGTGGTGGCGGCGGCAGAAGCTGCCGTAGGTTTGGCGATCATCATCGCCGTTTACCGCACACGCGAGACTCTGAACGTGGATCAGGTGAACCTGCTCAAACTATGACGTCCAATCTCAATCTCTGGCTGATCCCGGTGCTGCCTCTGGCGGGCGCTGCGATCAACGGCTTCCTAGGGAAGAAGTCTTCGCGGACGGCGGTCAGCACGATCGGACTGTTTTTCTCAGGCGCAGCGTTCGCATGGGCACTCTCTGTCGTTTTTCGGGTTTCGTCCGATGCTCTTCCCTACCAGGAATACCTGGCGCACTGGATCCGCTCCGGCAGCTTCAGCGCCGACTTTGCCTTGTATCTCGATCAACTCTCGCTGGTTATGCTGCTGGTCGTCACCGGAGTCGGATTCCTGATCCACATCTACTCCGTCGGCTACATGTGGGACGACCCGAGCTACTACCGCTTCTTTACCTACCTGAATCTGTTCATGTTCTTCATGCTGACTTTGATCCTGGCCAACAACTACCTGGTGATGTTCATCGGGTGGGAAGGGGTGGGTCTGGCGTCGTACCTGCTGATCGGGTTCTGGTTCACGAAGGATTCGGCGGCATCGGCGGGGAAGAAAGCGTTCATCGTCAACCGCATTGGCGACTTCGGATTTCTGATCGGACTGTTTCTGATCATCCAGCATTTCGGATCGCTGGACTTTACCAAGGTGTTTGCGCAAGTGCATCCGATGGCGGCGGAAAATGGCGGCGCTGGGCTTCTGACTGCGATCGGCATTCTGCTGATGGTGGGCGCCTGCGGCAAGTCGGCGCAGATTCCGCTCTANNGCCGCGACCATGGTGACTGCCGGCGTGTACATGGTTTCGCGCTCGCACATGATTTTTGAGCGCGCGCCGATGGCGTTGACGGTCGTCGCCGTGATAGGAACACTGACCGCGCTCTTCGCTGCGACCATCGGCATCACGCAGACTGATATTAAGAAGGTTCTCGCCTACTCCACGGTCTCGCAGCTCGGCTACATGTTTATGGCGTGCGGTGTGGGCGCGTTCTCAGCCGGGATCTTCCATCTGATGACGCATGCCTTCTTCAAGGGCCTCCTGTTCCTGGCTGCGGGCTCCGTGATTCATGCCGTGGGCGGTGAGCAAGATATGCGCAAGATGGGCGGGCTGCGGTCGTACATTCCGGTGACATTTGGGACCATGTTCATCGCCACGCTGGCCATCGCCGGGATTCCGCCGTTCGCGGGCTTCTGGAGCAAAGACGAAATTCTGTGGCAAGCGTATCAAGTCAGCAAGGTGTACTGGGCAATTGGCATCATCACGGCATTCATTACTTCGTTCTACATGTTCCGACTGCTGTACATGACCTTCTTCGGCGACTATCACGGAGTCCAGGTCGACTCACACGGGCACGGTTCTCATGGTCATGACGGACATGGTGAGCCACATGAGAGCCCCATGGTGATGTTGGTCCCGCTCATGATTCTCGCCGTACTTTCGATCTTCGGCGGCTTTGTAGGCTGGGGCAACCGCTTCGAGCACTTCCTCGGGCCCGTATTCGGCGGCGGGGAAGTGGCGGCCGAGGCCGCAAGCAGCATCACCGAAAAGGTGTTGATGGGCGTGTCTGTGCTGGTGGCAGCTTCGGGTTGGCTATTGGCGTACGTGCTCTACTGCGCGCGCCCAGAACTTCCGCAGAAGATCGCTGACGGACTGAATGGCTTCTACACCGCGGTGTTGAACAAGTACTACGTGGACGAGCTCTACGCGAAGTTGTTCGTCAAACCGCTGATCGACGGATCGACCACAATCCTGTGGCAGGGAGTGGATCGCAAGGTCATTGACGACACCGTGAACAACGCTGCCGATGGAGCGCGCCACGTGTCGGATGAAGTCCGCCACATGCAGTCGGGCAACCTGCGTTCTTACGCTGGCTGGATCGCGGCCGGATCGGCCGTGGTGATCGCCTACATGATTTGGATGGGAGTGCGATGAGCACCGATAGCTGGAGCCCCTACATCCTGACGTTCGTGACGTTTGCACCGCTCGTCGGGGCGTTGCTGCTGGTAATGTTCCCCCGGCGCGATCGCGATATCCGGATCTTTGCTCTGGTTTTTACGCTGCTTACATTTCTTCTCTCGCTGCACTTGCCGGTACACTTCCACCGCAGCCAGGCGGGATTCCAGTACGAAATTGACCGCCAGTGGATCTCCACGCCGAACATTCACTACCACATGGGCATGGACGGCATCTCCATGTGGCTGGTGGTGCTGACCANNCCGCTGTGCGTGCTGATTTCGTGGAAGTCGGTGCACGACCGGGTGAAGGAATTCTTCATCCTCCTGCTGATCATGGAAACGGCGCTGATCGGCGTCTTCACTTCCCTCGATCTCTTCCTCTTCTATTTCTTCTGGGAAGCCACGCTGATTCCGATGGCGTTGTTGATCGGCGTCTTCGGCCACGAGCGCAAGGTCTACGCCGCAGTGAAGTTCTTCATGTACACGATGATCGCCTCGGTGTTTATGCTGGCGGCGATTCTGTGGCTATACGCCAACACTCACAGCTTTGATTTTGTGACGATTCGTGACCTGATCGCGAGTGGCAAAGTTCCGAACTTCCCTGGCGCTGCGCAGTGGCTGTTCCTTGGCTTCTTCCTGGCCTTTGCGGTGAAGGTTCCGTTGTTCCCGTTCCACACCTGGCTGCCTGACGCTCACGTCGAAGCTCCCACCGCAGGATCTGTCCTGCTGGCGGGCGTTCTGCTGAAAATGGGCACCTACGGGATGCTGCGCTTCAATCTCGGACTGTTCCCTGAGCAGGCCCGCCACAATGCTCCGTGGATCATGACGCTGGCGCTGATCGGCATCATTTACGGCGCGCTGGTGGCTATGGTGCAGCCAAACATGAAGAAACTGATCGCCTACTCGTCGGTCAGCCATCTGGGCTTTGTGGTGCTGGGAATCTTCAGCTTCACCACGGCGGGATTGAACGGCGCGATGTTCGTCATGCTGGCTCACGGAATTTCTACGGGCGGCCTGTTCATGCTCGCAGGAATTCTGCACGAACGCCGCCATACCTACGAGATCTCCGAGTTCGGCGGCCTAGCCACGCCTATGCCTGTTTATGCGGCCTCGTATCTATTCATCGTGCTGGCTTCGGTTGGACTGCCATTGCTCAACGGATTCATTGGAGAGTTCCTGGTGTTGAGCGGCGCATTCCAGGCGAAACCCATCTACGGAGTGCTGGCGGCTACGGGCGTGATCTGGAGCGCGGGTTATCTGTTGTGGATGTATCAGAGAGTGTTTTACGGGAAAGTGACGAACCCGGTGAACAACTCGCTGCGCGATCTCTTCGTCTTCGAGAAAGCTGCGGTCTGGCCGTGCGCTGCAGCGGCGCTAGTCATGGGTGTGGCGCCCATTCTGTGGCTGGGCGCGATTGATCCTGCGATACAAGCTGCGCTAACTCCGTTCACGCAAGTGGTAAGCAAGGTGGTGGGACAATGATGATGCTCCCCACCGCGTTGTTGCAGGTAATCCCGCAGACGATCCCTCAAGGTGTCGATTACATCCGCATCCTGCCAGAGCTTGTTCTGTCTGCTTTCGGTATCCTGGTGATGGTGCTCGATCCGCTGGTCGATGAGGAAAAGAGTCAGAAGTTGCTCGGCTTCATCGCGCTGGGCGGCACCGTCGCAGGGCTTCTCGCCACTTGGTATATGGCTCAGTCTCCCGGCCTCGCCTTCTCGAACATGGTGAAGGTGGACGGGTTCAGCGTGTACTTCCATTTTCTGGTGATCGCGATTGCGGCGGTCGTCATCCTCAGTTCGTTCGAGTACATGGCAGTGCAACGGATTCGCGCCGGGGAATACTACGCTCTCATTCTGTTCGGCGTGGTGGGCATGGCGTTGATGTCCTCGGCTGTGGAACTGGTGCTGATTTTCATTGCCCTGGAAATCTCGTCGATCTCCACTTACATCCTGACGGGATTCCGGCGCAACGAGGCCTCGAGCAGCGAATCGTCGCTGAAGTATTTCCTTCTAGGATCTTTCGCAACCGCATTTTTCCTGTATGGCGTGGCGATGATGTTCGGCGCAACCGGATCCACCAACATCGCCATCATTAGTCAGAAACTGCTGGCAGGGCCGGTCCAGTTGCTGGTCTACGTGGCCATGGCGCTGATGTTTGTGGGGCTCGGATTCAAAGTGGCGGCGGCGCCGTTCCACATCTGGACACCCGACGTGTACGAGGGCGCGCCTGCTCCGATCGTCGGCTTCATGTCGACGGCACCGAAAGCCGCTGCATTCGCGGTGCTGCTGCGAGTCGTCTTCACCATTAACGCGCCGGGCCGTTTCTGGCTGATCTGGATGGCTGCAGCCCTCTCCATGACTTTGGGCAATGTGGGCGCACTCGTACAGACGAACATCAAGCGTCTGCTGGCATACTCTTCGATCGCCCACGCGGGATATCTGCTGGTGGCCTTCGCGATGACCACCTCCGACAACTCCGTCGCAGGCATCTCCGCTGCGATGTTCTACACGGCGTCCTATGCCGCCATGAATGTAGGCGCGTTCGCCGTGGTCAGCCACTTCGCGAACGCAGGCGAGCGTTATGTGACNNCTGCTGTCGCTGATCGGCATTCCCATGACCGGCGGCTTCTTCGCCAAGTTCTACGTCTTCAGCGCTGCCGTGAAGGCGAATCTGATCTGGTTGACGATCATCGGCGTCGTCAACAGCGCCATTGGAGCCTACTACTACCTCCGCATCATCGTTGTGATGTACATGCGGGAGTCGCGGAAAGAGGTTCCCGTCACTCCAGTGCCCTTTGGCCTGGGCCTGGCGCTCGCAGTCAGCATCGTGACCACTCTCTATCTTGGTATTCTTCCCGATCGCGTGCTGCGATATGCGCAGCAGTCCGCTCAGGAACTGCTGCCGCAAGCGTCTGCTGCTGTTGTTGCGAATACCGCGCAAACACGGCCTCCAGCGGCCCTTCCAGGGCGCTGATTTTTTCATCAACAATACTAAAACGCTCATTGACAAGAACCTTCGCCCGCGTGCATCATGTGTGAACCAAGTTTTGGCTCAGTCCTTCGCTCTCGAGGAACTGACAGCGGCCTGGAGGAGAGAAAATGTTGAAACTGATGCATCGGCTTTGGTCGGAAGATAAGGGACAAGACATTGCCGAATACGCGGTGATGTTGGCAGTTATCCTGGTTCTGGTGGTGGGAACGGTGCGCTTGATTGGATCGAATGCCAACACAGCGTTCTCAAGCGTAGCCAGTTCTCTCCAGTAGATCGTAGTTCCACCTTTTCAAGAACCCCTTCGTCTAGTTTGCATCGAAATGAAGACTTTTATGACACGATTTACTCCAGGCGCCGCATTTACCGCTTACTTCCGCTTTACGGGAACAGCGGCTGCGGAACAGCTTGGGGTGAGGATGAGCCACTAACGGTCACCTAAACAAACAAGCTTCCCGCAAGCCGCGATCTCCGGATCGCGGCTTTTGTTTTAGCGACACAACATACAAGGAGAACCAGCCCATGATTGTCAACATGTCGGAGAAAGCCACCGAGCAGGAAATCAACCATGTGATTCAGCGCATCCGTGAGGCTGGGTACCAACCTCATGTCACGCGCGGCACCGAGCGGACGATCGTCGCAGCCGTAGGCAGCGGCCGCCGCCACGAGATCGAGGCGCTGCAAGTTGCGCCTGGAGTGGATAATGTCGTCGCGATTGCCCAGCCCTTCAAACTGGTCAGCCGACAGGTCAAGCCCGAGCGCACCATCGTGAAAATCAACGGTGTGGCCATTGGCGGCCCGGACGTCGTGGTGATTGCGGGACCGTGTTCCGTCGAGTCGCGCACGCAGTTGCTCGACACGGCCCACGCTGTAAAGCGCGCCGGCGCGGCCATGCTGCGCGGCGGAGCTTACAAGCCGCGCACCTCGCCGTATGACTTTCAGGGACTTGGTCTGGAGGCACTCAAGATTCTGCGGGAAGCGCGCGAAGAAACCGGGCTGCCCGTGGTCACCGAAGTGATGAGCACCGAAGATGTGGACGTCATCTGCGAGCACGTGGACATGCTGCAGGTGGGGGCGCGCAACATGCAGAACTTTGCCCTGCTGCGGCGGCTCGCGACCATCAACAAGCCCATCCTGCTGAAGCGTGGCCCATCAGCCACGGTGAAGGAGTGGCTGCTCGCCGCCGAGTATCTGCTCTCGGGGGGCAATCAGCAGGTCGTGCTATGTGAGCGCGGCATAAAGACTTTTGAAACCGAGATGCGCAACACCATCGACCTGGCGGCCGTCGCGCTTGCGCGCGATCTATCGCACCTGCCTGTGATTGCCGATCCGTCGCACGGCACCGGCAAGCAGAGCCTGATTGCTGCGGTTTCGCGCGCGGCAGTAGCCGTAGGCGCCGATGGCCTGATCATCGAGGTACACCCATGTCCAGAACGGGCGCTCTCGGATGGTCCTCAGTCTCTTGATTTCGCGGGGTTCGGCAAAGTCATGCGGTCGCTGGCGGAGCCGCTGCGGCAGACTGCTAGCTTGCCGGCAGCGGTGTCGGCAGCGTCTTAACGAGAAGGCGGGCGGCTAGCGTCCTGCCGCTGTCGCGGATGACTGCTTGATCTGCATAGCCGGATCGCCGAACAGGATGAACGTGCGGCGCACATCCGGGTCGCCGATGTGCGATTTCGCTTTGACAACCGCATCACCCAACGTCGTCCCTTTGGCGGTCAAGGCATTCTGCACGACCAGGGCATCGAGATTGGTTTGCGGTGGGGGCTGGTTCAGTCCGCTTGAGGCCAGCACTGCCACTGCGCCGCCATTCGACGCCAGCATCAGGGTGACGCCCAGCGGCTCCGCGTACACATCCTGGAAGAATCCGTTGAGGCAGTCCATGATCAGGAAGACCGGGAGCTGCGATCCATTGGTCAAGGAACTCACCGAAGTGGTGTCGAAGATGTCGGATCCGGACCACTGCTCTTCCGAGCCGTGGCCAAGGTAGTTCACCAGCAGCTGGCCTGAGTTGATCGCGCTGAGGATGTCTGCTCTAGCCCCGGTCGTTCCCACGGTATCTACAAATACGTCCGTGACCTGAATGGTTGCCGGCAGCTTCGCCTGCACGGTCTGGCTGTCTTGCGTGAAGCTTTCGGTGTCGTCTTTGTCGGCAACCATGAGCGCGTTCGCGGTCCACGCGCCGTTGGTGGACTGTCCTTCATACGTGGCGATTTTTCCAACCACGGTTGTGGCTTCGTCCACGGTGCTGACCGGCAAGCGTCCCGTGGGGATAGTCGGCATACCATTGCCGGTGAAGTCCGAGAACCAGTCGTCCGATGCCGTCATCAGGCTGGTGGAGGGCACGATGCGCGTCGGGACAAAGTCGAGATTGCCGAAGCCCAGGTAGTTCCTCGGGTCGAGCGAGGCCCGCCCGTTCAACAACAGGTACGTCGGTGGTTTCTTCCAATTCTGATTCGCGGTCTGCAGGAACTGTTTGATCGCAAATGGAGTGCGCTCACCGAAGTTGAACTCGTCGTAGAGATCGTTGACGGGCACAATCACCGACGACTTCCCTTCCGCCTGGTGGGCGCGAACCAGCGGCGCCAAGGCTCCCGCGAACGGACCATAGGTGACCATGGCAATGTCAGCACCGGCCTGCGCGCTGTGCCACTTCGACGGATGGTTGGCCCAAACGCCCGCGGCCGATGCCACTCGATCATCGGCGACTGCCAGCAGCGTATGCCGAACCGAGGTGGACGGATTCGTGGTAATGAACGGCACCTGCACTGCAATCTCATACTTGCCGTTCATGGAAATGACTTGCGGCGTCAACTGAACTGGACGATTCGGGTCGGTAATATCGAGCACCGTTGGCGCGCTGTCGAAATTCCTCACCGTGACTTCGTCGCCAGCGCGTCCCGTGAACTTCAACTGGTCGTTGTCCGCGACATACAGGTGCGGATAGGAAATGCGGATGTAGTCGACCAGACTGGTATCGTAGTCGCCATTTTGCGCGGTAAGCGTGACCGTGTTGCCCCATGGTTGCAGGACGCCGGGCGGAATTGTCACATTCAACTTGCCTTTATCCTGACCGGTGAAGACTACGTCTCCGAGTGAAGTTCCATTCAAGACAACTGTGACATCGTGGGGGAAGGCTGTGATGACGCCCTGCAGTATGACTTCAAGACGCGCTGCTTGCGTGGAGGAAACATCGAGGTGCGGCACTTCGAGCACTTGCTCCACTGGAGTGGGCGAGACCAGCGCACCAAAGAAGTTCTCGTCATTCCAGGTGAGCAGTGCCGCAAAGTAGATGGTGTGCTGCTGCAGTTCCACGGTCGTCGAGTAACTGGCCGGAGGCTGGTTGGAGCCCGTCGATACCGGGAGAATTGGAATCCGCGGACCTCGACCCTCGCCCGCGACCAGCCAGTAGACGCGAGTGCCGGAGAAGACGGTGTTGATTCCCGTGCCGTAGAAATTGATAGCAGCTTGCGGCCCGAAGCCTCCCGGACCCGCCGTCGCACCCGTAATCTGCAGGGGCTGCTCGGTGGCTTCAGCGTAGAGATGCAACAGCGCTGGATCGACGTTCGGATCGAGTCCGGCCTTTACCAGATCGGGTTGGGCGACGCGATACCAGCCCTCGTGCCGCACGTAAATCTTGACTGCCGGATGCGCGGCCAGTTCGTATTGCTTTTGGATCTGGCTGGGTGTCGGCGCGGATGCCAACGGCAGAGTCTCGACCGTATGGCTTTCCTGACTGCCCGGCGCGGGCGGTTGCGCCTGGTTCATTTGGCTCAACATCCGAGTCTCAGACGCAGAGGCTTCGCTTCCGGCCTGCATTCCCGCTGAAACGGAAACCGGCCCGTGCATGGTGCGCGTGCCGTTCACGTCAATATCTTCCAGCCAGTAGGAGGCTCCGATCACTCCCGCTGAAGGATCGATCCAGGCATAGCTCCGGCCCGCGTGCTTCGGCAGCGCGCCGCTCATGAGCAGCGCCGATCCCGCAATCATCGACGGATTCATGCGCACCCGGTTTCCGTTCTGCTCGCGGTATACATTGAAGCCAAGGTTGTGCGCTTCTCCGCCGGTCTTCCACGTCAACACCACGCGGTTCGCGCCATTCTTGTCGGTTGCGGAATGCGCCGAGAACGACTGCAGCGTAATACTGGTCGGCGCCGTAATGGTCTCGCTCTGCGTCGAGGTATTGTTGGCCAGGTTCGGATCGGTCTGGTCTGCCGAGACGGTCGCCGTGTTCGTGACTATTCCCGACGCGTTGGGCATGGTCAGAATCGATATCGTCGCGGTGGCCGCGTTCGCCATCGGTCCCAGCAGGCAGGTTACGGTTCCGCCGGCTTCGGAACACGAACCCTGAGTTGTGCTCGTCGAAAGATAGGTCACCGCCGAAGGCAGCGTGTCGGTCACCGTCACATTCGTCGCGGACGCCGGACCGTTGTTGGTCACGGTCAGCGTATAAGTCAGCAGAGTTCCTTCCGTCACCGGATTCGGACTTCCGATCTTCACGATGGCCATATCCGCGCTGTTGGCATTGGCAACCACCACGGTGGCGCTCGCGGTGTTGGTGGTGATGCCGGGAGGCATATTGGCGGCTGTGGCCGTAGCCGTATCGGTGATGCTCGTTCCCGAGGGGGTTCCGGCATTCACCTGCAAGACCAGTGAAAAAGTAGCAGTTCCGTTGAGGGCCAGAGAACCAGCAAGGGTGCAGGTAATCGTGCCAGTGCCGCCCACGGGGGGAAGGGTTCCGCAGGTCCATCCCGCCGGAGGAGTCATCGACTGGAAATTGGTGTTTGGAGGAGTGACCTGAGTAAAGGTCATGCCGGCAGTCGTCGCGGCCGGACCATTGTTCGTAATCACCTGCGTATAAGTGACGTTGCTTCCCGCCGCCACCGACGTGGCGGAAGGAGTATTCGTCGTGAAGAGATCGGCTTGGGTCGCGAGGGCAACTACGTCTGCGGCTGAGGCGCTATTGTTGGTAAGGTTCGGATCCGTAACTGAGGAACTGACGCTCACGGTTTCAGTGATTGGGGTCCCGGAAGGCGTGCCGGCATTCACATTCACAACATATGTAATGGTCGCCGGCGCGCCTGGGGCAAGACTCGGGTTCGTGCAGATGCGGGTGATGAGGATGCAAGTCCATCCCGCCGGTCCAGTGAGGGATACTGCGATGGTGTTGGCGGGGAGTGTTTCGGTCAGGGTCACGGAGGTCGCCGCGCTTGGCCCACTGTTGGTGACGACTTGCGTGTAAGTAATGTGGGTATTCGCTAGTACAGGGATCGGACTGGCCGTATTCGTAATCGAAAGATCAGCCGAGTCCGCGACTTGAATGTTGACGGTGGCGCTGTTGTTGCCGCCGTTCGGATCAACGGTCGTAGAGGAAACGGAATCAGTTTGCGTGATCGTCGATCCCTGCGCCACGGTCGTGTTGACCGTCACCACGAATGTGAATGCGGCTGTGGTATTGGCCGGCATGTTCGCCGTGTCCGTGCAGGTTCGGGTCGCTAGAACGCATGTCCATCCGGCGGGCCCCGTTAATGACACTGCCGAAGTATTGGCGGGCAGAGTTTCTGTAAATACGGGAGCGTTGGCCGTCGCCGGACCGTTATTGGTCACGCTTTGCGTGTAAGTAATGTTGTTGCCCGCCGTCACCGGGTTCGGGTTTCCCGAATTGGTTACGCTCAAGTCCGCTTGGGTGCCCGATGCGACCGCGATGTTCACCGTCGCGGAGTTGTCCAACGGGTTGGTATCGTTCGTCGTGGTAGTAGCCGTGTCCGTGTCCGTAATGATGGTTCCCGCGAAGGTTCCAGCAGCTACGTTGTAAATAGCCGTGATCGTTGCAGTAGAACCTGGCGGGACGCTCGGGTTCGTGCAACTCACCGGCGCCGAGTTCGGACAGGTCCACGTTCCTCCGCCCGTGGTCACTACGGCCACAGACACAAAGGTTGTGTTCGCTGGCGTCGCTTCCGTCAAAGCGGCCGTGCTGCAATTGCTGGGTCCGTGATTGAACACGGTTTGGATATACGTGATGTTGGAGCCGGCCGTCACTGGGCTTGGGCTCCCACTGTTGGTCACGGTCAGGTCACAACTCGCCTTGACGGTCGTAACCACGGTAGTGGTGCTCGTGTTCACCGAGTTCGTCGCATTCAGAGTGGACGTCGCGGTAATTGTGGGTGCGACCACGCTCGCAGCGACGTTCACCACTACCACGATGTTGGCGGTTGCTCCTACTGCCAGGCTCGGATCGGTGCAGTTAACAGTTCCTGTGGAACCCACCGCTGGCGCCGTACACGTCCATCCCGCCGGCGCCACGACCGACTGAAACGTAGTGTTGAGGGGCGTCGCCTCGGTAAAATTCGCGTTCGTTGCCGCTAACGGACCGTTGTTCGTCACGGTCTGGGTATACGTGATGTCGTTCCCGGCAAGTACGGTGGAGGGCGATCCTGCCGTGGTCAGCACAAGATCGGCCTGGGCTGCGCCCGCTACGATGTCAGTCGCTATCGCGGAGTTGGATCCGTACGACTGGTTGGTCGCATTCACCGTGGCCGTATCCGTGATGACGGTACCGCTGGCCGTTCCGGCGTTGACCTTATAGATGACCGTAAATGTTCCGGAGACGCCCGCTCCCACACTCGGGTTCGTGCAAGAGCTCACCGGGAACCCTGTGCAAGACCACCCTGCCGGAGGGGTAACGGACACGAATGTGAGATTCGCCGCCAGCACATCCGTCTCGGTGAACGTACCACCGGTTATGGCCGTGGTACCGGTATTAGTTACCACCTGCGTATATGTAATGGGGTTCCCGGCCAGCACCGGATTTGGCGCGGCCACGTTCGTCACCGACAAGTTTGGCCCAGTCGCGCCCACAAGCGTCGTGACTTGGGCTGTGTTGTTCGAAGCAATGGGATCGATCGCCGAGGAACCCACCGACACAGTGCCGGTGATAACGGTTCCATTTGCCGTGCCCGCAGTGACCTTCACGACGAGAGTGAATGTGCCAGCGGTCGACGCGGCCATGTTGGCGTTGGTACAAACCACGTTCCCGGTGGCGCCGACTGCCGTGTTAAGGCAACTCCATCCTGCCGGGGCGACAATGGACACCAACGTCGTGTTGGCAGGAATCGAAGCAACGACGGTCGCATTGTCGGCGGCGCTCGGTCCGTTATTCGTGACGACCTGCGTATAAGTAATGTTTGCGCCGGCAGCGACTGGGTTCGGCACGCCCACGTCGGTCACGCTCATGTCGGCGCTGGAACCCACATTGGCCGTGTCGGTGGCGATGTCGTTGAGCAGGTTCGCTTCATTTCCGCCACCGACCACTGCGGTGTTCGTCACCGTGGCGGGGGCCGCCTGCGACACGGCGACATTGAGGGTAATTGATGGATAGCTGCTGGCGACCGCCAGCGAGTCGGCACGCGTGCAACTGACAGTCTGTGCTGAGACCGAGCACGTCCATCCCGTTCCCGACGCACTCGTGGGAGTCAGGCCCAGAGGCAGCGTGTCGTTGACAGTGACCACGCCGCTGGTCGCGCCCAGAAGGCTGATGTCCGAAACCGTAATCGTAAAGCTGGCCCCCGACCCTCGAGTGAAGTTGCCCACGTGGCTCTTGCTCAAGGTCAGGTCCGGAGAACACAGCGCCGAGGACTGTATACCGGTCACCTGCGACAACGTGGCGATTGTTGAACTAGTTCCAGCCGCCCCAGGCGTGGCGCCGTATGCGACGCCCGGAGTCAGGGTCGTCCCATTTCCTCCGCCGAGCGTGCTGATGCTGGCCGCAGCGCCCGAAACGAAAACGACTCCGCCCGCACCACCGCCACCCGGTCCGTGACGATCGGCCAGACTATACGGTTGGGTGTCCCACGCATCGCCGCCGCGGCCGCCATTCGCCTGCAAGGTCAGCCCGCTCTCGCCGCCATTCGCCGCAAGGACGACAATCGTTCCACCCGCACCACCGCCGCCACCAGCATCGTTGGAAGTTCCGTTGTAAGCGTTCGCGCCATTCGCGGTGAGAGTAGCGGTGCCGGTTAGACTGTCGGCCCGAATAAAGATCATTCCACCGCCCGCCGCGCCGCTGCTCGCCTGATTATCCAAGTCGGAATTGTTCCGCGACCCGGCGCCGCCCCCGCCGCCCATTGAGATGCGGTCAATCGTCGCGGGAAATGGAGATCCACCTTCGCCGCCGTCGCTGAAGTTTGAATTCCACGAGTCGCCACCGAACCCGCCCATTCCCCCGTTGCCGCCGCCACCGCCGCCGGCATTCTGCGAGTTGCCCGCCGCGTCCCCATCGGTTCCGCCGCCACCTGCGTTTCCCGGTGCCCCTCGCGCCATGCTGCCATCTGCTGTGCCATTCGGATAGCCGATGGTGGTTGTAGTTTGCAGGAATGTTCCGCCAGACTCTACCCACTCGGGCGTGCCCGCGACGCCCTCGCCCTTCGAAGCATCAATGCCGGTCGCACCGCCCGCGGCGCCGGTATAGGTCGTTGGTGAGGTTTGCCGGTAATCCTGATTGGAGGCGCCTCCAACTCCTCCAGTCAGTTGCATTCCGGCGCCGCCGCGGAATCCCTGACCGTCGACCTGAACCAATGCTCCGCCCAAGTTCAGCTGCCCAGCGATGTCCAGCGCGAGAATCCCGCCCGTCGAGCCGTTCCACGGAGCCGTCGTCACCGCTCCCAATGTGGCGGACAAGTACTGCGGCACCAGCACGACCTGATACGCGCTCTTTCCCTTGGTCCCCGTCGCCGCCGCCGATGTGTACGCGAACACCAAACCGGTCGTGGGTCCCGCGCCCTTGATGGGCACCGATCCCGCGGCGATTGGACCTGTCGCAGTCACGAATTCATAATTGCCCGCGTTATTGATCGCAGTAAAGCCCGTGCCCGTGCTTCCGTTTCCGTACGCTACAGTGTTGGAGGTGTTGATACTGGCATCCTGCATTTGGATCACTAGCAACAGACTGCCGTTTGCGATCGTGCCCGTCCCGTTCACAGCGCCCAGCGGAATAGTGGTGGCTCCCTTCGCCACGCTCCCGTTGCCCGGATAGTAGGTGTTCACGACACCGCTCAGAGCACCCCCTGCGCCGAGCACAGCGCCGGAGCAAACCACGCTCACCACCGGAGCCAAAGCCACATAAGTGTTGTTACCCGTATTGGGATCGGGCGGCGTGCCGGAGTCAGTGACCGTCGCCGTATTCGGATAAAACCCGGCCGTAGTCGTCGATACCTTAACGGCGACCGTTACACTCGTTCCGCTGGCGAGACTACCCGTGACGTTGCAGGTAATCGTGGGAGCTGTGGTTGGGCATGTGATTCCAGCGCTGGGCGTCACCGACACCAGCGCCAATCCTGCTGCAGCATACGTGTCAGTCAACGTAACGCCAGTCGCCGGCGACGGGCCATTATTGAACACCGTGATGTTGTAGACAGAATTCGTGCCCACCGGCACTGCGCTGACACTGGTCGTGACTCCGATGTCGGCAGTGCTGGGATTGACCGACACCGCACCCAGCGACCAGTTGGAGGTACCGCTGAATGTTTCCGAGATCGGCACACTGGGTGCGCCCGAGCGACTGCTGCCGGTCGAGGTGACATCGGGCGGATCAGTCCCACCCCCGCTGGTCAGATTCCATTGCGACACCTGCGGGCCGGGCACGGCAACGGTTTGATCGCCACCCGTAGCCAAGTCGTCCAGGATCATTCCATTGGTTACGCTGGGTACATCCATCTGGGAACTCGCACCCGCCGCACCGTCCGCCGAAACAAACGACCCCATGGGCACGGTTTGGTCCACACCCGTGAACGTGGTCGCGGCGGAAACAATTCCCACCACCGCTCCGGCGGTTGGAATTTGTATGGAAACATTGACGGCAAGATTGAAACCGGTCGGTGGGTTGAGCAGATACCACATTTCCACTCGGCGCGTAGCTCCAGCATCGTTGTGCGATCCCAGAATACTCAGCGCTATGCCGTTGTAAGTGATACCGACAACACCCGTTGTGGGAGCGTTGGCAATGTTCATCGCCACGCTAACAATCAGGAGCCGGTTAACACCTCCGGCTGTCGTGGTGTGGGTGAAGTTATTCGTGACCGTACCCGCACCGGTGCGCTCCCGTACCGCCGAACTGGTATTGTCCACCGCAACCACCGCACTCCCCAATGTGGCAGCAAAGACCACCAACAATCCCAGAACGATGGGAAACACACGGGCATCTTTTCGCAGTCGATTCGACGAAGCCAGCACTCCGCTCAACCGCTTCGTGAGCGCACGCTGTCCACGCGCCACGCCGCAGAGCAGACGCCCGCCCAGCCCGTTCAGCTTCGCGCGCACCATCCTTCGCCCCACCCGCACCTCTTTGGCGACCGCAACGCCCACAATCTCTTCTCGGCTGACTGCAGGATCATTCTGCTGGCCGCAATCGCCGCGCGTGATGAAGACATCCTGTTCCGCGTCAGCGACTACGAGGCGGTGCAAGCGGAATCCCATCTCGCCCTTCACCAGAACTATTTCTCCTTTGCGCAATTCAGCCGGCGCCACGGACTTCACGTGCACAATCTCGCCATCGCGAATCGCCGGAGACATGCTGGCGCCGCGCGCCTGAAAGCGGATGCCATTCCCGCTTCTAAGCAACTCCCGGGTAATGGCTTCGAATAGGCGCGACTGTGGACGATCCTCGTCCATCCCGAAGCCGTCTGCGCGACGTTCGTTGAGAGATCCTTCAGTCACGGAATTCCAGAATCCTCTCCACCGCGGCTTCATTGGGTTCGAACGCATAGTGGTAAACAGGAACCGCACTCACTAGTTCCTGCAAGAACTCCAGCGCGGAATCGACGTACTCGTGCCGGTGAAACGGCACAAAACTGCGCGCAAACAACTCCGCCACCGCCTGGCTCGGAGAAAGTTGTGTCAGCACATTCCCGTGCCCATGCTCAAGAATGAATATCCTGGCCAGTGGCGCGCTCCCCGGTGACGCATACGCCGCCTCACCATGCCACGGGGTTCCATACATCCGCATGCCGCTATTTGTTTTTGGTTTGTCATCCTGAGTGAAGCGAGCGGTCGGCAAAGCCGAGCGGTCACGCAGTCGAAGGACCTGCCCTGAGCTTGCCGAAGGGATCCCTACCTCATCAGCGGAACCATCAGAGTCATCCCGTCGAACAATAATCCGATCGTCACTCAAAACCTCAACGTCCTCGCGCTCGGTCCAAAGCCGCGTCGTCGTGCTCTTCCCCGCACCCGAATGACCGACAAATAAATTCCCAGTCCCATCCGGCCTGACGATCCCACAGCTGTGCAACTCAATCGCTTTTTCCTGCGTTAGCCGGTGCATGATCAGGAGTTCATCGAGGGGATAGCTCAGGGGATCGGCCAAACCGAGAAAGGAGTCGAAATATTCTGCACTCATCTGCAGGGTTGCCTCACGAAAGAGGCTGTCTACTAGCAGTCTCTTATAAAGCTGATCCCTCGCAATAAAATCGAATTGAAATCCATCCTCGCGCTGATATAGCCGCCAAGTCGCACCAGAGTCAAAGAGTTGTTGGCCCGGAGTCAGGCCGAGATCGCTAACCCACTCAACGGCAACGTTTACGTCGCAGTGATGAGTCTCAACCCGAAACGGACGTAAGGAACGAGCTAACGCTACGTCGTCTGAACGTCTCCCAGTGACCCCGACCGAGACTGCACCCACACAGAAGCGGCTGTGATGAGCGCCATCTTGTTCCGACATCCTAGACAGCCCTTGTCCGAGGTCAGTTCTCACCTTGACACCTCATCTTCTTGAGCATTGCTAGGACCCGACGCTAGAGCATGGTCCAAGGGGGATCGTGCATGTGGCCTGAACGGAACCGCCTGATCCGGCGGTTTTGCAATGGCCCAACACCGCCTCCTCCGGGCGCAGGCTAATCGTCGCCAGTCGCGGTGGCTCGTATGGCTTCTTGCCGCTGGCTTGGTTCGATTCGCAATTCATCAGCCTCACCCCTTTGTCGGCAGATCAGTGGTTCCCACAACTCCCGCACCCGCTCACCGCCGCGCTCGAATTATTCAAGATCGGAAAGATCTGCTGTGGTCCCACCCAGCTCTCTACGTCGATCTCCTTGCTTACAATCCTCCGCGCCGACTCCAACACGCCCGCGTACTCAGTTCCGCCTGCGCAGAATTCGCATTTCCCGTGCGCTGGAATTTCCACCCCGACCACCTGCGCCCGCAAATGCGCAACATTGCAAAGAAACTCCACCGGACTTTCCCTATCTCCGTTCTCCATCTCGCCGTTGGCAGGACACATCCCACACAGCGACTGAATGCGGCACTCGACGCACTTTGTGACGCGCGTACGCTTGCGATTTCGCAGTTGCAGGAGCGATTCCTCCCACACTGCCTGCACGCCAGCCGCTCTGACACTGAACGTCTCCTGCTGCGAAATCACACAAATGCCGACTTCGCCCCAAGCGTTAATCGCGAACGAGTTCATCCCTCCGCCGCAGAAATAGATTGTGTCGATCTGCGACAGATTGGCAGGCTTCTCCAAATCATGCTTCGCAAGTCTGAGATATTCGCTCTTTCCTTTGGGATCAGCCATATCTAAAGCGACCAGTTCTTCCGGCGTAAGGCGCACCGCAAGCGGACTCTGCGAGCAGTCAATTCGCGGATTGATCTGCCCGTCCATCTTGAATTCAACGCCTAGCTCTTCCTCTGCAAACAACCGCATCGCTCCAACTTCATGCTTGTTAATACTGGTGGGGACCGTCTTCAACTTCAGCGGCAGGCCTCGCTCCTTCAGCAGCTTGATCCCGCGCAGGCAGCGGTCATACGAGCCCGGAACCGCCGTCAGCGCCTCATATGTCTCTCGCGTGCGCCCGTAGAGCGTGATTTCAATGGCAAATGGAGGCCATTCCACTAGGTAGTCCGCGATCTGTTCATTGATGATCGTGCCGTTGGTGAACAGCGTGATCAGAAATCCTTTTTTCTTGGCGTAGGTGTAGATCTCGAGGAAGTCTTTGCGCGCGAAGATTTCGCCGCCGGTATAGA
>PMUM01000225.1 GCA_003166855.1 Acidobacteriaceae bacterium | reverse complement strand
CGCTCCCAAGCGATCGCAATCCCTTCTAATTTGGCTTGATCCTTTTTCTTCGGTTGGGGCTCTTCCCTAGTGTAGAAGGGAATTTGAGCCCGTCCATCCATGTAACTGAACTACATCAACTCCGGGTGCCCGCGCAGCTGGTCGATGAGCGTTCCGCGTCAGAATTCGCTTCGGGGCATATTCCGGGGCTGAAACTTCGAACGACACCTAGTGAGCATGGACACAGCAGGGCTAAATCGAGCGTGACAGAATACAGGATGCAGCTTTGGCGCGGGACAGGCCGTAATCGAACTTTTCGTTGGAGGCACTCATGGAAGTTACAGTCGACCATCTGGGAGCGGTGCAGTTTGAAATCCACGCGCGGCAGCACACCATATCGTGCGACCAGCCGTTGGAGAATGGCGGGTACGACGAAGGCATGACGCCGCCGGAGCTGCTGCTGGCGTCCCTGGGATCGTGTGCCGGCTTTTATGCGGCGCAGTATCTGCGCAAGTACAAGCTCGCTACCGAGGGTACGCGAGTGCGCGTCACCGCGGAGAAGTTGGAGGACCCGGCGCGCGTAGATAACTTCCGCATTGAAATCGACACGCCTCTCGAGTTGACCGAGCAACATCGGGCCGGTGTGGAGAGAGCGGTGCACCATTGCCTGATTCACAACACGCTACTGCATCCGCCGCAGATGACGATCGAGGTCAAGCAGGCAGCAACGGCAATGTCTATCGGGAAGTAAAGGTCAGGCCGTCCACAAGGTCTTCTACCTCATCGTCGGTCCCACCGATGATTGTGATGGAGATGGCGTAGCCGTGCGAGAGCATGGCCAGCGTGGACTGGCGCATGACGCGGGTGCCGACGTTTCTCCGAAAGTCTCCGCGTACCAAGGTCTTGGTGCCGATAGCGATCTCGTAAGGATCTTCGTCCGCGGTGAAACCCTGCGCTTTGGCCACCTCCGTGAGCGGGAAGAAATACTGGGCCGCTTCTTTTAATCCGGGGTAAGACGCGGCGCTCTCCGCGGCGATCACGATGGACGCGTTCACATCCTCCGCGCGCGCTTCGGGAGGGCGCGAGAAAGCCGCGAGCAGCACTTTGGCGCCGGCGCTGGAAGCCGGTGTTGAGGGCGGTTGTGCGGCAGCGTCTCCTTCCTTCTTTTCCTCTTTTTCTTCCTCGCGTGTATTCATCTCGTCGGTCCGCAACACCCAGCCCGGAGGGATCTTGCAGGAGAGTGCGAGGGTCTTGTTGGTGTAGACGCCGTTGGCTACCGTACCGGAGTCGAAGCCGGACTCGGTTGGGGCGGCGGGCTTCTTGACGCGCTTGGTGGAGGATGACGAAGACGACGAAGGAGACTGTGTCTGGGTCTGCGAGTGCAGACCAGCCGCCGCTGTCGCAACAGCAACTAGAGAAAACAGTAGACGCCGAGAACAGCGAAAGATCATCGTTCCATGGTACGCGAACGATCCGGTCAGGACAAAAACCCCACTTCTCGCGCAAAAAACGCGCGAGAAATGGGGCACCCGGTTTTTACTCTGTCAATCGAGAAGTCTCAGGCGGCCTTGCCCATCACGGGCTGCGCACAGTGTGCGCAGCGGCGCGCGTCGATGGGAATCTCGCTGAGGCACTCGGGGCATTTCCTGGTCGTGGGATCAGGAGGCGCCTCCCCTCGATTCATCCGTGCTACCAGGGCGTTCACCGGCGTCACTACGAAGAAATAGACCGCCGTAGCCACCAGCAGGAACGAAATCACGGCGTTGACGAACTCGCCGTACAGAAACTCACTGTTGTGGAGAGTGAATTTGAGCTTCGAAAAGTCCGGCGCCTTGATCAGAGCGCCGATGAGCGGGGTCAGCAGATCTTTGGTAAGGGCTCCGACCACGCCCGCAAAGGCCGCGCCGATCACGATGCCCACGGCCATATCCACAACATTTCCACGCAGGATGAATTTCTTGAATCCGCTTAGCATGACGATGCCCCTCCCAAAATTTAAGTGCGGACAATGTAAGGCAGGGTGGGCGGGAGGTCAAGGGGGACAAGGGCTTTCGGGCGGCGACGACAGCCTCAGGGGCTAAAGCCCTAATTTAGATTTGACTTTGACGCGGCGCTAAAGCGCCGCTCTTCCACATCACCCGCGTCAGATTCTCATCGGCATGACGATGTAGCGGTACTTGTAGTCGTCGCCTTCGGCGGGGCGGAACTGGCCGGCGGACTGCGGGTCTTTCAGCTCCAGGCGGACTTCGCTGGTGCCGGCGGCCTTGAGGAAGTCGACCAGGTATTGCGCATTGAAGCCGATGGTCAGCGGGTCTCCGGTGTAGGGAGCTTCGATCGAATCTTCCGACTCGCCGGCCTCGGTGGAACTCGCGGAGATTTTCAGTTCGCCCTTTTCCAGGCGGAGGCGGACAGCGCGCGAGCGCTCGTCGGCGAATTGGGCCACGCGAAGGATCGCGGAATTCAGTTCGTCAGAGTTTAGCGGGACAATCTTGCTGTTGTCTTTCGGCAGGACCGCTTCGAAGTTGGGGAATTGTCCGGTGAGTTGGCGCGAGGTCAGCAGACGGCTGCCGATGCGGAAGAATAGCGTGGAGTCGTCTTTCGCGAACTCGATAGTCTCGGCGTCGGTGGCATCGAGCAGGGACTTCAGTTCGTCCATCGCTTTTTTCGGGACCAAGGTTTTCAGTTCGCCGGAGACGCCTTCGAATTTTTCACCGGGGCGTTCACAGTGAGCCAAGCGATGTCCGTCGGTGGCGACCATGGTGATGGACTCTGGCTTCAGGAGCATCAGGGCGCCGTTCAGCGTGTAGCGGGATTCTTCGTTCGAAATCGCAAAGCCGGTGCGGGCGATCAGGCCGCGCAGAACCTGGGCAGGAATCGTGACTGCGCCTGCAGTCGGAAACGCGGGCAGGCTGGGGAAATTCGACTTCGCCATGCCGACCATCTTGGTGTTGGAGCGGCCACATCGAATGCTGACCCAGTGATTCTCGAGCAACTTGATGGTGATTTCGGCATCTGGCAACAGCTTCACATAGTCGTGAAGTTTGCGCGCGGGAATGGTGCAGGATCCTTCTTTCTTGACCTTGGCATTACACGAGGTGCGCAGACTGAGGTCGAGGTCGGTGGCGGTGAGCGACAGGCGGTCGCCCGCGGCCTCGAATAAATAATTGGAAAGGATGGGAATCGTGGTCTTGCGCTCGACCACACCTTGCGTGGCGGTTAATTCGCGCAGCAACTCGACCTTGCTGACTGTGATTTCCATCGTGCCCGCGGCAACAGCGGCCTCCACCGGCATAAAGTCCTTCTCCCCGTACTTCGCTTCTTGCCTGCTACTTCTAGTATTACCCTTATATCAAATGCAAAACCTATTAAACCAGCAGTAACAGTAGGGCCTTCGCAGAAGTGGAAAACCGGGGCAACTCGCCTGTTGTCACCGGGTTCCCGCTGGACCCTTGATGTTAGAAATCGGTCCCGAACTCTTCGGAGACGGTAGTGTAATTTTGCCCTGCCGCCGATTTCATCCCTGCCTTACACAACTTCCACATGTCATTCACAGGCATCGCGAAGGAAGACTGGACTGGACCGTGGAAAACTCAACGACAACCGCGAATCAACCGCCTAATTGCTCGGTCAATTTATTAATCAGCCTGTTTAAATCTTTGTCGTTCTTGCGAAGCTCTTCGATCTTGTCGACGGAGTGCAGCACGGTGGTGTGATGCTTGCCACCGAACTGGCGGCCGATCTCCGGCAGCGAGGCTTCGGTCATGTGCTTGGCCAGGTACATGGCAACCTGACGCGGGTAAACGATCGCGCGCGAGTTGTTCTTCGCCTTGATCTCGACCAGGCGCAGTCCGAATTGCTCGGCGACCATTTTCTGGATCGACTCGATGGTGACCTTGCGGGCTTGCGAGTCGATGAAGTTCTTCAGGACTTGCTGTGCGTAAGGAAGCGTGATTTCGGCGCCGATCAGGGACGAGTGAGCGACCAACCGGATTAAAGCGCCTTCTAACTCGCGGACGTTCGAGCGGATGTTGGAGGCGACGTAGAGAGCGACGTCGGTGGGCAGGGTTACTTTTTCCTGCTCGGCTTTTTTCTGCAGAATCGCGACCTTGGTTTCGAGATCAGGTGGCTGGATGTCGGCGATCAATCCCCACTCAAAGCGGCTGCGCAGGCGATCTTCAATCTCGGCCAGTTCTTTCGGAGAGCGGTCGCTGGCGATGACGATCTGCTTCATCGACTCGTGCAGGGCATTGAAGGTGTGGAAGAACTCTTCTTGCGTGCGCTCTTTGCCGGTAAGGAACTGGATGTCGTCGATGAGCAGGACGTCGACGTTGCGGAACTTGTCGCGGAAGCTGGTCATCTTGTCGTAACGCAGCGAGTTGATCATGTCGTTGGTGAACTTCTCGCTCGATACGTAGCAGATGGCGGCCTGCGGCAAACGCCGTTTGACCTCGTGTCCGATGGCCTGCATGAGATGCGTCTTGCCCATGCCGACGCCGCCATACAGGAACAGCGGGTTGTAAGCTTTGGAGGGGCGCTCGGCGACGGCTTGGCAGGCAGCATGCGCGAACTGGTTGCCGCTGCCGATGACGAAGGCGTCGAAAGTGTAGCGCGGATTCAATTGCGCGGCGCCGTCCCAGTCGAAGCGGGATTGCGAGGGATTCGCGGTTGCGGCGACGGGACTAAGACCGCCGTCGTGGCGGACTGGAGTCGCGGCCGGATCGTCCTCGGGAGTGACGAACTTCACGTCGTTGAAGCCGAGGCCGAGATTGTCGATGGCCTCCTGGATCAGGTCGGCGTATTTGTCGCCGGCGTGGCGAAACTCCACCGTCGGAACGCGAACGAAGAGAACGCCTCCGCTGGAGTGACTGTAGCGGGTGGGTTTCAGCCATGTGTCGTAGGAATGGCGGTTGATTTTCTTTTCCAGCGCATCGAGGATGCGCGCCCATGGGTTCGGGGAGAGAGTTGTGCTGGGGACTGACATATTTGAAATGTTCACCGCGGCGCTCCGGCGGCTGGTGGAGAGCGCCTGTTTAAAACTGCCGTTGTTATGAAGTAGCCGGAACCAGCAATTCTACTGCGGAATGCGTCCGAATCTCTATGCGAGGCTGCCGAAAGCAAAAAGAACTTCGAAAGCTAGATCAGTTCGCGATACTAGCACAAAATATTTTGTTGTGTGGAAAACTTCGGCTGGAATTTTTCCGCGAATGATTATTCAGAACCCGAAGGCGGGATGCTGTCAAGTGCCGCGATGGTAACTGCCGCGAAGACGGTGCAGAAGATCGAGAGCTCCGCATCTGCGAACCTCTTTTTGGAGTAACCTGATGGAGTGTGCGCAAGCGCATTGACCCATGGTGGCGGCCATGCTAGGCTGCCTTCGTTTATTGTCGAAAACCCTGCCGAAGAAAAACTGTGGCGCAAAATATATGGTGCGCTCTCGTTATTCTTCGGCGTATCTCGCGGGCTCCCCAAGAACGCCGCAGTTGCGCCGCACGTCCAATGAACTCTCGCCGAGGAGGCTTTCATGATTCGGCCCATCCAATCTGCATCGCCAATTACGCTCGCGCTCGTAACGGTCTTTGTGATGCTGATGCTGTGCGCGGGGTGTGGCAGTTCAAGCCAAAGCAGCCAGAACCTTTCATCGGCGCAGGCCCAGGCGGTCTCACAGCAAGTTGAGGTTGCCCTGCAATCCGCGCTGACTGCCGCGTTTTCCTCCGGGTTGCCGGCCGATCAACATCGCAGTCTTGCAGCGGTCGTAGGCCATCTGACTGCGAATCAATCGTCCGACTGCACGACCAATGCAAATGGAGAAACGTGCAACATTCCAGTCACCTACAGCGGCGCTTGCCCTGGGGGAGGGACCATCGGGGTTTCCGGAGATTTTGCTTTCACTCTGAACAATTCGGGTGACGGATCGGATAGCTCGACGCTGACCATTACGCCTGCGAACTGCTCCCTATCGAACCTCACGATCAATGGCGATCCGAGCATCACGGTCGCGATGCAAATGACGATCGCGAACGACGCGCCGGTATATCCGATCACGCTCACAGAACGCGGCGGGATTTCGTATGGTCCGAACCCGTCTGGTAGTTGCACCCTGAATGCGACGTTGACGATCAATTCAGAAACGAGTTGCACGATCAGCGGGAACATTTGCGGGCAGACCCTGAGCGGAACTTGTTAAGCCGTGCGGAATCAGTTAACTCTTCGACGCCTTTCCGCGCCCCGCGAGATCCCTCCCTCCTTCTGAAAAACGGCTCCGGTCAGGATGACGCAGAGGCGAGGGAAACTGTCGAGACTCAACTGCTCCCGCCCTTGACGGTTTGGAGGTATTGCACAGGGTGATTTATACTTGTGGTTTGCCCTAACACCGTCGAACGAATCAGGAGCAAGTACTTTTCATGCCCAAGCGTACATTCCAACCCAACCGGCGCAAGCGATCGAAGACACACGGATTTCGCACGCGCATGAAGACCCAGGGCGGCAAGAAGGTAATTTCCCGCCGGCGCGCCAAGGGGCGCAAACGGGTCTCGGTGAAACCAGGATTCCGCGAATAGTCCAGTGGCGCGGGCAGGCGTCCGCGCAACCCGCTGTTGTGCCAGTGCTTTTCACAAGTCCTCTGGAGAATAGCGATCTGGAACTTAGAGTCACTGTGACTGCCAGTGTCCCTGGAGAATCGAATCATGATGTCGTCGGGCCGCGGGGTGTCGAACCTCGAACCGTTGGGGCCCGAGCCGTCGAATCTCGGCCGGGCGAACTTCGAGCCGGAAAGATCGCCTTTCCCCGGAGCGCGCGCCTGTTGCGTCACGCTGACTTCGAGCGTGTGTACAAGCAGGGACGGCGGCATTTCTCGGCGTCCATGACCGTGTTCTATTGGCAGAGGCCGCAGGCGGACGTTGTTGTGGCGAAGGGTCCCGCGGCGAATCCGCCAGTAGCTCCGGGGCTGCGCATCGGATTTACGGTAAGCCGTGCACTGGGTGGAGCGGTGCAGCGCAACCGGATGAAGCGGCGTTTGCGCGAGGCTGTGCGGTTCACGCGGCCGCCGGCTGGCCCGGATGCGGATGTTGTCATCAATCCGAAGAAGTCGCTGCTGACGGTGGACTTCACTGCGGTGGTGAACGAAGTGGGTCGAGCTTTCGTAGTTATAGAAGAGAAGCTCGCGGGCAAGACGGGAACGGTTGCCGGGACCGAGCAGAAAAGTTCCGGAAGCCGAAAGCCGAAAGCCTGAGAGCGATTGCCATGCGCCAGTTCGCCAAACTCGTCACGTTGCGGTTGTTGCGAGCCTACAAGTGGGCCATCTCGCCGATATTTCCGCCGGCCTGCCGCTACGTTCCTACCTGTTCGGAATATGCGATGGAAGCCGTGGAACGGTTCGGTGCGTTGCGCGGTGGGCTGATGGCAGTGTGGCGGCTGCTGCGGTGTCATCCTTTTGCGCACGGGGGATACGATCCCGTGGTGAAGGCGGCGAACTTCCCTCAGGGGCTAAAGCCCGCTGACATTGCCCACGATTCAACGCAGCGCTTAAAGCGCTGCGCCACCCAAAATCCCAACGGTGACAAAGATTGCGCACCGAGCAACTTGAACGACGCCGCACTAACCGGCAGCGCGATTTGAGGAAACGGTAACTTTGCCAGACATTCAAAATCCACAACACGAACCCGGTAGCGAGAAGCGGTTGATGCTGGTGTTCGTGCTGACGTTCGTCGTGATGCTGGCATTCCAGCCGCTGCTCAAGAAATATATGCCGCAGCCCGCGGCCCCGCAGCAGCAGAGCCAGCCCGCACCGCAGCCCGCGGCCACCACGCCGGCCGCAACCGCCGCACCGGCGGTCGTGACTCCTGCGAACACCGTGACCCGGCAGGCGGCTGGCGAGACCGAGACCGTCATCGAGAACGATCTCTACCGGATCACGTTCACCAACCGCGGTGCGCAGGTGAAATCGTGGATCCTGAAAAAGTTCGACAACGACGCACAGAACGGGCCCCTCGATCTGGTCAATGCGGCGGCGGCGGAGAAGTACGGTTATCCACTCTCGCTGTGGACTTACGATGAGGCGCTGCGCGGCAAGCTGAGTTCGGCGCTTTACGTGGCGTCGCGCGAAGGCAAGCAGACATCGCCCACGACCGTCACCTTCGAATATGCCGACCAGGATGTGTCGGTGCGCAAGACGTTTGGTTTCGATGCCAGCTATATCGTGAACATCGAAACCAGTGTGACGTACAAAGGGAGCCCCGTTGCCGCGCTGCCGGCGTGGCCATCGGGATTTGGCAGCCAGACGACCCCTGCGTTCTACGCTGCCGGTTTGATCGACTACCAGTTCAACAAGGACATCGAGCGGCTGCCCATCCGATGTGGATTCACCATCTTCTCGAAGTGCAGCGACATCAGCGGCGGGAAGACGATTCCCGGGCCCTTCCACTGGGCCGGACCCACGGACCTGTATTTTGCGGCGGTGTTCATCCCCGACGATCCGAGTTCCACTGCGATGGTGACGCTGCGCAACTCGTTGTCCATTGCGCGCGATCCGCAGAAGGCGGACTCGAAAGAAACGGTGAACGTCGACGTTCTGGGAGCCGCAGTTGGCAACCTGCATGGCCCGACGTTGGAGCGCGTCTTTGTTGGACCCAAGGAATTGGAGGTGCTGCAGAAGATTCCGGTTCCGGGAGTATCGGGCGCTGACAATGATCTCAACGGCCTGGTGGATTTCGGGTGGTGGGGCATTATCGCCAAGCCCCTGTTCGTATGGCTCAAGTGGACTCATAACCACATCTTCGCCGGATGGAGCTCCGGCTGGGGATGGGCGATCATCCTGCAGACATTGATCATCAGCCTGGCGCTGCTGCCACTGCGCATCACGCAGATGAAGTCGATGTTGAAGATGCAGCGCGTGGCGCCCCAGATCAAGGCGATCCAGGAGAAGTACAAGAAGTACAGTCTACGCGATCCGCGCAAAGCGCCGATGAACGAGGAGATCAGCGCCCTCTATAAGAAGGAAGGCGTGAATCCGGCGGGCGGGTGTTTGCCGATGCTGATTCAGTTTCCTTTTCTGATCGCCTATTACCGCATGCTGGGCGCCGCACTCGATCTGCGCCACGCGCACTGGCTCTGGATTCATGACTTGTCGGCGTCAGAACCGTTCCCGTATATTCTGCCCATTCTGATGGTCGTCAGCATGTTGGTTGTGCAGAAGATGACGCCCCAGGCCGGCATGGATCCGGCGCAGCAGAGAATGATGACCGTGATGATGCCCCTGATGATGGGCTTCATCTTCTTCCGGCTGGCCGCAGGCCTGAATCTTTACTACGCGGAAGCCAACCTGATTTCAATCGCGCAGCAAGCGGTGATGAATCGTACGTCGCTGGGACGCGAAATGCGCGAGATGATCGCCAAGCGCGCGCGGAAGAAGGATAAGTGAAGCTCCTAGCTGCTAGCTTCTAGCTACTAGCTTGAAGCGGGCGCAGGGGAGCCAGCCAGACCCGCTTCTCGCAAAAGGACGCGAGAAACGGGGCACCCGGCGGAGGGCAAGAGATTTAAGCTAGAGGCTAGAAGCTAGGAGCTATTTCGCGTGTCCATTCCCGACAAAGTTGCCGCTGCGAAGAAGATCAACGAATTCCTGCAGGCCGTCGTGACCCATGGCGGACTGCGTTTCAAGTACCGGATCGTCGTCGATCCGCCGTTGCCGGAGAACCGCGACTGGGAGAAGCCTGAGATCCTGGTGGATTTTTCCGGCCCGGACTCCGCACTGCTGCTCGACCGTGGTGGAGAACTGCTGCGGGCGCTGGAATTGCTCGCGCTGGAAATGCTGCGACTGCCTTCGGGCGAGCACGAGAAGATTTCGTTCGACTGCCAGAATCAAAGGTCGTTGCGCATCCAGGAACTGAGAACGGCCGCGACCGTGGCCGCCGAGAAGGTGCGGAAGACGGGGACGCCGTACCAGTTCAGTCCGATGTCGTCGCGGGAGCGGCGGATTGTTCACCTGGCCCTGCGCGACGAGGCTGATCTGCGGACCGAGAGTGAGGGTGAAGGGATGCGGCGGTGCTTGGTGGTGTACCCCAAGGATTTCAAGCCGGCGGGGAAACCTGCGCCAAGGACGCTGCCTTAGATTCCACTTTCGCAGGGTTTTAGGCGGAATGCACTCTGTTTCGGAGCCGCGACCCAAGCGCGCGTTCCACTGTTACCAGTTTGGTTCGTTGGTGGCGCGGATCTCTTTCGCCCCTACCGGGGCTTCTCCAATCACTTATTCTGCCTGACCCACGACTTACGTCCCTTCGACAAGCTCAGGGCAGGCCGTAAGGCTACATTCTTTCACCGCTTCGCGGCTGGGATTTCCACTTTTTACGATTCCTAGACCAAGATCGAGGGATCTAGGAGTATAAAGACCCGCCCTCTCCCACCATTAATCATCTTGATTCCCCTCGTCACGCTCGCATGTACTAGCAAATGAAAAAAGGGCGGTCTGGTTCGACCGCCCCGTTCCAAAGACTCGTACCTGACAACTTGCCTGAATTACCGCCCAGCCGCTGCTGAGGCTGCTTTTGGCGTCATTCCGGCAATCTTCATGGATTCGATACGGCTCAGTACCGACTCCAAGCTTGCGCCGGTGTCTGTGCAGGCGTCCACGTAGGGATGACGGCTGCCGTCGGCGTGCATGACGAGCACGCTGGTCTCGGAGCTGGCCTTCTTCACCATGTAAGGCAAGTGATGACGATCGTTGCGGGTCAGGGTTGCACCCAGCACGACCAGGTCAAACGAGTTCTTCGCCAAGGCTTCAGTCACGGCCTTGCGTCCTTCGGCGGGCAGGACGATATGCCCGGCCTTTTCCATGGCCGCGGCCTGCGCTGCCAAGACCTCACTATCCCCTTCGCCATAAAGAATTCTTAATTTCGCATTCGCCATTAGTTAATCCTCGATTTTGTCGTACTCGCGGTACCTGACGCACCAGTACCTGCAACGACGGTAGCAACCGGCGGGGGGCGGGGAAACGGCACCGAAGACGCACGACGAACGGGACTAGGCAGGCGGAAAACCCTGTGTCCTCGCGCAAAGGGCTTCCCCTTAAGGCGGTTGGGCGCTACACTTCTGCGCGGGAGACTTTCGAACATGTCGGCCACACTCGTCTGGAGAGCTGTAGCCATATCGTTATTGCTGACACCCTGGCTGGCCGCGCAATCCGGCGGCGCTCCGAGTTCCACAACCTCGTGCAATCTGGATGATGGTCGCCAGGTGTACGTGCGGTACAACGCGGTTTCCAACAAAGAGAAGCCCGCCAACGGCAAGCCGTGGGCGCCGGGCGGAACGCCGATGACATTGTTCACCGAGGCGCAACTTCAGCTGGGGAGTTCCTTGATTCCGATTGGAGCTTACAACCTGTATCCCATCCCGGCGAAAGATCACTGGACCCTGGTGGTGAACAAGAACGTAACTCCAGGCGCTGCGTATGACGAGAAGCAGGACATCGCCCGGGCGGCGATGGAAACGGCGCAGGTGGACCAGGCGTCGGAGGCGCTGGAAGTAGCTTTCGCCCACGTGGGCGCGCGCTGCACGCTGCGGATTTATGCCGGCAAGAGCGCTTCGTTCGCGGACTTCACGGCGAAGTAACGCACCGTCTGTAGCGGGGAGATTTACTGGCCGGGCGGCGTGCTCTTCGCTGCTTCCTCGCCGGTTTTGCCGCCGGGCACGGCCGCCTGGGGCTTCGATTCCCGCGTTCCCAAACCAATCACCATCGCCATATCCTTCGGATAGACCACATCGCGGCCTCGCGCGAGAAAGTGGTAATAGATGGAGTTCGCCGCTCCATAGGCGCCAAAGCCGGTAGCGACGACGCGAGAGTGCGCGAGGACTCCCACAATCATGCCGACGAAGCGAAAGCCAGAGGCCCCGTTCGCTGCGCTGCCACCCAAGTCGCCGCCCCCACCACCGTCTCCATGCAAATGACGGTCACCATCAGGAGAAGCTGACGCTGCAGCCAGCATGACCTGAATTCCCGTCGTTAGGTAGCGGGTGCGCGGAGTGGTCACCTGTGCTCCGCCTTCGGCGTCGAGCTTGAGGTGTTCGTTCTTCCCGACCGCGACGCCTTCCAGGCTGGTCTCCACTTTCTGTGCGATTCCGTCGGGAGGGGCCACTTCTCTAAACAGGATGCGGAGCTGGCCGTTGCGGGCCAAACGGCGCGCAGGTTGCACCTGCATGACCGAGCCGCGAATGATGCTGCCCTCGGGCAGAATCAGATGATCGGACGCAACCAGAGGCTCGGTGATGAGCGCCTCGACGGCATCTCCTTTTTTGGAGATCGACGAATTGAGTGGAGTAACCAGGCGGGCATGCACGACACTTCCGGTCGGAGGCGGAGCGCCAATGCTCGTGAGCAGCTCAGGCTTGACCGACTCGGTGCCAAAATCGAGGGGCTGCTGCAAGTCGGCGTTGAAACTGGTGCCTACGTCGATGTATTGCGGATGAACCGGAAGCTGCGCCACGGCAAGGCGTTTCAGCCTGTGCACTTTTCCGGGCTCATGGATTTGCTTTTGCAAGTCTGCCCAGCTTTGCCGGATTTGCTGGCGCACGGCACCGACCTTTTTTGACGCGGCCTCGTGGACCGGGTTCGTATTCGCGGGCTTTTCGCTGGCTGGGACGAACCGCAGCACCCCGCCGGGGGACGGCGACGCCACGGTTTGCATGGAGAGATGCCGCCCGTCGGCCAGGATCAATTCGTCAAACTGCACGTGGACTCGGCGAACCGGGGAAAGATTTCCGTCCATCGCTTCCAAGGTGCGGATCTTTTTGGGGACGGTATCAATGGCAGACACCGTTCCGTTCACCGGAGTGCCAACGGGAACGAGGAGCTTGTCGAAGGCGTATACGGGTTCCGTCGTCTTGCCGTGAATCGGTTGCCCTACGCTCCGGATGCGCACCTCGGAATCGAGCGCGACCTTGATCGGGGTTCCCGAAGGGACGCTCATGGCCACAGTCACAGGAGACGCTTCGGGGGATTGAGGTGCGTCGTCTTTCTTGGCTTGCTCTGCTTCCTGCTCAGATGGGGGGCGAACCTTCAGCGTTTGCCCAAGGCTCCAGCCGTTCGCCGTCAGCAGCAACGCTGCGGTGCAAATGGTGCGGGTAGAAACGAGCCGACACATAGAGACAATCCTCGCAGGCTTACGATTTCTGCTTTCGTTACAGCGACGCGCCTCAACGAGGAAGCCGGCCGCTTAGGTAGTTGCGCGTAGTAAGTGGAGACCACGAAGGACGAAGTGATGAAAAATACTTGCTTACCACTATGAAGTCGGCGAGCAAATAATGGTTGTAACGACGGAGCGGATTAAAGAGACCGGAAAACGCTGGGCGAGATTGTAGGCGCGTCCGAGGCGGCAAATCCACGGGACGGGACTTCGCTCTGCGCCGAGATTCTGCGACAATTCGTGCATGCGCTGCCTGCTGATGCTCGCTCTTTCCGCTGCCGCTCTAGGACAATCTGGACCGCGGGTGCAGTTTTCGCACACGACCGAGAACTTGCGCGGGGTGAGCGCTGTGTCTCGCGGAGTCACGTGGGCCAGCGGGACGCATGGGACTTATCTTCGGACCATCGATGGCGGAGTTACCTGGACTCCGGCGCAAGTGCCCGATGCGGGGACGCTGGATTTTCGGGCGGTCGTCGCGTTCTCGGCGGACGAAGCTTTTTTGATGTCGGCGGGGCCGGGCGGGCAGTCGCGGATTTATCACACCAGCGACGCTGGCAAGCATTGGCAGTTGCAGTTCACCAATACGAATCCCAAGGGATTTTTCGATTCGATGGTGTTCTGGGACGCGACGCATGGGGTGGTGCTGGGCGATCCGATCCCGGACGCGGCGGGGAAACTCACGTTCGAACTGCTTCTGACGGACGATGGGCAGAACTGGCGGCCCGTTCCTTCGGCGCAGTTGCCCGCCGCGATGGAAAGCGAGGGCGCGTTCGCGGCGTCCAATACTTGCATCACGATTCTGCCTGGGGGAGCTGATTCGGACATCTGGTTCGCTACCGGAGGGAAGGTAAGCCGCGTGTTTCATTCTGCCGACCGCGGCCAGAGCTGGCAGGTGGTTGAGACTCCGATGGTGCACGGGCCGGAGTCGGCGGGAATTTTTTCCATCGCGTTCCGCGACCCGATGCATGGCGTGATCGCCGGCGGGGACTACAAGCGCCCCAAGGACGACGGGCCGAATCTGGCGTTCACCGAGGATGGAGGGAAGACTTGGAGCCTTTCGACGCTGCATCCGCTGGCGTATTTCTCGGCCGTGGCTTATGACCGGAAAGTGAACGAACAGGCGATCCGGGAAGACGCGGTCGAGAAGAGGATGCGGGTGAAGGCGGTGGCGCCACAGCGCCTGTTTATCGTGGGGCCCGAGTTTGTATTCGACTTTCGGCCGCCAGCGAATCCGCGGCGGATGAACGGCAAGAAGAAGATGGGGCTGGAGTTCAACGCCGTCAGTACGTATCCGGAAGGCGGGGCGCTGATCGTGGGCCCGAAGGGGTCCATGGCATTCCTTCCGTAGCCGGTTAGACCGGCCAGTTCTGCGAGGAGATCGAGCCCAAGACCTTTAAACACAGAGGACACGGAGATAGCATCCCCCGGCAATTGCTCGCTCGATCCACGTGACTAAAGTGCTATCCCTTCCTGTTCTTTGCATTCCGCCGCACATCAACGAAGATCATTAGGCAGATTAGCCAGTTCTTATCTCCCCCAGAGTGAGAACCTCGTGAAAAAACTGTCTTTGGCCATCTTTGTCTCCGTCCTTGCGCTCGCGACTACGGCGATCGCGCAAACGCAAACCTCTGTTTCCACGAATTTTCCCACAGCTGTCGCCACGGTCTCGCGTACCACTAAGGCAGTGCATTACCGGCTGCAGAGCGGGACGACGAAAGTCGATTTCCGTGGGACCGACTTGCTGCAGCGCGCCTCGGGCGAAGCGAAAGTGGAAGGCAAGAAGACGAATTTCGAGATCGACGCCAAGTTTCAGGGACTCGAAGACGCGACCAAGTTTGGGCTGGAATTCCTGACGTACGTAGCGTGGGCGGTTTCGCCCGAGGGGCGTCCGGTCAATCTGGGCGAGTTGTCGCTCGACCATAATGGCAACGCGCACGTGAAGGCCTATACCGACCTGCAGACCTTCGGCATGATCGTGACCGCGGAGCCTTATTTCGCGGTGACTCAACCCGGCAACATGGTGGTGATGGAAAGCGCGGCGGTCAACGGCAGTGGCGGCGAGATCATCGACGCCCGCTACGAGCTGGTGACGCGCGGGACATACTCCTCGACCAACACGCACATTCAGGACGCGATTTTCGGAATCGACAGCAAGACTCCGCTGGAGCTGTTTGAGGCGCGCAACGCGGTGCGCATTGCGCATATCGCGGCGGCCGACAAGTACGCGGCGTCGATCCTGTCGAAGGCCGGGCAGCAACTGCTGCACGCGGAAGAGATCTACCGGCAGAAGCAGAACAAGGCGGCCGTAGAAGCGGCGGCGAAGGAAGCCACCGAGACTGCCGAAGAAGCGCGGCTGATGGCGGTGAAGCAGAAGGCGGAAGACGAAGCGCAGGCTGCAGCAGCAGCGCGCGAAGCCAAAGCTCGTGCGGATGCGGAAGCGGAAGCCAAGCGTCGTGCGGATGCGGAAGTGGCTCGTGCGCAAGCGGAAAAAGCCCGCGCCGACGCGGAGCAGGCGAAGGCCGAGGCCGAGCGCATGAAGCAGGAAGCGGTGGCGGCGGCACAGGAAGCTTCCCGTCAGAAGGAAGAAGCGGAGAAGGCCAAGGCGGAAGCCGTTGCACAGCAACAGGTCCTTGCAGCCGAGACGGACAAGGCTCGCGCCGCGGCCGCGCAGTCCGACAGTCTCCGGCAGCAGGCGGAGAAAGAAAAGCAGGAGCTGCGCGCGCGGCTGTTGCAGCAGTTGAATTCGATTCTGGCGACGCGCGACTCGGCCCGCGGATTGATCGCGAACATGTCGGACGTGCTGTTCCGCAGCGGAAGTTTCGAGCTGCTTCCCGGCGCCCGAGAACGGTTGGCGAAAGTTTCGGGAATCGTGCTTGCGTATCCCAGCCTGCATGTTGCGGTCGAAGGACACACCGACAGCGTGGGCAGCGATCAATACAATCAGGATCTCTCCGAACACCGCGCGCAGGCGGTTCGCGATTACTTCGTGCAGCAGGGGATCCCGTCCAGCGCAGTCGAGGCCCGCGGATTCGGCAAGAGCGAGCCCATTGCGTCGAACGATTCGGCGGAAGGCCGACAGCAGAACCGCCGGGTGGAACTAGTGCTCTCCGGCGATGCGATTGGCGGCACGATCGACGATGTGCCGTCGTCGCAGACGGCATCCGCGGCACAGAAATAAGGGCCGTTGTTTTCGCGGATGGCCGGCGTCATCCCGAGCGGAGCCGTTCTTCAGGCGAAGCGAGGGATCTCGCGTGCACGCCGCTCGTGTCGTTCCATCAACATCTACTAAGAAGGATTCCACAATCCCCGATTCATCCCCTTCCGGCCGCGGCGCTACACTGATGGGAACGCCGTACCGGAGGAATGGATGACTACTGATCACGAACAATCCTTACGTAAACACCTGCTCGAGCTGCTCGCGGGCGGGAGTGCCCACGCGAACTTCGAGGACGTCATAAAAGGTTTGCCGCCGAAGCTGCGAGGCGCCAAGCCGCCGAACTTTCCGCACACCGCTTGGATGCTTCTCGAACACCTACGTCTTGCGCAGTGGGACATTCTCGAATTCAGCCGCAACCCGAAGCACGTTTCTCCGCCGTGGCCCAGCGGCTATTGGCCAAAGACAGAGGCTCCGCCGAACGCGGCGGCGTGGAACAAGAGCGTCCAGCAGTTTCGCCGGAATCTGAAGGCGATGCAGGCCCTGGTCGCGAATCGCAAGACGGATTTGTTCGCGCGCATTCCGTGGGGCGACGGCCAGACGATTCTGCGCGAGGTGCTGCTGGTGGCCGATCACAATGCTCACCACCTGGGGCAGTTGCTGGATGTGCGGCGGTTACTGGGAAGCTGGAAGTGAGGATGCGTTCAGTGGCTCCGGATCTGCCAGGAGAGAAAAACCAATAAAAAGTGGCGGATCAACGGCGGCAGTTGCCAGCACGGCAAGGGCATAAACCACCCAGCCGTACCAGACGGTATGCCTGAGCTGCGCTGGGAACAACAATCTCAGGACATGGTAAGTCGCATACCAAGCGAGGTATGAGCCCAGTAGCGTTTCAACCACCAGCCAGAGTAAGGCTCCTTCATAACCACTACTGAGTTCCACGCTTCGTTTGAGAGCAGCCCAGATCGTGGTGTTTCCCCGGACGATCAGCGGGATGGCCGTTCCCAGCCAACTCACGATGCTTGCGACCACCAAGCAGCCCACAACCGTTGCGCCATAGAAAAACCCAGGAACACGCGTCCAGCCGAGGAAGCGCCCTACCGTGATTTCAACGAACTCGGCCACCGCGATCCCGGCAAGGAAAACACAGAACGTAAACAAAGCAGCGAGGGCAATCGCTCCAAAATGCTCTCTCGCGCGTTGATGACTGTCGTGCTTCCAAGGTGCGTCCGCGTCTTCGCAATCCAGTCCATTTACGACCGTCGCAATTGCCGCCAGCGCGAAACACCCGAGAAGCCAGGTCACAAAAAAGCCGCCGAACCGCAGTATGGTAAGCTCAGCAAATTCTGCGAAGTGAAACTGAAAGTTGCCTCGTGGGATGGTCGTGACAATCGACCTGATCTTCTGATTCGCCAAATAGAAAACCGCAGCGGCCAGCAGCGACGTCGGCGCGGTGATGCCGAACCAGTGCCGGAACTTGGCCCGGTAGAGGATGTGAACGTTCTTGAGGAGCAACCCGGGGCGAGCAGCGGAGTCACGTTCAGCCAGCGGCACGGTCGAGTAACCCGATTCCACGTCTGGTCCCCCAATCCGGGCGTTTCCGGAACACGACTTTTACTCCCTCGCGCCAGTGCTCGTCAATCCCCACGAATTCCCACTCGATCTCGGGTGAGATGTAACGCAGCAACACGTCAGTTTGGGGATGGACGTGGAATGCAGGCGCGACCAGGTAAAGCAGAGGCTTCTCACAAGACAGCTCGCGTTCCGCGAAATAGCCGAAGCGCGGAAATTCCTGGCGGCCGTGGTGCCAGTGAACTCTCGACCAGTAGTCGAGACCCTGCAGGGGTAGGTGGATATCTTCATCCGCTTTGAGCTCCACCACCGCCAGCCGTCCATCGCGGGTGGTGGTCAACACGTCGAGCATGGCGCGGTCGGAGGCCGAGAAAGCAGGAACCTGCGAATAGAGCAAACGCGGGTCGAGGCGCTCGTCGATGACGCTAACGTCGGCCACGACCAGCGATTCGAGCCAGCGCTCGGGATGTAGTCGAAATAGCGGATGCTGGCGCGGCCCGTAAGGATGGCGCGTGTCGCGGACGGCGGTGAGCAGTTGCAGGAAGAGCGGCCAATTGCGGTCTTCGAGCACCCGCTCTTCGGCGCCTACGCCGAAGACAATCTCCTGCTTGCTGCGGAACGTAGCGGCTTCAGCCCCCATGCGGGCGCGGGCGAACTCCAGGCCTCGCCAGCGGAAGGCAAGTTCCGCAGCGGAGAGCACAGCAACTTCGCAGTTGGGCAGAATCGCATGGATCCGGTCAATCGATTCCGCGAACCGCTCGAATGCGGCGGCTTGATTGGTCGCGTGAACCAGTCGCGTGGCCACGTTGCCGCGGTCCGTACAGTCCACTTCCACGAGGGCATCGTGCCGTTCGTCGAGTTCAAATAGGCGCCACTTTGCGGCGGCGCGATTAAGGTTGGCCATGCGTTCGCGAACCAGCCCAGAGCACCCGTGCGGAATAAATAAGCGGAGGCCTTCGACCAGGAACTTTCCCGCCGAGGACTGCCGGCAGGCCTCGAGCCAGAGGATCCCGAAAGTCAGAGACGCGTCGATCGACGACTGAGTCTCGGACGCGTTGACCCCCAGGACCGCGAATGCCGACTGCCCCTGGCGCAGCAGTCCGCGCGCATAGATCGGGCCGAAGGACTTCTCTAAATCGATTCCGCTGGTCAGACGCGTGATCGCAAATCCGGGAAAGTGCCGTTCCAGCGTGCGGCGCAATTTCTGTTCGTAGCTGGCCCGTGCTGCCTTCTTGGCAGACGGGGACCGGCGGTCGCGCTCGCGGCAGATTTCCAGCTTGGTAGGACGCGCCTGCCCCAGCCGCTGCACAGCCAGCCGCAACGTCCCATTCTTCACCTCGGCCTCGAGCACGCGGCGCACCGTGTTGCGCTCGGCCGACCACAGGTGCAGCAGGCATTTGTTGTATTCGCCCGAAATCGAATACTTGGACCGCCCCAGATCGAACGCCACGGCGCCATCCTCGAACACGACGGCACCCGCAGCCTCGCTGAGGAAGTCCTGCACGGTGCGGGTGAGGGCGTCCGGGGTCACGAAGGAATTGTCCACATTCGGCGGGGCGGCGTCTGTGACGAGTGACCATCATTATCCGCGAGGTTGTGGAAGACTTGGCCTGGAGCCGTCGGATCAGATTCGGTGTGGGATAATAGAGCAAAGGGAGCGACCGTCCTCGGGAGTCCTGGCGAGACTCGACGGCATCTAATTGACGTGGACAAACAACCTCTAGAGAAACAACGTTTCTTCTTCGAACACTACGGCCTAACCGAGCATGACTTGGAACGCTACCTTTCGGCCGCGCTGTCGGCGGGCGGCGATTATGCCGATCTCTATTTTGAATATCTTTCGTCGACCTCGCTGATGGTGGACGAGTCGATGGTGAAGTCGGCGTCGCAGGGGATCTCCGCGGGCTGTGGGGTCCGCGTCGTTTCTGGCGAGCGCACGGGCTACGCCTATACCGACGATCTTTCTTCAGAACGCATTCTGCACGCGGCTAAGACGGCCGCCCTGATTGCGAGCGCCCCGGCGAAGGCGACAGTTGCGGGATTCCAGAAAGCGGCGGCACGGAGTCTGTATCCCGTTACGCTGCCTTCGGTGGACGCGGAAATCAGCGCGAAGGTTGAGCTGGTGATGCGGGCCGATAAGTCGGCGCGCGCCTATGATCCGCGCATTCAGGAAGTGCGGGCAAGTTATGGCGACGAGTTGCGAAACATTCTGGTGGTCGGATCGGACGGGACGTTCGCCGAAGATTCGCAGCCCTTGGCGCGGATGAACGTGTCGTGCATCGCGAAGACCGAGGCGACCTCAGCCCGAGGCACGTCGGGCGGTGGCGGTCGTGTTGCACTCGATTTCTTCTTCGGCGAGAAGACTCCGGAATTTTTTGCGAAAGAATCGGCGCGGCAGGCGATTCTGCAACTCGATGCGCGCGAAGCTCCAGCCGGAGAGATGGAAGTAGTGCTTGGTCCGGGATGGCCCGGCGTACTGCTGCACGAAGCCGTTGGTCACGGGCTGGAAGCAGACTTCAACCGCAAAAAGACTTCAGCCTTCGCAGGCCTCGTGGGCAAGCGCGTGGCCAGCGAGAAGTGCACCGTGGTCGACAACGGCACAATGCCGTGGCGCCGCGGATCGCTCAACGTCGACGACGAAGGCGAGCCGACGCAGGAAACCGTGCTCATCGAGAATGGAATTCTGAAGGGATATCTGAGCGACAAGCTTTCCTCGCGCCTGATGGGCATCTCCGATACCGGTAACGGGCGGCGCGAAAGTTACGAGCACATCCCCATGCCGCGCATGACCAACACCTACATGCTCAACGGCACCGACATGCCGGAGGACATCATCAAGTCGGTCCCCCGCGGCATCTACGCCGTCAACTTCGGCGGCGGACAGGTCGACATCACCAACGGCA
>PMUM01000112.1:280-4745 GCA_003166855.1 Acidobacteriaceae bacterium | reverse complement strand
AGGTTGTTAGTTGTGACGCACTCCACTAGTATCTAGGACTACGACGCCGGTCTGGGCCGCCGTCACTTGGGGAACAACCTTTCTCGAAAGGTTGAGACGTTCAGCCCTGTCGCAATTCGATGGGCACGATTGCGACGCCATCACTGGCCTCTCTGCGCGCATACCTGGATGATTCATGGCTGAGTGATCGTGGGTCATTCCAGGCATGGCCTGGTGATGCTGCTGACCGCACTGGATCTGGCTTTCCGTACCGCGGTGGCGTTCGCACATGAGCGCGCACATACCAGTTGGGCCCAAAATCCCGACCAGCAGAGCGCTCAGGAGAAATATCGAAGTTGGTGTTCTCATAGCCACGTCGGAAACTGTATCTTGCCTCGAATGAGATGTACAAATTATACGGCGAAGACTCCCGCATGACGCCGTGCATCGGTCATAGGCCACACTCGCTTCATCAATTATTCCAAAGGAGGGAGTACGGTTTTGATCGTACTGCCCTCCTTAACGGAGGTAGCATTTCTAGAAGTGGAAACCGATCTCGGCCGTGAGCGAACGCGGCGTGACATAGTGCGTGCCGCTAAAGGTCGAAAGGAAGTTATAGAGCGCAAAATGGTTCGCCAAGTTGATGACGGTCACTCGCGCACTGATTTTGTACTTGTCGCCATGGAACACGTTGTCATGGCCGACCGACATGTCGAAAAGGCTCCGCGACGTGATGCGTGGCGGCTTGTGGTCGTCGTTTTCGGTGTTTGGGGCAGGCACTTGTATCAGCGCGGAGCCAAACGACGATGCGGGGCAATTGAAAGGCAGAGGCGCCGTTGGAGTTGCGCGGACGCCGTTGCAAGTGAACCCGGCCTCGGACTCCTGGTCGGCAGAAAGCGGAATCTCACCCACGTTGGCAGCGCCCATGCTGATGTTATTCACACCACCGAGGACGAGCGATCCCGGGCAATCGTTCGACGCGAGCTGCCCGAAGCACGGTGTTGCCCCTGCGACCAGTCCGCTGTCATACCGCCAGTTGAAGCCGACCCAGGGGCCGCGCTTCCAGGGCTGGTATTGGAAGTGAGTGGTCTGGTTGAACTTCTCGTCGTGGTCAATGCGGAACGGAAGCCCGGCAGCGCTCGCCACTGTCGCACCCGCTCCACCAATCTGCGGCTGGAAAAAACGCGCCGCCACGCTGGAGAAGACCACGAGCGCCGAGAAGCCGTGGATATCGGGCACGCTCACGCGCCCCGCATATCCGGGAATCTTGGAGTTGTGCCATTCAATGGGGAACGTGATCGGGGTGTTGCCGAGCACACTGAAGTCATAACCATTGTGCGTGTACTTCGAAATCCACTCGCCAGAAAACACTAGGTACTTCCCGAACGCCTGCTCGATCCCGGCATGGAATTCATTGCGAAAGCCGGGACTCAGCGCACCGCTCGATGAGCCGCACAGAAGAAGCGGGTTTAAGACAGCATTTAAGCATCCGATGCTGGAAAGAATCAGATTTTCGTTGAAAGGAGATTCCAGCGTGCGTGCGTAGGAAACGCGAAGAATCGTGTTGGTCTGCTTGATATTGTAAGCAACCCCAAGCCGAGGCTCAGCCTGCCTTGCGGTCGAGAGACCATTGTAGAAATCGCCGCGTAACCCGAGGTTCAAAGACCAGTTTCGTATTGTGATGTTGTCTCGCACGTACAGAGCGAGTTCCTTTACATCGGTGTGGCCATTGAAGTCGTACGGGGTTCCGCCACGCGTCAAGTCGTAGGGAGCCAGGATCGGATTGTAACTAGGGTAAAAAGGGATGTTAGGCGCGTTCACGTTGGACGCAATATTTGGCTGGTAGGCGCCAGTGCACAACGAGGGATCGGTGATCCCCGGCGCAGGCGCCGCAACATATGGAAATGGGTTCACCGAAGTCACGGTTGCGGCAGTGATGCAGGGTGCGTTGTAGGTCGGATCGACGATCCCGACGGTATCGTTTTCATTGAGGAACGTTTGTTGGTAGACGACTCCTGCCTTGATTTGGTTGATCCCTTTGACATAGGAAAGATCGGATCGAAGCCCAGCATTGGTGAGCGTGCGGTTCTGACCTACCGACTGTCTCTGCAGGCTGGGTGGCCCGAGGTCCGCGAACGCGTCGCCGCTGGGGTAGTAGTAGTAGTCGTCGCGGCGCACGAATGCGCCCAACGTATATACGGCGTTCACGTTCAGCACATGCGTCCAGGAAGGGGCAATGTTGAACGACCCGATCTTGGAGCGCTGATCCGTCGGTCCGACGATATTTCCGTTCGGGTCTCTGCCGGCAAATGCTGCCATTTGCGGTTCAATCCCATACAGCCCACTCCACGGAGTCGCGTTTTCGGCATCGAGGTTATTCGGCGTTTGGAACCAGCTTCGGTTGTAGCCGAAGTTCAGGTGAATCGAATCGGCGGTTGTGAGTTGATAGTCTACGCGGTCGAACAGGTTTTCTTCGTTGCCTTTGTCGTGGAACACTGCGAACTCTGGCGGATCCAGGAACCGGCCAGTATTCAAGCCGCCTACGGAGATGAAGTTCCCCCAGTTCTTGCCCCCATAAGCGAGATCGGCTGCCACATTGGATGTTCCAAAGGTTCCATAGGACGTGGTAACACTGCCGTGGGGTGTGGTTACGCCCTGGCCTGAGCGCGTGGTCGCTACAATCACAACGCTGGTCTTGCCGCCGTATTCCGCGGGCGGCGCACCCGAGATCACTTCCATGGATTCGATCGACTCGACGGGAAGCTGGTTGGAGAAGACTTTGCTTTGCTGGTCGGTGATGGGCTGTCCGTCGATGGAGAACGAATTCTCCGCGTGGTCGCCCAGTCCGTGAAAGAGGCCGTTGGAATCGGCAGCGATTCCCGGCGTCGAGAGAGTAACCAGTGAACTCAGTGACGACGAAGAGCTTTCCAACGGGAGCCTGTCGAACAACGCCTTGTCGATGTCGGAGTGGAAGGTCGGATCGTTCTCCAGCAAGTCGGCCGCCTGAGCCTCGACCGTCACCGAGGTGTTCGAACCCGAGACTTGGAGACTGACGCTGACGCTGACAGGCACGACGGACCGAACCTCTACGTCCCGCGCGCTCTGCGCGAATCCGGTCGCGGTCGCCGCCAAGTGATACGGATTGAAGGGCACGTTCGGAAAGCTGAACTTCCCAGATATATCTGTGGCGGTTGACTGGTCGAAGTGGCTGACCGGGTTGTGAATTTCAACGGTTGCATTGGGTACGACAGCGCCGGTAGGGTCCAACACAGTGCCGCTGATGGATCCAGAATTCCCGCCCGACTGCGCGTAAGCCTGAAGGCCGAGGGCCAAAAGGAAAACCATCACAAAAGTCGCGAGAAGCGACTTCCTGTAAGAAGCCTGCATGATTCCTCCATAGAATTTGGGCGAAAAGATCAAAGAAACGGTTCGTCGAACGAACCGGGCCTGTACAGGGCTGAAATTCGATCTTTAGACGCTAGGAGGCGGGCGGACACACAGGACAAAGACTGTCAGCCGTTGCTTGGCAGAGACTGGCTCCGGGCAAACGGTGGCGACAGAAACGAACATCACCCTTGGCAAGATGGTAGCGGTTTGCGGAGAAGCTGAATGGGCGGCGATACAGACAGTACAGGTCGACGACTCGGTAGCGCCCCAATGTTGATGCGTGGCGAACGCTAATGCTGACCAGAACGTCAGCAACACGCACAGACACGCTATCCGCCTCGATATCGACCTCATGAAGGCTACCCCATGGAAGCTTCGTTTGAATCTATACCAAAAAGGGACACGAACGCAACGACATAGTACCTAGCCGGGTATGTATCGCTCCTGCAATGCAAACCAGAATTTGAGCCACCTGGCACTGGAAACACCTTTCTGCACAATCTGATTGTGTTTTGTGTTTCCAGACCGCCAGTGCTAGTGGTGGTGTGACGACGCAAGGCCCCCGTAAAGGCCAACTATCACGACGACTATTGCCCCCAGAATGATCCATAGCAACTGAATGATACCCTTCCTACTGCTCCCTCTTCTGCTTCGATTCTGACTCTTTTTGAAGAGTGATACGGCCAGGTCACTGCGTTGTGCTTCCAATAGCAACGCGCGAAGCCAGGGAAGCCTTGATTTGTGTGGATACCGCAGTGTTGGTTGTGGTGCTCTCTGCACGTTGTTCGGCCGCCCCCGCGGATTCCCCAAATCTTTACGAGCGAAATGGGCTGATCCTGCATTCATGGAACTCGGGCGGCAGGGCTATCATCTCGCCCGCATCCCGACACCGGACAGCCCATTCAACTAGGCTCCGGTACTGGTCGAACTTAACAATATTCCCCAGCCACTCCGTACCCGATGAGCTTGTGATCACGACCACATTCGGCACATCACATGGCCCAACACAACCGCTAATGGTCAATTGGACTCGCTTCAGCAGTCCCCTTTTCCGCCATTCACTCTTCAGCCATTCCACCGGAACTTCGGGCAAACCACG
>PMUM01000112.1:0-237 GCA_003166855.1 Acidobacteriaceae bacterium | reverse complement strand
TCATCTGCGAGACTGTAAGAAAACTGCGGCTATCAAGATCACCAAGATCGCGAGGGCGATTAGGACTACCGACGCTCTGACTTTCCGACTCTGGATCACATGAGCAAAGTGCATACTCAACTCAAGCTGCCCCACAAATCTTCGATCTCATCGCCCGGCTTCCGAACTTCGGGGCAACAATCTCGTGGAATTGAGGATGAATGCCAACTCTGAGGTCACGTGAATAAAGGCGGCCAG
>PMUM01000171.1 GCA_003166855.1 Acidobacteriaceae bacterium | reverse complement strand
ATGGCGCATCCGTCGCTGCTTTACGACGAGATGAGCGGGATGGAGAACCTGCGGTACTTTGGGCGGCTTTACGGCATCGAGGGCGATGAGCGGTGCGAAGAGGTCATTCGGAGTGTGGGGCTCGATCCGGAGTTGACGCGTCCGGTAGGGCAGTATTCGCAGGGGATGCGGCAGCGGATGTCGCTGGCGCGGGCGATTTTGCACGACCCGCGGGTGTTGCTGCTGGACGAACCTTTTTCGAACGTGGACGTGCATTCGGCGCGGGCGATGGTCGGGCTGCTCAAGGGCATGCGTGACGCAGGGAAGACGGTTTTTGTGATCACGCATCAGGCGCGGTTGCTGGAGGGTGTGGCCGACGAATTCGTGTGGATGCAGGCGGGGGAGATCGTGGACCGTACTCCGACCTTGGCGCGAGCGGGAGCCGAGGACGTCCAATGAACTCTTTCTGGTCGTTGGTCGCCGCGACGCTGGTGAAAGATATCCGGCTGGAGTGGCGTTCGAAAGATGCGCTGAATTCCATGCTGTTCTTTTCGCTGCTAGTGGTGGTGATCTTCAGCTTTTCGTTCGATCCGCTAGCGGAAGAGTCGCGCCACATTGCTGGTGGATTGATCTGGGTTGCGTTTCTGTTTGCTTCGGTGGTGGCGCTCAATCAGACGTGGGCGCGAGAGTTGCGCAATCAGGTGCTGGATGCGTACCGGGTTTCTCCGGCTCCGGCGAATGCGCTGTTCCTGGCCAAGGCGCTGGGAAATTTTCTGTTTGTGAGCGTGCTGGAAGCGCTGATGACGCCGTTGTTCGTGATTTTTTACAACCTGCGGGTGCTGGGTCCGGCGTGGCAGTTGATTCCGATTGCCGTGCTCGGAACTTGGGCGCTGGTGGTGAATGGGACATTCTTCGCGGCGATGTCGCTGCGGACGCGCAGCCGCGAGATCATGCTGCCGCTGCTGCTGTTTCCGATTTCGATTCCTGCCGTGCTGGGCATGGTGGCGGGGACGACATCGATTCTGACCGGGGAAGAGTCGGCACACTTTTGGATCGTGTTGCTTCTCACCTACGATGTGGTGTTTACTACAGCTTGTCTGGCATTGTTTGGAATGATTCTGCACGCAGAATGAAAAAAACTTTCACTGTCTTATCGGTGATCACGGCGGTTCTGCTGGCCTACGCCTTATATCAGGCACTGGTGGTGGCGCCTACGGACGCGCAGCAGGGCGATGTTTACCGGATCATTTACTACCACGTGCCTTCGGCGTGGACGGCGTTTCTTCTGTTCTTCATTAATTTCATCGCATCGATTCAGTACCTGGCCAACCGGAAGCCCTCGACGCAGAGTGCGGCAAAGTGGACTGTGCTTGCGATTGGAGTCATCGGGGTGATTGCGTGTTTTCTGCCGCCGGTGCAGCAGTTGATACCGAAGGGCATGCGTCCGAGCGCGGTGGCGACGACGGTGTTGTTGATTCCGATATTTTATTTCTTGATCGGGAAATTGTTTCCGGGACAGCTTCTTGACGTGCTGGCGGTGACGACGGCAGAAGTGGGAGTGGTGTTTTGCACGATCGTGCTGGTCACGGGACCGATCTGGGCGCGGCCGGTGTGGGGGATATGGTGGGCGCCGGGGGATATCCGACTGACTTCGACACTGGTGTTGTGGCTGATTTATGTGAGTTATCTGGTGCTGCGGCGCTTTTCGAATAGTGCGCAGACGCAAATGATGGCGGCGGCGCTGGCGGTCTTCGGCGCACTCGATGTGCCGCTGGTCTATTTTTCGATCTGGTTCTTCCGCACGCAGCACCCGCAGCCGGTGATTGGCGGGGGTGGGTCGATGGATCCACGCATGCTGCGCACGCTGCTGGACAGCTGGATCGCATTTCTTTTCTTTGCTTTTCTCGTGTGCTGGTCGCGGTTCCGGTTGGAGTTGTTGCACCGGGAGATCGAGGAAGCGCACGCGATGGAGTCTTTGGTGGGAGCAGGTGTGGCGGCCAAGGCCAGCCTTCCGCTCGGGCGGAGTACGCGATGAATGGTATTAAGTTTCTGTTTGCCGCTTACATTGCGACGTGGGTGATCCACGGGGTTTATCTGGGAAGCTTGGTTCGGAGATTTAGTCGGTTGAGGCAGCAGTTGAAGGAGTTGGGGAAGAAGTAGGCGGGCTTCCGGGCTCTTGGCTCCCGGCTCCCGATTTTCGACAGCGGCGGAGCCTCAGTGAGAGAGTCCGCCAAACCGAGTGCCGTCCCTCCGGGACTCGCGTGATTTTTCAACCAATCTCCCCGGCACTTCCGTGCCGGGCTTTCACATTCCGCCGCTCCGCGGCTTGAGTATGGCAGCGCTTGTTCCAGCTTCCTCCCACAGATTCATTGCTCGCGGTTCAGTCCGACGATTTTCTGCCGCCTTCACGGCCGTCGAGCGTCGATGCGGAGGGGCACGAAGCTGAAAGCTGAAAGCTGAAAGCTGAAAGCCTTTCAACTCAGTTGCTGGCTTTCCATTCCTTCTGCAGGGCGGCGAGGAAGTCGGGGCTGCCGTTGGAGCGGAGGAATTCGTAGTCTTCGATCATGGCGGCGGTGCCGATGCGGGCCGAGGGCAGAGGATTTTCCACCCGAATGACGCGGGCGGTGAAACGGACGCGGACGGCGTCGGTGAGGGTGACGTGGGGCGGGAAGGTGAGGGTGACTTCGAGCTTGGTTCCGGCCTCGACGGCACGGTCGAGGTAGAAAAAGACGCCGCGGGCGCTGACATTCTGGGTCTCGGTGTGGAACTCGCTGGCGCCCTGGAGTCGGACAATGGCGGGCAGGCGCATGTCAAAGCGCCGCATCATCCGCCGTTCCTGTGAATTCGGTTGCATGGCCAGAGCGCTCCGCCAAGAGCGCGTACTACCAGAAAAGCACAGCAGACGGCTAATGTCCCAGGAGCTCAAGGCCTGAATTTGAACTGTGTGCGGCCTGTCGCCCTTCAATGTATAGAAACATCAGCAGTTTGCAACAGCAAAATGCGAATCGGAACTGATTCGGTAATCTGTTCGGATTTCGGAACAGACACCTTGTTCCGCGAGCCGCGGGAGGGCGCACGAATGCGCATGGCTCAGGCGGGTTGACAGCAATCGATCTGCCATCGCGATTCGTGGGGAGCAGTCAGTCTTGAGCGAAGAATGAGGGGGTTGCAGAGGCGTTCCACCGGAACGACGGTTGACTCATGCAATAGGTTGCGGAAAGAGGATTTTTCTTCCCACAACGCTTTTCCACAGCGGGGATCGGGAAACGAGGAGGCTGCAACTCTCTTCACGCCACTTTTGTGCCAGAGCGCGGCATCTTTCGATGGCCTCGACCGCATCTGACGAATCTTGGAGCCCCGGCAGGCCGGAGGTTCGCTTGACTTGTCTATCCGGTAGATGTTTAAGTAGTTATTTAATTTTTCCGCCAGTTCCAGTGACATGCAAGCCGCGGTCAGGTTCGCCGGCGCGAGGCTCGATGGATTTGTGCGCCGTCCAAAATCTCTCCACTGATCTGAGCGAAGAATGATCGCAAGAACGATCGGGATAAGCACGATCGAAAGAATACTGGTTTGACTGCATCGGAGGAACGAGTGAACGTAGAGCGCCGTTGGTTGGGAACATCCGTGGTACGAGTTCGTGTTCTGGCCGCTGGGCTGGTGCTGTTAGGGGCAGGATGCGCAGTTCTCGGGTGGGGTTCCCGCTCACGCCAAACCGCCGCGAACGCCGCGGCCCACCTTCCAGCGATCGAAGCGCCGGCAACGGCTGTACCGAGCCTTTTGGGGCCGTCGCAGGCTGGTTCCGCGGGAGCCAGCGGAGACGGGCAGTCGCGGGCGCGCTCGCTCTTCGCAGGACTGCCGCTTATCTTTGAGCCGAACCAGGGACAGGGGAACTTGGAGCCAACCGACCAGCGCGCAAAGTTCGTGACCCGCGGCTCCGGATACAGTCTGTTCCTGGGCTCCGAGGGAGCGATTCTGAGCCTGGTGTCTCGCGAGCAGTCCAAGTCGAAGCAGGATGCGTCGCTCACCCGCGTGGATTCGCTGCAGATGAAGCTGGCGGGCGCGAATCCGAACGCCAATGTGAGCGGTGCGGACTTGCTGCCGGGCAAGAGCAACTATTTTCTGGGCAGTGATCCGGCGAAATGGCACCGGGGTGTTCCGCAGTTTGCGCGGGTGCGGTACGAAGACATTTATCCCGGAATCAATCTGGTTTTCTACGGCAATCAGGGACATCTGGAATACGACTTCCAGGTGGCGCCTGGCTCCGATCCGAAGCAGGCCGAGCTGGAATTCAACGGTGCGAAGCAGTTGGAGTTGAAGGACGGGGCCCTGGTAATCCGGAGCGAGGGCGGGAGCGTGCAGCTTGATGCTCCGCGGGTGTACCAGGAGGTCGCGGGCCGCCAGCAACCGGTCGAAGGCCGTTTTGTTTTGCGTGGGGCGAACCGCGCGGGATTCTCGATTGGCTCTTATGATCACTCGCGCGAATTGATCATCGACCCGATTCTGACCTTCTCCACCTACTTTGGCGGCAGCGGCGACGAACGCGCGACTTCAGTGGCCGTGGACGGAAGCTTCAATATCTACATTGCGGGTTCGACGACGTCGCCCAATCTCCCGACAGTTGCGGGGATTTTTCAGCCAACGCTGGCGACCGGAGCGACACAGAACGTTTATGTCGCCAAGATCACTCCGCCCTTGGGATCGATTGTGGCGGCTCTTGACTATGTGACGTATCTGGGCGGTTCCGGGAGCGACTACCCGGTTGGCATCAGTGTCAACGGTGGGGGCGAAGCGTACGTGGCGGGCACGACGACCTCGGCTAATTTCCCGACGACGCTGAATGCCTATCAAAATGTGGCTGAGGTCGCAGGCACTCACGCCTTCGTGACCTGGCTGCAGAGCGACGCTACGGCGTTGAAGTATTCCTCGTACCTTTCGGGCAACGGCACCGACATCGCCAGCGGAATGACCATCGACGCGTCGGGATACATTTATGTGACCGGCACGACGACGTCGACCGATGCCTCCAGTGGTCTGATCCAATTCCCAGCCAGCAATCTGCCGAAGGGGGTGCCGTTCCAGAGCATTTCACGCTCCCCGGGTCAGCCCCAGTTTTTCGTGACCAAGGTCAATACAAGCGCACCGAGGCAGGCGAGTATCGCGTACTCGACCTTTTTTGGCGGGGCCAGCTTTAACACACCGACCGCAGTCGCTGTAGGCGGGGGCATTGCCGTCGACACGAACGGCAACGTTTATTTCACGGGAACAACGAATTACTTGTTCTCGGGATGCGCGGGGTGCGGCGGCAGCGACTTTCCCATCCTGAACGCGTACCAGCCGTGTCTGGGTGTGCCCCCTCCGACCCAGATCACCAATCCTCCGTCGTGCACGACCGATACGACTACGACCGATCCGGACGCCTTCGTGGCAAAGCTCAACCTGAATCCCACCGCCGCTCAGGGACAACAGCTGGTCTGGTCGACTTATCTGGGAGGCGCCGGGACGGACTCAGGCGTGGGCATCGCCGTCGATACTGGAGCAGCCAACGTCTACGTTGTCGGAACCACGAACTCCTCCCCATTTGCCATCGTAACGACTCTAAATACGGCCGCTCCATATCAAATCTGCCTGGACACAGCAATCAATCCGCCAGCGGGCACGCCGTGCCCCACATTCACCACGACTCCCCCCAACGACGCTTTCGTAGCGCGGCTGACCAACCCGACCACGACCACGGGCACAGCGGTGAACGTGTCGCTGAACTACTTCTCCTATCTGGGAGGGGCCAACAACGAAGCCGGCCTGGCGATCACAGTGGACTCCGCAGCAGGTGCCGTGATCACGGGATGGACCCAGTCACCCGATTTCCCTGTTTTCCCTGTGGGGACGAGTTCTCTAACTGGCTTCCAGGATGCGTTCACAGCCCGGCTGAACACCACCGCGGTGCTGGGGCAGACGACGGCGGGCTCCTGGGTTAACTACTTCGGGGGCAGCAGCGCCGACTCGAATACGGTGTTCACGGAAGGTACCGGCGTAGCGCTCGACGTCAACCAGAACGCCTACTTCGCAGGGGACACGAATTCGGTTGACTTGCAGGTCAATAAGCCATTACAGGCGACCAACAACAGCAACCCCGGCGGGTACGACGCCTTTGTGACCCAACTGGGATCAGCGTTGAGTTTGTCGATCACTGGAGTGCTGTCGTCGGGGACGAACCAGTTTTTCGTCGATGCGGGGAATCCGGCAACGTTCACTTATACGGTGACGAACAATGGCCCCGATCTGGCCAGCAGCATCACTGTTCTGGATAATGTGAGCCCGTTGGTCACGGGTGTTCCGCTTAGTAATATTACTGCGAGCGTCACCTCGGGGACTTGCGGGGGAGGCTCGACCAACACCAACGTGAGTTGTACCCTTCCACCCCTGCAGGCTGGCTCGACCGCAACGGTCACCATCACTGCAACGCCTGCGGCGAATAGCAGCGGGAGTCCGTCGTCGTTCAATGGCGGGTCGGTGCAGGCAATAGGGCCGGGCAACGTCGTTCTGGCAGAGACGTCAGTCGCGGCGCAGACATCCGATTTCAGCATCTCAGTCAGCCCTCCGAACGGCAGTGTGGCACAGGCGGGAGATACGGCCCCCTACAATGTGCAGCTGTCACCGCATACCGCCTACTCCAGCAGCATCTCGCTGGCGTGTAGCGGCTTACCCCCTGCGTCTAGCTGCAACTTCACGACCCAATCGGTCAAGCTGGTGGGGGGCCCAGCGTCTTCCACGCTCAACCTGGTGACGACGGCGAGGCCAATAGTAACGCCGGCGGCGAGTCTGCGGAGCCTTTATGGGCTCTGGCTGGCGGTTCCGGGATTAACGCTGCTGGGTGTGGGAGTCGGAGGCGACAGGCGCCGCCGGCGTGTCCTGGGAATTTTCATGTTGTGCGCTTTGTTTGCTCTGCTTCTGCTGCAGCCGGCGTGTGGTGGAACGTCGACGCAAGCGCCGGTCAGCGGAACGCCTCCAGGAGTCTACACGATCACCGTCACGGGGACGTCGGGTAGCGACAGCAAGAGCAGTTCCATCACGCTGTCGGTCCCGTAGGCTCAACGCGCAAGACGACTGCAAGAAGGGAAGCTCACGGACGTCTCGTTCGTGGGCTTCGATGTTTTGGTCAACAGAAATGGGCTTCGGACAGGAAAGAACTACGCCCCCGCCGACAGTTTGTGGTGTCCTTTGGCCTCGGCAATGCCGTACTGCCGGATCTTATAGAGCAGGGCTTTATAACTGATCTGGAGAATCGCAGCGGCCTGCTTGCGGTTCCAGTTGGTCTGTTCCAAAGCCTGGGTGATGGCCTGGGCTTCGGCTTCATCTTTGGCGGTGCGTGCCAGAGATTTCAAACCACCTGACTCCGCTCCGCGGGCAGAGGAATCGCCGGGACTTCCGCCGGTGCCGTCGTTGCGGGGAAGCAGTTCGCTGACTGCCAGGTTCTCGTCTCCAAGAATCAAGTAGCGCTTCAGGAAGTTATTCAACTCACGAAGATTGCCGGGCCAGGAGTGATTCTGGCAGGCCTGCAGCAGCGCCGGTGAGAGGGGAAGCGGCGCGCGCGCGTAACGCTCGGCCATGCGCGACATGGAGTGCTTGAGCAGGATGGGAATCTCTTCTTTGCGCTCGCGCAACGGCGGAATCTGCATGGTGAAGGCGTTGAGGCGGTAGTAGAGATCCTCGCGCAGGCGCTTGTTGGCGAGAGCTTCGGGAATGTTGATGTTGGTCGCGGCCAGGATGCGCACATCGACCTTGATAATGGAACGGCTGCCCAGGCGCGAGAATTGCTGATCCTGCAACACGTGCAGAAGTTTGGCCTGCAGCAGCGGCGGCATCTCGCCGATTTCGTCGAGCAGAATCGTTCCGCGATTGCACAGCTCGAACTTGCCGGGCTTGGCATGGGTTGCGCCGGTGAAGGCGCCCTGCTCGTAGCCGAACAGTTCGCTCTCAAGCAGGTCGGCCGGAACCGCGGCGCAATTCACCTTGAGGAATATGCGATGGGCGCGCGGCGAAAGCTTGTGGATCAGGCGTCCGAGGACTTCTTTGCCGGTGCCGCTCTCGCCGAGCAGCAACACGGGGATGTCTACATTGGCGACCAGCGCGGCTTGCGATCGGATCTTGCGCATCTGCGGGCTGGCGGCGATAAAGAAAACATCTTCGGAGAGTTCTTCGACTTCCCCGCTGTACGTCTGTTTGCCCTGACCGAGGCTGAGATCGATGACTGCATCCAGTTCTGCTTTTTGAAACGGCTTGGTGAGGTAGTCGAGGGCGCCCAGCTTCATCGCGTGTACGACCTTGCGCGTGTCGTTGACGCAGGACAGCATCACGACCTTGATGCCGGGTTGGACCTGGCGCAGCTGTTCGAGAGTCTGCAGACCGTCGATGCCGGGCATGAGCACGTCGAGCAGCACCAGGTCGGGCTGCAGGCCCTTTTCTACTTGTTGCAGGGCTTCTTCGCCGGTGGTTGCGGTTTCGACTTTGTAGTCGTCCACCTCCAGCAGCGTTTTGATGTAGCGGAGCATGCCGGGTTCGTCGTCGACCAGCAGAATCTTGGCGGTTGGCTTCATCGGTTTTTCCCTTTGCTGGCGGCGGCCACGGCTGGTTTGAACGGGATCAGGAAAGAAAATTTGCAGCCCGCGCCGGGATCACTCTCGACCCAGATCTTGCCTCCCATGCCCTGCACCAGGCGGCGCGCAATGGCCAGGCCCAATCCCATACCTTCCTGGGCTTCGGTGCCGGGAAGGCGGAAAAAATCGTCAAAAACTTCCAGGTGGAACTCCGCGGGGATTCCGGGCCCGGTATCAGACACGCTGACCTTGACGGAGTTGGGCTGAGTGACGCTCTGACGGCGGCGCTCCGAAGGCGAAGGCCCAGCGGCGGCGCGGCGTTCCCACATGTAGGGCTCGGCGTGCAGCCACACCGTCCCGCTCTGGGGTGTGAACTTAAAGGAATTCTCCAGCAGATTCGAGATCACGCGCTCCAGTTTTGGGGAATCTAAGGGGAAAACGGGCAGTTTGACGTTGGCGAGAAAATAGAGAGCCAACCCTCGTTCCTGAAAGCGATTCGACCACAAGCGGCATACGTCGGCCAGACAATCGTTGATGTTGCCTGGCGCGAACTGCATGCGCAGGCCCCCAGTTTCGAGAGCACTGTAGGTCAAGAAATCCTGAATAAACTGTTGCAGGCGCTGTCCGCTGGCCTGCATGTCGCGCAAGACCTCACGCTGTCGGTCGCTGATTGGGCCCAGCTTCTCGCTCTGCAGCAAATCCACGTAGCCGTTCAGAATCGAGAGCGGCGTTTTGAGATCGTGGGCGGCAGAGCCCAGGGCGTTGGTGGTGCGCTGGAAACGCTCGCGCAGTTCCTTGTACTCCTGGAGCAAGTTTTCCGGACTGGGTACATCGCCGTCAGGTCGGGTAGCAGCAACCGGCATAGATTCCGGGGTTCCTCCCGCGTCAGAAACACACGTGTTCTTTTGGACACTGGCCATGACGGAATACCACAGGTTTACACGGGGAGAAGGGAAACCGCACCCGACATTTGAAGCACGAGTGCCAGTAACAAAATCGTATGTCAGGCGCAATTTGTTGTCAACGGAAAATGCACGGGAATTACCCAAGTGTAGCAAAAGGTTGCACTTTTGATGACCTATGGGGCTGACGGCTGGAATTATGAGAATCGAACAGAAAGCGAATATAAGCGCGGAAAACTGCCGCTCCTTTACTGGTTTTGCAGTCCGAGACGGGCGGAGTTCAGTGTTCCAGGCCGGTTCTGCACGGAATTGGGCTGGGATTTGGCCCCTCAGGTGCTGCCGACGTGGGGGCTTAGAGCGATGGAGAAGTCTGCATGAACGGCGGAAAAGCGGGAAATGAGCGGCGGAAGTGGGCAAGGTTGCCGCTGGCCATCCCCGTTTTCGTTCGCAGCCGTGATGGGAAGGGCAAGGACTTTCTTGAGTTTGCGACCGCCTTGAACGTGAGCGCGGGCGGGATGTTGGTCGCAATTCGGCGGGCTTTGCCCGCGATTGCTCAGATCCGGCTGGAAATCCCCAGCGCCCCAGTGGCGGCGCTAGCGTTATTGCCAAGAGAGTCCCGGAGCCTGCGTGCCAAAGCTCTACGCAGCACCCCGGCCGAAGGGTACTACCTGCTCGGCCTGAAGTTCGCGCGTCCTCTGCTTGTGCCTGGCATTCCAAATGGTCGGCGGCGGAAAATCGCTTCTGCGGTGTGAAAATGTTTGCGCATGGCGCCCCCCAGAGTGTTACCCTTGGGACCAATCCCTGATTACCAGGGTGTGCCCGTCCCGTTCTTTGGTAAGTTGGTACTCTTCAACTACATAAGTTAGATTTGAGTGGTAGGTAGTGCGCCTGGATGCCTTTGGCTCTCCGGGTGCAGGGTGTTGTCTCTCCCCCCCAATTGGTAGAAACCAGCCATGACAACCAGTAGTGTGAATTCACTCGTCCAGCCTTTGGGGGAAATGCCGCCCGACGCGATTGTTTTCGGGCGCACCGAGGGCATGCAGGCGGTGCGCGACCGCCTGACCAAACTGGCGAGTGCCAACGTCCCGGTTCTGATCCAGGGCGAGAGCGGAACGGGCAAAGACATCATCGCGCGCATGATTCATGCGGCGTCGCCCTGGCGCACTGGGCCGTGGGTGAAAGTGAATTGTCCCGCGATTCCGGGCACGCTGCTCGAGAGCGAATTGTTCGGCTACGAAAAGGGCGCGTTCACGGGCGCCTATGGGATGAAGCCAGGGCGCGTGGAGATGGCGCACCGGGGCACGCTGTTTCTGGACGAAATTGCCGAGTTGGATATGTCATTGCAGTCGAAGTTGCTGCAACTCCTGCAGGACGGGCAGTTCTGCCGCATCGGCGCGCAGGAAGACAAGAAAGTGGAAGTGCGGGTGGTGTGCGCGACGAATCGCAAACTGGAACAGGAGATTGAAAACGGCACGTTCCGATCGGACCTGTTTTACCGGATCAACGTGGTGAATCTGCGCCTGCCTCCGCTGCGCGAACGGGCGAGCGACATTCCTGAACTGGTCGCGTATTTTCTCGAGTATCACAACCGGAAGTACAACTGCCGGGCGCGCGATCTCTCCAGCGAATTGATGTCAGAGTTGCGCAAATATCACTGGCCGGGCAACATCCGCGAGTTGGAGAACCTGGTGAAGCGCTACGTGATTCTGGGCGACGAAGAAGTGATTTCGTCCGATTTGGCGCCGCAGGCCACCGACTTCTTCAACGCGGAAATCCCGGTCGACGGCCAGATTTCGCTAAAAAAGCTGACACGCCAGGCGGTCCGCGAGTTGGAGCGGAAAGTCATCTTGAAAGTTCTGCAGAATTGTCACTGGAACCGCAAGCAAGCGGCGCGCGCATTGAGCATCAGCTATCGCGCGTTGCTCTACAAGATTCGCGATGCTGGACTTCCCTCGAACCGGGTGGTCAAGCGGCGGGACGCGGATAGTCCCAAGCAGGACATAGCGGCGGACTGAGCACCGCCCCATCTCGCGACTTCGATTTCATCCTGCGACTTGATCCGCCACTTGCCGCGCCTGGCGCGGCTTCTCCCGTGTTTTTGCGATGTTGCGCAGACATTTTCACTTTCCGCCCCACACGCAAGTCTCGAATATCCCATAAGTCCTTATCGGGCTGCGGCTTACAGAAAGACCCACTTTGGTACTCGAGGTGCAAATTAGGGGGCAGTACCTTAGCCTATCTCGTTAAGGTGCGAGCCACAGGTCGTCGGAGATTTGAAGACCCAGGCGGAGTAACTCCTAGGAGAAAGTACAATGAAGAAAATCCTCTTGCTTGCTGCACTGGCACTGGCCCTGCCAACGGCGATGTTTGCCGGCAGCAGCGTAGACTTCACCAACAGTGGTGGCACCTTGTCGGGTTCGAGCAGCGGACTTTCACTGACCGGATCAGTCTTGATTGCCATCAATGGGCTGAACGGGGGCGGGCTGATCACAGGGAACAACCTGGGCAGCGTTAGCTTCACAACTGGAGCGCTAACAAGCGGTTCGTTGCAAATGGGCGGCACGTTTGCAACTGGCGGTTCGTTTACCCTCACCGGGAACGGCACGAGCGGAGTTCCGAGCGGCACAATATTCTCTGGAACTTTTTCTACTCCTGCGACCTGGACCCTAGTGACTCTTGCCAACGGAACCCATAACTACACTTTGACGGGCACCGTGGCGGGAACGTTCGGAAGCGGCTACTCGAGCGAAGGTGTGACCGTGCAGTTGACGATCAACACCGGCAAGGGCTACTTCAACGGCAGCACCACAATTTCGAGCGGTGACACGAGCATCGTGGTTCCGGAACCGGGCTCGTTGAGTCTGCTGGGAACTGGGTTGCTCGGTCTGGCTGGAGTGGTTCGTCGCAAGCTGAAGGGCTAAGCGTTTCTTTGCACTTCTGAAAACAGAACCCCGCCGCGAGGCGGGGTTTTTACTTTTGGGCAGGCGCTGGAATTTGGAATGAGCGCTAGCCGTGGAGTTCCGACAAGGCTTTCTTGGCGTCTGCGTGGTTGGGGCTTAGCTTGACGGCTTTCTCTAATTGCTGTCGCGCCTGCACGTTCTGGTTGGCTTTCTGATAGGCGAGGCCGAGGTGGTAGTGGAAGTCGGCGTCGTCGGGATCGCCACGCTTTTCGGCCAGCCGCAAGGCTTCCTGAAACTGACCGATGGCGGACTGGTAGACGCCCTTCTGATAGTAGGCCCAGCCGAGAGTGTCGGCGGCGTTGGGCGAGTCGGGCATGCCACGGCGCGCCGTCTGCGCCAGGCCCATCGCGACGTCGACATTCCCCCCTTGATCGAGCATTACAGACGCGAGATTGTTGGAAGCGAGAGGATGGTCGGGAGAAATGCTGAGCGCCTGCTGGTACATGCCTTTGGCGTGATCCCAGTCCTTCTTCGCTTCATACAATTCACCGGAAAGAATATAAAAGGTGACATCCCGCGGATTGTCCTTAATGGATTGCTGGTAGAGGGCGAGAGCCTTGTCAGCGGCGCCCTCCTGTACTTGCACTTTGCCGAGTTTTTCAATGGCGTCGGAGTTGTTCTTGTCGAGATCGATGGCTTTGTGCAGGGCGGCTTCGGCGCCGGGCAGATCTTTCTTGCCGTTGAAGAGCGCGGTACCGAGCAGGTCGTAGAAATTGGCGACGTTCGGGGATTTGGCGATTTGAGTGTTGGCCGCTGCAATCGCCTTATCGAACTGCTTTTGTGAGAAGTAGGTGTTCATCAAACCGCTCAGGCCTTCGGCGGAAGATGGATCCTTATCGAGCGCCTGCTGATAGAACTTCTCGGCGTCGGCGTAATGTTTCTGCGCAAGCTGGATGTTGCCCATCTGGACGTAGGGTGCGGGATTCTGCGGAGCCCGCTGCGCAGCTTGTTCGGCGTCATGCTGAGCGTCGCCGTATTTCTGGCGGGCAAGGTCCGCAATTCCTTTGAGAATGAAGCCATCCGCGGAGTAAGGCTGAGCTGTAATGATCTGCTGGGCAGTTTGGAGGATGGCGTCGACATCTCCGCGGCCCAATTCCAGGGAGGCCAGGGAGCGCTGGGCGTCCGTCAGGTCCGGGCGGAGGCGCACCGCCTCACGCCACTCCGATTCTGCGCGGCCGTCATTGTGCTGCTGGGCGAAGGCGATTCCCAACTGATAGTGCGCGACAGCGTTGTCGGGATCATTGCGAAGCGCATTTTGCAGCGAGTCCACAGCTCCGTTCGGGTCATTCTGGCGAAGCTGGATCTGGGCCTTGAAAACGAGGCCTTCCACGTCGCGGGCGTTGGCCTTGAGGATCTCGTTGTTGAGTTTGGTGGCTTCGTCGAGGTGGTTCTTCAGGATCAATAACTGGATGTAATTCTTCTTAACCTGAGGGTCTTTGGGGTGATCATTGTGCAGTGAGGTGTATTCAGTGGTGGCCTTATCGAGATCACCGGTCGCGAAGTAGAAATCGCCCAGCATGCGGTAACCCTCGGGATTACCGGAAAGATCTTTCTTGGTCTGACGCAGGAACGATTCGGTCTCGTCCTTCTTGCCCTCCTGCATCAGCAGACGCACCAAAGCCGCCCGCGGCGCGGGATTTTTCGGGTCGACATCGATGGCGTGTTTGAACTGTTGTTCGGCTTCGGGCAGGCGGTTATGCGACTGATAGAAGCCGCCCAGTGCCAGTTGAGCATTCATGGCCTTGGGATCAACGTCGGCTGCTTTTTTGAAATTGTTCTCAGCCTGGTCGGGAAGGTTGGAGCGCAGTTGAAGCAGGGCCATCAACAGGTAGGACTCGGAGCGGTTGCGGTCGAGTTCTATAGCCTGGTTCATCTCCTGCAGGGCAGCGGGAATATTGTTTTGCGCAGCGTAGTAGTTGGCCCAGGCCTCATGGGTTTCAGGGGCGTTGGGCAGTTTCTCGCGGAGAATGTCGAGATGAGTCTTCGCTTGCTTGAGATATTCCGGCATCGGGCTGCCGTCCGGGTTCCTCACCGTGACCAGGAGGTTCGCCATGTCGGTGTGGGCACGGTAGTTCGTAGGATCGAGTTCAACGGAGCGGTTCAATTCCTGGAAGGCGCGGTTGGTATCGCCGAGTTTGAGGTAGGCTTGCGCGAGTTGGGAATGCGCCTGGGCGAAGCGGGAATCGATCTGAATGGCATTGGAGTACTGAATGGCCGCTTCGCGGTACTTGCCCGCAGCGAAGTATTTTTCGCCGCTATCGAAATATTTCTGCTTGCGGACGTTGGGATCACGGGAGCAGCCTGTAAACGTCACGGCCATCAAAGCACAAGCCAGCAGCAGACGGACAGAAACGGAGCGACTCATATTGGATTCTCCAACTGTGGATACAGAGAGCACACTTCGACACTCATCCGCACACAACCTCCATGATACTGCACAGTAATCGACGAAAACAGTTACTGGAGTCATACGTGGATCGGTTGATGCGCGACGATCGCATCAGCGCGGAATGTAGCCGTCCAGTTGCGGCACGACATCACTGACGAAGGGAAGAAGTCGCTGCTGCGCCGCATCAGCGGTCTCGCCGGGTTCGAGGGTGGTGGTGATGCGCACCAGGGAACCGTCACTGCGGTTCATCTTGATGGAGTCCGCGACCAGGTAGTACTTCGCCCAGTATTCGCTCGCGACTCCGCGGTCGTGCGCCCAATACCAATAGAGCACCGCTTGTTTGGAATCCCCCTTCGCGATGACATAGCGATTTGCGGGGAAGGGGGCGTGGCCGGGCATGGACAGAGTTACGCGGCTGGATTCGATCGGAGCCCAGCCTGCTCCGGGCAGGCAGTTTTTTGGGGAATGAATCGTGTCGCCCGTGCGCTGGCTCCGGAAATAGGCAATGAAAAGGTCGACGTAGGAGTTTGGCTTCTCGGGATTCTTGTACACACGCAAGAGGAAGTCACCCGGACCGAGAACCTGGAGAACGTCTTTGTCGATGGCGACGTCGGTGCCGGTCCAAGGTCCCAGTTGCTGGGGGAATGACTTGAGTGGCAGTCGAGGAGGGAAGACTTCGTTCTGCGTATGCGCGCGCAGGAAAATTGCGGTGGTGGCGATCAGGAGAGCAGCGAAGACAAAACGCGCTATGGATCTTCTCATTTCTTGTTGCCTCCTTCGTCACTTGGCTCCGGGAATACTAAGCCAATCAGTCCGTGCAGGGCGTACAACATCACGAGAGAGATGACGAAAATAATCCATCCCCAGGACGCGTGAAAATAGCCCTCGGCCATCTCAGGACCCCAATACTGAACAAGCAGCCCGGTTCCAATAATGCGGACATCGTTGGCAATGACCGTAATGGGAACAGCCGCGACAGCGAGCACCCAACGCAACCACAGACGCTTTTCCATCAAAAATCCGTAAATGATGGCGAGCGTTACCAGAGACATGAGAGAACGAATTCCACTGCATGCCTGGGCCACCTCCAAAGCCATCGCCGGAAGGTTGATCACGTTGCCTTCGCGCAGGACTGGAACTCCGAGCACCGGAAGTACGATCGCCGCCACCTTCGAAGCCAACAATTGCAATGGAAAGGTGATTTGATTGAAAACAATCGCGGGCAGCGGAATCATCAGAATCAGGAAAGCCCATGGGAAGAGTGCTGCCCGGAAATGATTCCATCCGAAAAAAAGAACGACGAGGCCCGCCAGCACAAGCAAGAGCGAGGAGCGAGACAGGAACAACTCCGCGCCCATCTGGCCAACGATCAGAACGCACATGCCGAGGGCGAGTATCGGCAAGCCCGACCAGGATGGACGCACTGGAAGCCGGGCAAATCGCTCACGCTCCTGCCACAGCACGAAGGCAGAAAACAAGGGAACGAAGAAGCCGTGAGAAAAGTTGGGGTCCTGCCACCATTGTCCTACCAGGTGAACCAACGTGGACCAGTAGAGCCAGAGCGCAAGCAGCGCGAGTAAGCCGAGCTGCCAGGAAATTCCAGAAAAGGGTTGGGCCGAGTCCCGGCGCGCAATCGAAGGTTCAGTTTGCACAAGTTGACTCACGGTCCAAAGTCCAAGAACTGCTCGGGGAAGAGCTTCAGAATAAGCGAAAGCACCAGGGTATGCAATGCAAACTGCGGCTTGTAGCCGGGTTTCAGGTTCCCTCGGGGTGCCGGAACGATGAGGATCTTGAGTTCGCCACACCGCTGAGGACATTCCCCCATCGTTGTTGGGGGGAGCGATTGCAGTTCTTGCCGGCGGCCGCCGATCCTCGCATCAAGGCTATTGATGTTTTCGAACCTTGGGGTGACTGGCCCGTCTGGCTTGCCAACTCGTCGGTAGTACAGGACGATCCCGACAAGGATCGGTACACAAAGAAAGATTTCCTGAAGAAGGTAGAGCCACTCGACCCGGTGAAGTGGCTCCCTAAATTGAAGTCGACCGAGATCCGCATACAGCAGGTGTCAGACTTCGATGCGAATCCACCCGAATGCCAGGACAAGATTAAGAAGGCCGCGCCGAAGCAAGCCAAAGTGGATCGTTTCGATAGCACGGCCCAAATGGCCACCATCGAAGGCGGAGGAAGGTTGTTTGATTGGATCAAGGAGCAACTGCGGAAGCCGACGTCTGGGAAACCTGTGAGGACGGTAGTGGCCAAGACGACGCCTGCACCCGCTCGCTCTGCTCAACCCTGAGAGGACGTCCCGCGGTTGACTACTGCTCTGCGACCATTACCGCGGGATGCGAGTTCAGCGGAGATTCGTCAATGAAGAACGTGACCGCTCCATTCGTGACAGATGCCGTCTGTCCCCCGAATCTCCCTGAACCATCTTTGTTGACCGCGTAGCTTCCAGCCACATTCGCGTTGGAAATGAGCAGAACGCAACTCGGTTCGAGGCAAAACTGCGGGTCAGCGTAGTCAGAATCCTGAGTGAAGGTCAGTGCGGAAAAGGCGGGATTGGCGGAAGTTGTGCCGACGAAGTTTGCCGTCTGCGCGTCGATATCCTCGTCGGTGCCATAGTCATACCTTCCGAGGATCGACGCAGCGGTAAAGGGTGGTGGCGGCTGATTGGCGGACGACTGGAAGTCGAGCACACCCGCCAGTGCAGATGAGTCTGTACTGATCAGAAAACCCGTAACGCAAGCTGACGGCGTATTACAACTTGCGGCGGTGAGTGCATTCGCTGCCGGGATGATGTACCCAACGAGCGGATGAATGCCCATGTTCTGATTCATGCGGGCGAAGAACGAAACCCTTCCTGTGGCGGAATCCAGAGGTGTGATCTGTCCGGATAAAGCCGTCACACTGAGGGTGCCGGCCTGATTCTCGTATTCGGTGCCAGTCACGCCTCCGATGCCGTCGAAAGCGAAGATGCCAACCGTCGCATCGGAGCCCGCCAGGGACGGGCCGGAAATGTGGAAAATGTGCGTGTTTTGCAGCGACTGGAAGCTAAATGGGCCGCTCGTGCTGATGGCTTCTCCGCTAAGTTCGGGGCTTCCTGCGCTTAAAGGGCTGGCGGTTGCCAGCATCAGCTCGCGGCTGCTCACCGGGTACAAGACAAGGTTCAGCGAGAGGCTCCCTACGACGACGGTTCCGGTTCCTCTGCCGTTGGCGCCGATGCTGAAAGTTCCCGAACCGCCCGTGAGACTTGATCCCAGCGTTCCGGTATCGTTTGTATCGGCGGCGACACTGCTCCACGCACCTGCGCTGGCACTGGCCGAGCCGGCCATCGCGAATCTGCCTCCAGTTGAATCCCAGCCGCTCAAACCGAAGGCGTATTGCCCGCTGACTCCAGAATTCTGGAAGGTCGAGGTGTCCTGAAGCCGGAGAATTCCCGACACGCGGGATCCCGAGCCGGTGCTGTCATCAAATTCAGCCATGCGTCCGCTGGTTAGGTAAAAAGAACCTCCGCCTTGTGGTGTCTGACAGCCGGTGCCCTGAGAATTCCTTCCGGTCGAGCAGCCACCCATGGCGATGCGAAACACAGTTGTGGTTCCGGCTGAATTGGTGAGCGTCACCCAGCCGCGATTGTCCCGTCCGACCGTGTACGTACTTCCAGGCAGAATGGAGAGATTCGTCTGCACGCCGGTGCTGCGAGTGATGTCTTCAGCTCCCCCGGTGATTGCTCCGGCTCCGTCCACCGTAAAGTTGCCCGAGATCGTCACCGGGCCGGTCGCGTCGAAGCCGCGCAATAGAAATGCATAGGGACCCTGCGACGTGAGAACGCTCTCAGCGCCGGTTCCGCAGGAGGAGTTTGTGTTGAAAACGGTGATTGAGACCGTCGGCTGGGCAGTCGCGGGATAAGGAGACTGACTATCGTTCACCAGGACCGTCGCGCTGTACGACCCGAAACCGCCATTCTGGATGAGGCCCGCCGAACTCGGTACTCCCGAAAGAAGGCCGCCGCTGCTGAGGGACAATCCGGGCGGCAGTGCGGTCGACCCGCCAGCGCCAGCCAGCGACCAAGTGTAGGGCGGGATGCCGCCAGTTGCGACGAAGCTGCCTGGAGGGTATGGAACTCCAACGTTGCTCGACTCGACGAAAGCATCCCCGATGTTGGGCGCATTCACCTTGAGCGCTGCGGGAATCACGACCAAGTTCAATGTCTGCGAGGTCGCAGTTGCGCCGGTAGCGTCGGCTGCTTGCATGGCAAAGCTGAAGCAGCCCGGCGTGACGGGCGTCCCCACGAGGGAGACCTTTGCAGTATTGCTTTCCGGCGAAAGGCTGATTCCGGCGGGTAGCGCGCCCGATTGAACCGTCCAGGTAAATGGCGCCACGCCGCCACTGGTAAGAACATCGAGCTGCCCCTGGCTCAGGTTCTGTCCCACTGTCAGGGCGCCGCTGGAAGAAGGCAGAACGATGGATCCGAGGGCGGGGCACGTGGGCGCCGTCGACGATGAAGTTCCCGTCACCTGAGGTGCTGGTTGGACGAAGACTGGCAGGTACGCAGAATTACTGCCGGCCGTGGCAACAATCGTCACCTGCGTTTGGCCGGCCACGCTGGCAGGAGCTGTATACGTGGCGCTGTTTCCGGACTGGTTGGAGATGGTCCCGAGCGGCTTTCCAAACGCGACCTGCAAACTCCAAGTAACTGCAGAGTTATCGGAAACGGCAACGGTCACGGTCAGGGACTGTCCGGGATCGATCGACGGACTGGTCGAGGGCGTGACAAACTCGACGGGGGACTGATTCGCCGTCTTGGAACTTCCACCCCCGCAACCAGTGGTCACGACATAGAGTAAAACGCCAAGCACGATTTGAAGTTGTCTGAATCGTTTCGACAAGTATCCTCGTTAACGGTGCTTCTCTAGCAGGCTTGCACTGAGTCTGTAACAACGAACGTCAACGAGCATGGGAGCCCGTGAGTGAGCTAGACTCCGATAAGTTTACGTAGCCGGCTCAGCGAGACCCCTACCAGACCCGTCCCCAGCAGGTAGAATGTGGAGGGTTCGGGGATGGCCGTCGAACTGGAGCCCAGCGTGATGTCAGCGAGTCCGATGCCGTCGGCGGTACCGGTGAAAGTCACCGACTTCGCAGAACCGGAAAAGTTCAGCCCCGCCGACGACCAGTTGCAGTAGGTCGGGAAACCGGTGCAGGAGCCATTATTTGGCGCCAGCGCGATCGTGGCCAGAACCGTCCCGGTACCGTTTGCACCGCTCCAGACCGTGACGGTCTCGCTGAATCCTGCGGTGTAAAAAAATTGAATTCCGCCGCCGAAACCCCCGTTGACGTTCATGTAGCCGGTAACCGTCGAACCCATCGCTCCATTCATGAAAATTGCGGGAGTTCCCGTTGGGTTCGCCGCGAAGGCGCCACTCCCGCCGTTGTAAACCGAGCGCAGCCCGAAAAACTTCGATGAGAAAGTCACGCCGTAGTTCGGAGTGAACGGCATCCCGCCACCGTTATAAAAATTCCCGACCGGCTGCAAGTCGCCGAGCCCCTGAAAGTTCAACAGTTCTCCTTCAGAATTCGCGAAAGCTGCGGAGGACAGAAAGAGCAAAAATGACAGCACAACCGCTGAACCTACAGATCGAATCATGACAATCTCCTGGGAATCGTGCACAAAGGGCTTCCTTAGAACTGGCTGCACAACTCCGCCCGCAGTATCGTCCGTGACCTGTTACAGCAAGATCACGCAAATATAAACTGTGTGTTAATTTCCTGAACCGGAGGCCCTCTGGCTGTGGGAATCTGGGCGAGCGAGTGAGTGGCTCGGAAAAGATCCGGCGCAGAGGTGCGCCCTCTCCAACGGCAAGGGGCTTGCGTTGCGCAATCGGGACGAGGACTGGGCTAGCGGCTTGCAGTGGAAGCGACAGTCCCGCTAGATGAACTCTTCTGCGAGACGAGGCCGACCCCCAGACCTCCGAGCGCTCCGGCCAGGAGGCCGATGACCGCAAGCATGGCGAGGCTCTCGCACCATGGATTCTTGTGGCGTCTGCGACGCATAGGGCACCTCAGTAGTAGTTTTG
>PMUM01000446.1 GCA_003166855.1 Acidobacteriaceae bacterium | reverse complement strand
TGCAGCAACGCCACCAGCAAGGCGGCACGAATCGGACCGATCGAAGGAATCTGTCGCAGTAATTTCACGGCATGGTGCTTGTGGCTCTCCACCAGCAGGTCGCGGCGTGCTTCCTGGCGCACCGGCTGCAGTAGATCCAGTTGCTGATACAACCGTTCCGCCCGCAGACGAACGCCGGGTTCCAGAATCTTGGCCAACCATTCGGCACGATGCCGCGGGGCATAGACGGTGGCACCGCTACAGGGTATGGCCCAGCTGCGATACAGCGCTTTGATCCGACTCATGACGCGCGTGAGATCTTTCGTGATCGTCAGATAGCTGCGCCCCAACTCCTTTAAGGTGCGCACCCCGTGCTCTCCGTGGTACACAGCATGGAGCTTGTTGCCGTGTAACAACTCGGCCAGTTTCCGCGCATCGATCCGATCACTCTTGCTGCCATCCTTCAACAAGGCGTTTCTTCGCGGATCGCAGACTACAAGATGGCTGACGTGAGGCTTCAGCAGGTCATGTAACCAGGCGGCAGAAGTTCCTTCTTCAAAGGTTACGGATAAAGTTCCGCGTAGCNNCTCCAGGATGCATTCCATGATCAGCTTGCCCGAGCTATCCATGACAGCAACCGAGATCGTTGCCTGGTGAACATCCATGCCAATATACTTTTCTTGGTTCATAACGGCGCTCCTTTTCGGTAAGTGGTGGTCCCAACAATCACAACCTACCGCAAAGTGGGCGCCTTTTATATTGCGTGTTATCGCGGGTCGCCGCCAGCGCGGGACGACTGGCTAAACTTCGGAGTCCAGAGCCAGAAAGATCGAATCGAAACTGATCGAAGAAGCAGAACGAAAGGGACCGTCGGCGATTCTGCGACGAGCATCCTTACTTTGTGACTTCGCACCAAGGTTTCTGGAGTGGGTAGATCATGCCCGACATCTGGTTCCAAAGTCACGCCGTTACTAGCGCGTGGGGTGGAATCAAATTCGCTCGACGCCGCTGATGGGAATGAATCTGGACCGCATCACCACAGAAGAGCTGGATTCCTTAGCATTGGCGGGTTCGCCGTCTTACGTCAATCAGGCGCTTCGAACACTGCGAAGACTGCTGGGCAAGGCGGCGGAGTGGAAAGTGACTGCTGTCGCGCCGGGGATCAAGCTGATGAAGGAAGTGGGCCGCGAACTGACCATTGACCCCGAAACCGAGGCGAAGTTGCTCGCTGTGGCAAAACAACCAATGAAAGACGTCCTCATCGTGATTCAGGACACAGGGATGCGTCCCGAGGAGGTCTTTCGCATTCGGATTGAGAACATCAACTGGACCCAGCGGTTGAAATTCAATCCGAACGGAAAAACCAGAGCAGCACGCCGGCATGTGCCGATCAGCCTACGAATGCTGGACCTGTTGATGGTTCGCTGCAAGGACAAACGAGAGGGCTTGCTGTTCCCTTCACGGCGAGCGAAAGGCGGGCATCTGACCACGCTTGCAAAACAGTTCAGGGACGCGCGCAGTGAAGCGGGACTGCCCGGGGCCGTAGTGCTCTATTGCGCACGTCATACCTTTGGTACGGCGGCGTATGGAGCAACCGGAAATCTGGCGATGGTGATGAATGTCATGGGCCACTGGGATGTGCCTATCGCCGTGCGGTACCAGCATCCAGTGTTGGATCCGGTGCGCGATGCCATCGATCAGAGAATCTACGTCACAACCGCGTCACAATGAACTGAGGGTACAGTGAAGAATGGTGGCAAGTGCTTGAAAGGATGGAGCCGACGAGCGGACTTGAACCGCTGACCTGCCGATTACGAATCGGCTGCTCTACCAACTGAGCTACGTCGGCTTTTCAACAACTTGGCGGGATTGCGGATTCCATCCGATATCCCATTCGTTCGAGGGCATCAACACGCCATCGGCGGGAAAGCGGGCTATCGCCAACCGCACACATTGAGAATACCATCCACGCAATGCTGGGCGGAAGAGCTACTTCGGCGGTTGGGTAACGGTGGGAATTCCAGGACTTTTTGGGAACTGAGTGAAAATGGGCTGTGGAAACTGTTCAGGCCAACTCCCACAGCCTTGATTGCGATCTCTCCCTTGCAACAAATCTCGCGCGGACCGGTCCCTCGCTGGAGCAGTCGCCCGCACGAAGATGCAAACCTCTACATCTTAGAGACGGTGGTGCCCCCGAAGATCGTCACCCAGATGTTGTTGCCATCGAACGCAGGATTCGCCGGCTCGTTTCCCACACTGAAGGTGTTTAGAGTTGCACCAGAACTTGCTTTCAATTTTGTGACGGTGGCGCCGTTGAAATCAGTCACCCAGATGTTGGAGCCGTCGTAGGCGATGCCATTCGGACCTAGCCCCGCGTTGAAAGTGCCCAGTACCGTGCCAGTGAGGGACAGCTTGGTGACATTGTTGCTGCCAAAATTGGCGGTCCAGATATTGGTTCCATCAAACGCGATGCCGGTCGGCTCCGTTCCTACGGAGAAAGTGCCCAATATCGTGCCGCTGGTCGACATCTTGGTGACTTGGGCGCTGCCGTTATCCGCAATCCAGACGTTCGTCCCATCAAACAGGATGCCCGCTGGATTGGTCCCAACAGTAAACGTACCTTTCGTGGCTCCGGTGCTGGCCAGCAGCTTGGTCACGTTGTTGCTGCCGTTGTTGGCTACCCAGATATTGGTCCCGTCAAAGGCCAAGCCGGCAGGCTGCGTTCCTACCGTGAAGGTGCCGATAAGCGCGCCGGTGCTTCCATTCAACTTGGTTACATTCTTGCTGTTGATGTTCGCCACCCAGACATTGGCCCCGTCGTAGGCAACGGCAATCGGATTAGTTCCCACCGCAAACGTGCCCAGAATAGCGCCGTCGCTGGTGCGCACCTTAACCACGTTGTTGCTGCCGTTGTTGCATATCCAAAGGTTCGTGCCGTCGAACGCGATACCGTAGGGTGCTGTGCCCATCGTGAATGAGGTGGTCAGATTTGCGTTGTACCAGTGCAGAGTTGCTATCTGCAAAGGATTCTGCTGAGAACTGGTAACGCCCGACGGCGCTCGCGATGACACATCAGTCTGTGCCTGGCATTGCGGGAGTGGGTTCACGCAATACACAAAGAGTCCCAGTATTCCACTTAAGAGTAGCATCATTGTCGCGGAGTTTCCGGGACGAAACGTACCGGCCATCGCACTGATTTGTTGTTTCAAGCTGTCCTCCCTCATTTCTTGAAATTGATTTTCCCGCTGGGATACCGGATGAGAATCTCGAGTCCACCGATAGCGGCCGGACCGGGTCGTACTGCCAAAACCCGGCAGCGCGCCGTCTTTCCTACACCATCTCAGAATTGTTCCAGGACCTGAGGGGACCAGCACGCCGGGCAGGAGTATGCGTTGACTGAACCAAAATAATGTCAAGCTGATGTAAAGTTCTTGTCTCTTTCTGGCCGCTGAAAAGAGAGACACGGTCTCTCCTCACGAATAACATTCGCGAGCAGTTTCCTCTGGGGTTGAATAAAAGGGAAACGAGCGGACAATGCGGGGGACGCCAGGAGGCTGCGGAAGAGGTGAGAAAGCGGGCGGATTGTGGAAGGAGAAGTTAGACGGTCGATGCACGCGCTGGCGCGCTACCTGCAACAAGGAACTTTTCCCAGAGATAAATCAGGCAACGCTGCGCCGAACAGCCGCCGGCCAGAGTCGTTGGTTGTTCTCTATGGGTTGGTCCTGCGACAAGTACGAATACTCGGGCACAATCTCTTTGATTTTGGCGCGGACGTCGTCGGGGTTATCCAAAAACAACGCTGCCTCAAGCTCTTCCAACTTTTTCAGGAGACTGTCCCAGTCTCGCACGGGGCCGCGCGCTCTCTTGATCTTGGGAAAGGAGGTTTCATCGACCCCCTCATTCTCGTAGAAAAGTTCCTCGACCAGTTTTTCGCCCTGGCGCAGGCCGGTAAATTGAATGGCTACCTGGTTCTCGTTCCGCCCAGAGAGTTTGATCAAGGTTCTCACCAACTCCAGGACTAGCAGAGGCTGGCCCATGTCGAGAACGAAGGTGTCTCCTTTTTCACCGATCACCGACGCTTGCAGAACCAGTGAAACGGCTTCGCGGATGGTCATGAAGAACCGCTTGATCTCAGGGTGAGTGACGGTAAGGGGTTCGTTATTCCGCAGTTGTTGCTGGAGCACGGGGATGACACTTCCATTCGATCCCAACACGTTGCCGAATCGGACCGACAAGCAACGCATGCCATTCGTAGGCCGGTGAGCGATGATGAGTTCTCCAATCCGCTTGGTTGCTCCCATCACGTTGCAGGGATTGACGGCCTTGTCGGAAGAGACGAGTACAAAGCCATGACACTCATATTCGCTGGCCATCTCCATAAGGCTCATTAGACCAAAAATATTGTTCTGCAACGCGGCAGACACATTCTCCTCCATCAGGGGTACGTGTTTGTATGCCGCGGCGTGAAAAATGGTCTCCGGCCTGCTCCCCTGGAAAAGGTGTTCCATCCGCCTGCGATCTCCAGCGTCGGCGACATGGCATCGCAGGGAGGTTCGGGCGCAGCGCTGCGACAGTTCGCGTTCCAGGTAAAACATTCCAGTTTCGCTCTGATCAACACATAGCAGGATGCTGGGTTCGTGTTCGAGAATCTGGCGGCAGAGTTCCGAGCCGATAGATCCTGCGGCGCCGGTCACCAGCACCGAACGCTGGTAGATTGCGCCCCTCAACGATTCTGGATCGATCTCTACCGGATCCCTGCCTAACAGATCTTCCACATCGACGTCGCGAAAATCGCTGATACTTACTCTTTGCGAGATCACATCCCGCAGTGCCGGCACGGTTCTGAATTTCACCCCCGTGCGTTCGCACACCTCCACAAAACGCTGCATCTGTTTGGACGTGGCTGAGGGCACCGCAATCAATATCTCATCCACCGGATACATGAGCGCTAGCTCAGGTAGCTGATCGACAGTCCCAAGGACAGGCACATCTTCGATTTTGAGTCCTGCCTTGGAGCGATCATCGTCGACGTATCCGAGCGGAGCATATTCGCTGCCTTGACGGCCAATCTCTCGCACCACGGTCTGCGCGCCGGCGCCTGCTCCAATGAGGATTACGTTCCTGGCAGCGGCCAGGTCTTGCCGGACCGATTCAGCCAATACGCGGGAGAAGATCCTTACCCCGATCAGAGTGCCCGCGGTGAGCAAGGGTTCCAGGACGTAGATGGTCCGCGGAAACGCAGACAGCCTCGTCAGATATTGAGTCGCCAGAATAAACAGCACGGAACCGACGAACACACACTTCACAACATCCAGCGCGTCGCTCAGGCCCGTGTATCGCCACCAACCGTGCAGCAAGCCAAAGCGGGCGATCAGCGTCATTCGAATCAGGACGAGCAGAAACGCCGCCGAAAACAGCATCTGCCGCTGGGGTAAAGTGAAGTCAAACTTCAAGAACCACGCCAGAATGAGCGAAACAAAAATCAGCGTGGCTTGAAACGCACCGACAAACCACGAGTTCTTGCGCAACAAAGTCTGAGCGAGGTTGATAATTTTCATCTGGGTTGGGAGGATCGGTTCAGATGAGGAACGTAAATCGTCGGGCGAAGTGGGACTACTGCATCCATCCAAAGGCCGTTCGCAGAAGGATTCCAATATCCGATAGAAGACTGCGGCGCTGTTGATAACCGAGCGATAGCTTAAGCTTGGATGGGAGAATCTCTTCCACGTATTGCTGCTCCATTCGATCGGCGGAGAACATTTGGTCCTCACGCCGGTTGGCTAGGCTTGCGGGATCGGTAATCCCCGGACGATCTTGCAGGATCACGGCATATTGGGAACGAAACATCTGCACATACGGTTCGACCTCAGGGCGGGCTCCCACCAGTTGCATGTCGCCGGCAAGAACGTTGAACAGTTGCGGTAATTCATCGAGCTTGTGCCGCCGCAACAGACGCCCGACGCGCGTAACGCGGAAGTCGGCGGGAGCAGTCAGTAAACCACCGCGGTCGGCCCCCGTGCCCATGCTGCGAAATTTCCAGAGTCGAAAAAGCCGGAAATGTTTACCAACGCGATCCTGGGCAAAAAATACGGGACCGCCCTCGTCGAGCTTGATCGCTACTGCGATCACACAAAATAAAGGTGAGAGAGTTATCAAGCCGACGACTGCGCACAGGAGATCGAAAACACGGTTAAACCCGCCCGTTCTCGGGGACGTTGATCGGCATCCCGTTATCGCCTCCGGTTCTTTAAGCACTGACGACATCGGTCGGCCTCGCGGACCTTGCAGAACTGTGCTCTTCAAGAATGTTGGTCACCGCATGGATTACGTCATCGACATCCTGGTCCGTCATGCGGGCAGACAATGGCAGAGAGATCATGCGCTGGTACTCGCGCAGGGCGATCGGGAACTGCTCAGGCTTGAAACCGTATCGCTCGCGATAGTAGCGGAGCAGGTGAACCGGGATAAAGTGTACCGAGCAGCCGATGTTGCGCGCCCTCATCTCCTCGATGAATCGATCCCGCGTGATGCGCATACGGTCCAGGTTCAGCCGCAATACGTAAAGGTGCCACGCGTGTTGAACATCACTTCGCTCGCTGGGCACCTGCAATTCCTCTCGGACCCCGAACGCGGCCTGGTATTTACGCACAATCGCGGTTCGCCTGGCGTGGAACCGCGTCAGTTTCTTCAACTGATGGAGCCCGAGCGCCGCTTGAATGTCAGTCATGTTGTACTTATAGCCGGGGCAATCCACATCGTAGAACCAAGAACCGTTGGCGCCGTAACGCTTCCAGGCATCGCGATTCATGCCGTGCAAACTCCAGCGTCGAGCCTGGTCAAGCAATGCCTTGTGCCCGGTGAGCATTCCTCCCTCAGCGGTGGTCAGGTTCTTAGTGGCGTAAAACGAGAAGCAGGACAGCACCGTGACACTTTCTGTAGATGAAAGCGACCCGATCAGATGTCCCTTGTACGTGGCCGGCAACGAATGAGCCGCATCTTCGATTACGGCCAGATGGTACTCTGCGGCAATTCTCAGGATGGCGTCGCGATCGCAGGGATGACCGTAAAGATGTACCGGCATGATGGCCTTGACTCGAAGTCCGAGATCTTTTTCGGTCTTCTCGATCTGGCGGCGAAGGCCGTTTGGATCCAGATTCAAAGTGTCGGGCTCGACATCTGAAAAGATGGGTGTGGCGCCCACATGCTCGATCACGTGCACGGCGGAGCAGAACGTCATGGGAGTAGTAATGACGGCGTCTCCTGCGCCAATTCCAAGAGCCAAGAGCGACAGATGCAACGCAGCAGTGCCCGAACTCACGGCGAGCGCGTCGGGGGCATGAACAAACTGCGCAAAGTCCTCCTCAAAGCGCTTCACCTTCGGACCGGTTGTAATCCAGTCCGAGCGCAGGGTGTCGATGACTTCGCTGATTTCCTCTTCTCCGATCAATGGAGGAGAGAACGGCAGTGGCTTATCGCGTCGAATGGAATGGCCTCCTCAGAATAGGGAAATATCGAACCAGGCATGGTTAAGGTTTCTTCAGAAGGCAAAGATAGTGAGTACACAGAGGTCGAAGTTGGGAAACAAGAGAATAGAAGGTTGGCCCAACGCGGCCGATTGCCCTGCCCAACGGCGGTGCCAAGGTGATCCTGCGATGCGTCATCGAAAAACGTGGGAAGAGTCGCCGAACCTCCGTCAATCCAATGCCGCGAACGTCTGGATTTGCGGGATTATTAAAGGCAAAGTCGTACCACAGCAACCGCCCGCCCGGAACGAGGACGCGACCAATTTCTCCGGCGGTGCGCTGCTTCACTTCAGAATCCAACACGGACGTGAACAACATGAATTGAGACACAAAATCGAAGCTGCAATCGTGAAACGGCAGTTCCGAAGCGCTGCCGCAAATAATCTGCAGGCCTGGGGATGCCGAGCGGGCCTGTTCAACAAATGGCGGAAACAGGTCGATCCCCCATAACCGCGACGCGTCGGCTTCATACTCGAGGTACTGACGAAGCGTAGCGCCCCGGCCGCAACCGACGTCGAGAATTCGCAGCCCCGCCAGCGACCGCAGGCCTTCGGCGCGCAGCATTGCCGCCATCGTGACTTCCCGCTCATGGAGAGCGAAGAGGTGGCCAGGATTGGTTCGTGAGTAGCGGTCCGAAGGAATTGCATGAGTGCGGTGCTCGTAGGCCTCGCGCAGACGGCGGAGCTCGCGGCGCTCCTTATCTCTATCTATCACTCCGGTCTCTTCAATCGTAGTAGGCATACATACAGCGCGTAGAGTAGAGTGCCAGCGCCTCACTTGATGCTATGCAATGCTTCACGCGTCCGTTGGTTATGACTGGAGGCAAAGGGAGAAGCCGCGTTCTTAAAGGCTAGGGACACATGGATACCGCAGGTGCACCCCGGACATTCCCTGCGGACCATGGCCAGGCAGGCATCGCGATAGCGTTCAGAACCGACCAGTTCCGAGAGATCCTCCCGTAGCACATTGCCAACAGGTTTGAGAACGTAGCATCCCGTCAGCACGTCTCCATTGGAAACCACAAAGAGTTCGATGAAACCAAGAACACATGGCGGCTCATCCAGCGCTTCTCGACTGAAATACTTGAATATGTAATCGAGTTCGTAAGCAGGTCGTTTGAGTTTGTCCCTGAGAAAGCGGACAATTGTCGTGATCTCGGCTTTGTCAGGCCACAGGTCGGAAGTGGACGTGTGGCGGAGGAAATAGGAGCGATCATCCAGAATGTTGAAAGCGAAACCAGCGCCCGCCCGCTTCGCCTCGTCAGCCAATCCCTCCAACTCGCCCGCTGAGCGCCCGTTGAGTGTAGCCACAACGTGGACCTGCTTGCCTTTCAGAAGGCGAATCCCTTCCATCGCCAATTTGAAATAGCCCTTGATTCCACGAATCAGATCATTCGAGGCTTCCAGGCCATCAATCGATACCGCGATTTTGGTAATGGGAGAATCATTAATCTCTTTACTCAGCTTTTTCAGCAAAAGACCGTTCGTCTGTAGAGTGATGCGCTTGAACCTGGCCATGTTTGCTTTTTGCATGACCTGAAAGAGGTCCCGCCGGAGCAAGGGTTCTCCGCCGGTGAAGCGCAGATACCGGATCCCGAACTCGCCGAGGCGGTTGATAACATCGACAGCTTTCTCGGCGTTAAGACCATCGTCCCATCGGGTCTGCCAGTAATTGCAGCTGACACATTTGGCCTGGCAATTTTCTGTGAGTTTGAGGCTTGCGGACAGTGGCTTTACCCGAGCAGGCAGCAGGGATTGGGAGAATTGACTGCCCATCCAGACACGGGTCAGATACGGCAAACGAGTCCAAGGGATCGATTTAAGCACAATTAATATTCCTAACGATCGGTTCAGTAGGTCACGATTTTCTGATTGCGGAATGCTTTCACCATCCCAAGAAAAAATCCGACGTTTGCCAGGCAGAAGGAAAACGAATAACCGAATACCCAAGCAGGTCGCTGCTTTCTGGCTAGTGCCCAACCGACCAACGCGGAGAGATAGAAGACGGCCTGCAACCACCAGAGAAAAACAAGCTGCCCATGCAGGGCAGGCAGCGTATTGCACACGAAAATGACGGCGAGGAAGAACGGCGTCAGCCAACGCAGCAGCTTGTGCGAGACCAGGCCTAAAGCTGTGAGCGGGAACCGTAGGGGATTCAAAACGGCCGGGCGCGATAGGGTGCCGGTCCAGTTCCGGGTGGTCATGCGGATCCGCGCGCGGAGTTCGCCCTCAATGCTGTGGGGCATGGCGTCGAATACCGTGGCCTCGCGTTCCTGAATGACTTCATACCCTTGTGAGCGGACATCGAGAGGCATGATGCAGTCATCGCCGTAGCAAGTGGGCAGCGGCAGAAAGAGTTCCCGCCGCACGAGCAGCGCCTGTCCGCTTCCGGTGGCCAGGATGCCGAGATCGGACTCAGCGGTGCGTAGAAAAAGTTCATAACGCCAGTAAAATCCTTGTCCCTTCTCCACCGCGTCTTTGGCGTCGCCGAAAAACACCGTCGCCGTGGAAAGGCCCACTTTAGGGTCGGCCATATTACCAACCATTGTCCGCAGGACTCCGACCGGAAGAGCGGTATTGGCATCGGTAAAAAAGAGAAGATCGCCATGCGCCTGACGGACGGCAAGATTCTGCACGCCGCTCTTTCCCACGCGGCGATCGCTCTGCAGCCAGCGGATCCGAGAATCTCGAGCCGCAAAGCCGCGCACGATTTCTTCGGTTCTGTCGGTCGAACCGTCCGACGCTACCAGGATCTCCAAGCTGTCGGGTGGGTAGAGCAGTTCCAGGCAATCGCCCAGTTTGGAAGCAATCTTCTGTTCCTCGTTATGGACCGGAACAATGATGGAGACAAAAGGATCACTCGCTTGCTCGGGGCAATTGCGCTTGCGTGCAAAAAGCGAAGCCAGCACGAACACCAGCACCGGATATCCGACCCAGACGTAGATGACGAGGCCCAGGGAAAGCCAGAAAAAATGAGACGCCACCGTCATCGAATCCGGTCTCCTGCGGCTGGAATGGGTCGCGATTCGGGTGTGAGATTAGGCACCCCTATCCTGACTGGGCGCACAGCCGTCCGAAGCTCGGGGTAGGAACTCTCGTATCTGGCGAACGCATACGAGAAACCTTCCTTTTGATGGGCATACACGCTCCGGCTGAGCATGCGCCCGGTCGACTGGCTTCCCTCATGCCAGACCCGCAGCTCTGGATCATGGATCACCGACAGACCCAACTGGCGGCACATCTCGGCAACCCTGAATTCCTCGGCATACAGGAAAGAGCCGTCATCAATGAACCCGCCCGCTTCGAAGAACTTTCGGCTGAAGATGAGGAAGGAACCACTCGGTGCGTAGATTGGTCCGGCGGCCCGGCGATCTGCGGGGCCAGACCATTGCTTGAGCGTGTAGCGGGTCCTGCGCACAAAAGGCGACAACCACTGCTTGAACCACATCATGTAGTAATTGGAAAGCCAGAGCCGATAACGCCACATGCGAAAACGGCTGGGCCGATGCCTGATGCTGGGGTTTTCATCGCATCCGGTGAGCCCCGAGACTATCGATGGAGCGATCATTCCTAGAGCGCCCGGGTCTTTCTCAAAAAGACGGGACAGAAACTGCGGGTCATCGAACACGACATCGTTGTTGCACACCACCACCCACTCGGGAGCCCCGTGGCTTTCCAAATAGCGCCGCAGCGCCCAATTCGCGGCGCCAAAATACCCTCCGTTCTGCGGCGACTGCAGAAGCTCGATGTTGCGGAAATCCGCGCTTGCCTGTCGGACGTTGGAAGCTGATTTGTCTTCGGAATCGTTGTTGACAATCAGAAGATCGCAACTGGCGAACCCGTTCAACTGTGTTGCGCTGTTCAGAAACCGAAGGGTGCACTGATGCTGTCGGAAGGTGACTGTGATAATCAGCGCCTTTGACACGCCCTTCACGGCCTGCCTCGTAACCATGTCAATGTCAACGACGCCCGACCTAAACGACATTCTTCACTTCCGTCGGTTGGTTGTAACCCAGAGGATTCACCGCTGCTAATCGAATACTCAAAGCCATAGCACAAGCAATCAGTGCGCAGGTGGGATGATCGATTACCGTGGGCTGGGTGATGGAGAGAAACAATTGACCTACGACACTGGCAACAAATCCTACGACTAACGCTTTAGGAACACCCGCCGGCATGGGGCCAGATGCACGCACGACCGTTCGGAAGTAACGGAAAAGCATCCATACCAGCAAGCCAAGCCCGATCACACCCATTCGGAAAGCGGTTACGAGATACAGATTGTGAATGAAGTGATTATCAATCGGAGCGTTGGTTCCCGAATCCAGCACGGCGTAGCCACCGATGACGTACGTGGCTCCAAGACCGTGTCCAATCCAGGGCTCAGCCAGAACCTGTGGCCCTACGATGGTTAGTTCGAGGAAGCGCCGCGTTGCCATGCTGTCGGTTCCAGCGAGACCTTCTTCGACCTGAGTGACTCCGTAAAAGAGGCGATCTTCGAAAACGCTCAGCAGGCTGACGTCAGAATCGGAGCCAATCTTCCAAGCGGCCGCCACCATTACCAGACCAATTCCCAGTAACGCAGCTGTCGCCAGCAATCGCATCCGAACGTTTCGTGCCTGCAACACGAGCGACACAATGGCCGCGACCAGCGTACAAAGCCATATGCCACGGGACAAACTGAGCGCGATGTTCGCAACCGTCGGAATCAAGGCGATCCCAATCCATACACGCTGCCTGCGCGAGGCAGCAGCTGGGTAGAGGTTGATGAGCACCGCGAACAGAATAGTTGCATCAATGTCGATCGTTCGAACCAGTGATTCTGAACCGTTCCATGAAGGCAACAGATCTCCCGCGCTCGGACCGAGTGCGAATAAGGCAAGTTCCAAGAGGATGGTGATCAAAATCGAAACCAGCAGCAGCTTTAGCAGCATCTGCACTTTGTCGTAATTGTTCAGCAGCTGCGCCACCAGGAAGTAGACTGCGGCGAATTCAACCACCTGGAAGCAGTCCCCGAGCACGTACCCGATCTCATTTCCAAGCAGCAGACCATAAAAGCCGCTGAGGGTTCCGTAGGCGGCAAAAACTCCAACAGGCAAAAATAGTGGATCTCGGGCCATCGATCTGAACGGAGTGCGCAGGGCAAACGCCAAGGTGGCCCCGCCAAGCAGAAAGCCGCTGACTAAGGCCGAAGTCTGCAAACTAAGTAGGAGCGGCGCCGGACTGGTCATGAAAATAAGTGCAATCGCGAATGTGAGCAGTGGCTGCATACACACCAAGAGCGCGAGCAAAATCACAGCCATTAGCCCGATGCCGAGCAGTGCGTACCCGGGAGCAGCAAGCCCTCGATAGGTAACGGCTGCCAACGACACGGCAAACACTGCGGCGGTCAGGCCGAGTATTCCAGCCTGCAGGTTTGCTTGTCTTTGTGCGATAACGCTCATGATCCGAAGCAGTGTGTTACGGAAAGCGGGTCTCGCCGACCCTATTTGGCTCTTGCAAACGCAAACCTGACATGCGAGATCGTGACGAGTAAAAGGTTCCGATCTCGACTATCCAATACGTGAGTCCACGAAACGAGTATGAATCCAAGAACGAGGGTCGCCGCGGCCAGAACCTGCACCGGAAGTGGGCCGTGCGCCTGCCACAGAATCGCGAGCGATACACCGAGAAACGACACGGCTAACAAGGTCCGGCGAAGGCCGTTCTGCAGAAGACTGCTGAAGGAAACCGAGTTGAGCCAGAACACTGCTCCAAACATCAGGAATGCGTCCAGGAGAGCCTTGAGCGTCCAAGCGAGTGCGGCACCGGCGATACCGAAATGCCGCACGAGGAACCAGCAGGCACCAATCTGAAATACGAGTTCCAGCAAGCTGAATATGCCGGTTAAATCTGGACGTCCGACCCCCTGAAGCAGGCTAAAAGGCACAAGTGTGACGGAACTGATCAACATCCCGAGCGCCAGAATCTGAAATGTCAATGTGCTCTGGTTGGCGAAGTCTACCCCCAGCCACAATCGCAGGATCTGTTTCGCGAAGAGCGCGAGGATCAGCATCGTGGGAGCGGAAATGAGCAGCAGTGACTTGAGCGATCGAGCACATAGTTCTTCCATGCGGCGCCTGGACCCGCCGGTGTCCAAGTTCGTGAAAGCCGGGAATAAGGTCGCGGCCAACGTTGCGGGGACAACCCAGGCTCGATTGATCGCCTCGTACGGTGCCGAGTAATAGCCGACAGCACTCATGGAAACCAGGGATCCGATGAAGAAACGGTCGATGTACGCCAAGAGTGGAGTAATGAAGTTGGAGACGGTGACCCATCCTCCGTACACAAGCAGCGGGCGGATCGAACTGCGGTCGGGAAGGTACTGCCCTCGGAGTGTCGGAAAGTACCTTAGACACGCCCCAAGATATGCCACGGTGGCGAGCACCCGAGCGCCGACCAGAAGCCACACAATCCCGGGAAGACTCAGGTGGAAGAATACTCCAACGGCTGGCAGCAGAAACATCGAGGTGTTGGTCGGCACCTTTACGTAGTTAACTACGTTGAACATCTGGCCCGCTTCCAGCACACCACGAAGAGCATTGCCGATCAGCACAACGCAGAGTGAGGTAGAGAGCACGAACAGACTGGTTTTGGTCTCTGCGACCAGAGCTGGCGAGATCTTGAGGAATCGGCCTACTGCGAGCGGTATCAGAGAAACGGTGATCAAGGTACCGGCTGCGCCGAAAGCGATTTGCACCCAAATCGAAACCCACACAACCTTGGGGAGTCTTTCTGGCTCGCGCCGCGCCAGCGATTCCGCCACGAACTTCGTGGTCGCTCGGCCGAGGCCCAGGTCGAAGATGCCGAAATAGCCAAGCAGGGCGGAGGCGATCGAAAGTACTCCGAATCGTTCCGCGCCCAGCCCACGCACAACGTACGGAATGGCGAAGAGCGCTACGGAAAGGGGCACGACCCAACCTAAGAGGTTGAGCACCCAGTTGCGGGTCAGCAACCTGCCGCTGACGGGCTCGCTTTCCGTGATTTGTGCGGACGCCATTCGATCAGTCTGCCGCTATTGCAACCTCACGTTTGGAACGGCGGTCGTTGCGGCTGTTCCGCCAGTTCACACGTGGCATCAAGAGTGCGGGATCCACGCGGTCTCGATGCTGCATGGCAATGTTCACCAGCGAATCGACGAGTGACTCGGACAGCAAGTGCGGCTTCAGGCCAAGCTGCGCCAGCTTGGTGTGCTTGGCGTTGTAGTAGTGTTGCTCGGCTTCCACGCGAGGATCGGGCAGGTGGTCCACGACCACTCTCAATCCCAGCCGCTGTCCGGCGGTGTGCACCATCTGAGCCAGTTCCAGTACCGAAAACTGTTCGGTGAATTGATTGAACACGCGAAACTCACCCCGTGCGGCAGGATTCTGGCACGCCAGTTCAATGCAGCGTACCGTGTCGCGAATGTCGAGGAATCCACGCGTCTGGCCTCCTTCGCCGTATATGGTGAGGGGATGCTCAATCGCTGCTTGAACACAAAAACGGTTGAGAGCCGTGCCGAAGACTTCGTCGTAATCGAACCGGTTGACCAGCGCTTCGTCCAAAGCAGTCTCGTCGGTAACCGTGCCGTAGACCACTCCTTGATTCAGGTCCGTGGCGCGGATGCCCCAGATCTTGCAGCAGAAATGAACATTGTGACTGTCATGCACTTTGGAGAGGTGATAAAAGGATCCAGGCTGTTTGGGAAACGGCAAGACATCTTCGCGCCCGTTGTGTTGAATGCGGATGTAGCCTTCCTCGATGTCAATATTCGGCGTGCCGTATTCTCCCATGGTGCCCAGCTTCACCAGATGGCAGTCGGGCTGGAACTCTTTGATCGCAAACAGAACGTTCAAGGTGCCGACGACGTTGTTCATTTGGGTGAAAACGGCGTGCTGCCGGTCGATCATCGAGTATGGCGCGGACCGCTGCTCGGCAAAATGGACGACCGCTTCTGGCGCGAATTCCTTCATTACTCCAGCGAGGAATTCGTAGTCGAGAATATCTCCGACGAAGCTCTCGATCTCTTTCCCCATCAGCCGGTGCCAAATTCGTAGCCGATCTGTCAGAGGACGAATCGGCGTCAGGGTCTGAGCTCCCAGTTCGTGATCCCAGGAACGGCGCACAAAGTTATCAACGACAGCAATTTCGTTGCCGCGGTTGGAGAGGTGCAGAGCGGTTGGCCAGCCGCAGTAACCGTCGCCGCCCAGAACGAGAATCCTCATTGTGTTTCCTCGATGTTGCAGGGTTGGGTAAATGAAAACACGCTCACATGCGTTTGCTTGGATTGCGCTTGAACCAGAGAATCTTGTCGCGCATTTGATGCAGGCGGGTTCCGTTCCCAGACGCGAGCCCTAGGTCCGCCTTAATTGTCGTGTAGGTATCTTGGGCCAGGAGTTTCCCGGGATGTGCGGGATCAAGGCTGTCCCACCCAGCCTTTCCAAGCACCCAGACCGCGCCCATCATTAGGGACAGAAATCCACCCAAAACCATGATTAGCAATCGTGACGGAAAAGACTTCCGCTCGGGGAGCTTCGCGCTATCCAGCACTTTTACGCTGGGTGTCTCCTTAGCTTCCTGCACTTTGGCAAGTTCACACTGTTGGGTCAGCAGCTCAAACACGGTTTCCTGAATCTTGTTGTTGCGATACAGTTCTGCGTAGGTAACGCCAAGCAAGGGCAATTTCCGAATCGATGGATAGAGGCTGTTATTGCCGGCGGTCCCATCCGTGGATAAATCTCCGCCTCCCATTTGGTTGAGCTTCGCCTGCAACTCCGCAATTCGCGCCCGCACAGCGCGAACCCGCACGTTGTTGTCAGCGTAAATTTGCCGCAGGCCTTCAAGTTCCGATTGCGCGGCGATCAAGTGACCCTGCAGTGTCGCAGCGGCCTCCACCATTGCCTTGCCTTGTTCCTTGATGTCGATGGCGGTATTGTCACTGGCGAACCTGCTGAATTCCTTTGCCGAAGCATCAAGATCTTGCCTTACTGACTTGAGACGATCTTCCAGAAAGACCCGCTCGCGATGAGCCGCCGACGTATTCAATTCCACCACCAACCGGTTGAGTTCTTCCACGTAGGACTCGGTGATGTCTTTCACCCTTTGGGGACTGTGGTCGGTCACCCGGATGACAATGATTCCGCTCTTGCGATCTTCAGATATTTCTGTGTTCGCCTCCAGTTGGCGTCTTGCATCTTGCATTCGCCGGACGCCGTAGACAGCTTTGAGATCGAATTTCTCGATAATTCGATCTTCGACGGTTTCGCTACGTAGAATTCCAATGAAGAGGGAGCCTGAAGTCTTCAGGCCCAGGAAGTCGCCGGCCAGCAAGCCCAAACCGCTGCCACTCCGGGCGCTCATGGCTATCATGGAGGCCAAACCGGAACTCATTTCATTGTCCGGTGGCATGAGTTGCGTGCGCGCTTCATACCGAAATGGGATAAGAAACGCCAGCACTGTCGCCAAGGCAAGTCCATACGCCGCCACCCGCAGGAGAAAGAAACGCCGATCCAGCAAGAGGCGCAGACGGGTGTAGGCCGTGCGCGAGTCGTGCTCGCCGTAACCATTGATCCGCTCTGGATCGGTGAGTACGGTAGAGCCGGCCAGTTCTTGGTCGGGGCTTACGCGCATCGGAGCACCGGGCATTGGGAAGTCTGAATCACTCTCGGGGTTCTGTTATTTATTCCGAATCTGGGATGGACGAGTTTCACTTCCACTCACCTTCGGGCAGTAGCTGAATTCAAATCACGTTCGGTATAGGAATCTTGTTGAGCGCGGGGCATCCCGTTCATTTGGCTATACGAAGACTGGCAGAAGATCAGGAGAACGATCCAACTCGCGGTTTTCCCGAGCCGTGTCTTAGGGATGAGAGTCAGATGGGTTGACATTGTTTTCTCTCCGCTGGCGACTTGCCCGCAATCCGGACGAACTCAAGCAATGAATTCCAAGTCGCTGTCGTCCACTTCAACCGCCACCGAGCGCATGATCAAATGAATCGACAAGACAATGCGGCATCGGTCCTTGGTCCGCAGGATGATGCCCTCCAGTCCTTTCAGGGGGCCACTCCGTACTCGGACGCGGCGTCCGACGCTGAGGTATGGGTGCGGTTCTACGTTTCCGGGGCAGGAAAGGTGTTGCCGCAGGCTCTCTATTTCTGCTTCGGGCAAGGAAGCGGGCTGCCCGTTAAAAGTCACCAGCCGCACCGCACCAGGAAGTTGCAGCACTCGCAACCGATGCTGCAAAGACATTCGGACGAAAACGTAACCGGGGAACAAGACCAACGCCAGTTCTTTGCGACGGTCTTTCCACCGCCGCACCGAGCGGTAAAGAGGTAAGAAGCAAGCGATCCCCTGCCGGTTGATCTGATCGGCGACTCGCTTTTCGTGACGCGGAGCGGTGTACAGCGCGTACCAATTTGCCCCGCTGATTTCTGGTAGGGGTCCTGCTGATACGTTCAGAATCGTAGATTCAAGTGCGCCCATTGCGAGCCCTCGACCGACGCGGATGGATGTAGCTTCGCCCCCTCACTTACAGGGTGCTGTGAGCTAAACCCTTAATGTTTCTCAGCTAATCTCCAACAGCACGCAGCCGTCGCAATAGTGCTTGAGTCCCCTAATTCCGGGACGTACCAACGAAGACAGCGTACCCACCAAGAGCAGGAACGATGCCTGTTTGCAGACCTTGATTGACTCGCGTCGGACGAGGAAAACGGCTCGACGAGAAGAAACGAGAACGTCCGCGACCGACGACAAAACTCCCATCTTGAATTGGATTGTGACCCATCCGCTCTACACCAGACCCATTTTCGTTTGAGAAAAGAATGCTGCGACGAACAGGCGAACTCTCTTTGAATAGGGCTGCTCCAGTCGCGCGTCCTTCGCTACTTTCCTGGGAACGACAGCGGAGCCGAAAATCTGAGGTCAGCGGTAGCATGCAAGAACCTTTGAGATTTGGCTTTGCGGAAAGAATTTAACTCGGCGAGAGGAACGGAATTGTCTTGGAAATGTAAATAAACTGTCATAAATCGCGAGCTAGAACGAACCGTCGCGAGAGCCATTCGAAGCGTCGATAAAATGGGGGAAACGGTTCTCTCAGGGCCGTGTGGCAAGTCACCCGCACTTCGAGCCGGGGCTAGTAAATGCTCAGCGGGATGTCCCGTCTGGGAGGAAAACAACGACTGGTACAAAGCGGCGACCACCAATCCACTGCATCCGCAAATAAAACATTACAAGTTGTTGACAAGAATGTGACAAGCTGCTCGCCTGGCTTGACGAATATTATGTGGCTTCGCGGAGGAATGTTTCCTGGCCTGAATTTAGGATTTATATGCAGCCTCCGGATTTTCTGCACAAAGACGCCGAGACCAAGCTGTGCGAACACTTCATCGCAGCGGGTGCGGTGTGTAGTCTTTCGACCAATTCCAAGCAGGTGCTCGATGCCGCACGCAACACGTTGCAGACCGCCGAAGTTCAGCCGGGCCCTGTTGACCTCCGCCTGCGGTTTTGGGTTGACGACACCGACCCATCGCCAGCGCCTTGGCCGAAGCCTTACGTGCGGGGACTGAACCATCTAGTGTTTGCAGGCTTTGACGAGGGCAGTTCGATACTTGCCGACCTCCGCACGTGTCGCGTAATCGGGCGATTTTCGGCGGCGATGGCGGCGGATCTCGCATATTGGCAAACCGTGATCTTTCCAATGCTGCTCACGATCGTGGGGGCTTCGGTTGGCATTGCGGAATTGCACTGTGCGTGTGTGGCGAACAAACAGGACGGCGTGCTGTTGGCCGGTCCGTCTGGTGCGGGAAAGTCGACACTGGCATTGGCACTCTCACAACAGGGCTTTGGATTCCTATCAGACGACCGAACGTTTTGCTCCGCAAAAAATGGTGAAGTAAATGTTTGGGGGCTTCCAACCCCGCTCAAATTGCGCCCTGAAGCAACCCTGTGGTTTGACGAATTGCGCGAGGAGCGTTTAACCGATACACGTAGCGGGGGGCCGGCCTTTTGGCTGGAGCCCGAATGCCTAATCGGGGTGCAACGAGTTCGGAGATGCCGGCCGACCTTACTGATCTTTTTGGAACGACGGGACACTTCGGAATTCCGATTGAGTCCGATGTCGTCCACAGAAGCTCTGGGCCGGCTGAACGGAGAGTTGATAACGGAACTTCCCGAGGCCGCTGCAAAACGCTCGGGGACAATCAAGAAGATAGTCGACCTTCCATGCTGGCTCTTGCAGTATGGCGGGCAACCCCAACTGATCGCACGACAAATCTGCCGACATCTTGCGAAAGTCTGACTATGTACCGCGAAGGGACGAGCGAGCGAAAGGTTACTACAGTGGGTAAGCGAATATGAAACGTGCTGTCGAGGCTACCTCGACCCAAGCGGCCATGCCTGCGCCAGCAGTGATGGCCACAGGAGAGCACACCCAAACGACTGACCCCAGAAACGATCCGATGCGCCGCTTTGTGCCGACTCCATACACTGCCTGTCTGCCTGTAATGGGAAGCACCGTACGCTTAGAGACAAATAATTCCAAACTTCTGGAGCACATGGTTGAACTGTTCGCTCGTTATCCAGGAGCGGCGAGTGGGCACTCAACATTTCTTTGGAGGATTGTCGTCGATTCCGACATACAGGTCGGCCAGCCCTGGCCGCGCAGATCCGCTTTCTCAGGCGATGGACTTCGTTTTGCTCATTTTGGGCAGAGGAATTTTCTGGCAGTCGATATCGAAGTAAGAGAGGGACTAGGAGTTGTTTCGGAAAGCCTGATGGAAGACAAACTCGGGCTCACTAGTCCGTTTCTCGACAATCTTTTCTGTTTGACGGTTGGCGCCCTCGAACTCGTCCCGCTGTGGGCAAACTGCGTGGCACGCGAGCATAAGGGGGTGCTGCTGTTCGGCGGAGCCAACAACGGAAAGACAAGCGCCAGTTATGCCGCAGAAAAGCTCGGGCTCAACTTCCATGCAGATGAGGGAGCATTTGTAGAGCTTGATGCCGGAGTTCTGCGGAGCTGGGGCGGATTTTGGCCCCCTACTTTTCGTCCGGAAGCCCTGCAATTCTTTCCGGATCTCAAGGATCGTACCAATCCGTGTCTTCATCGGGATTTCGTCGTCTATCACCTGGTCAAACAGCGCGCGGGGAGCAGTTGGGGTTCGTCGATTCGACCACTCTGCTGCCTCTTCCTTGAGCGACAAGCTTCTGACGTTCCCAACATTTCACGAGTTGCCCACCATGACTTGGCGAAACTGCTTGCCGAGAGTGTCTTATTCCGGGACGACGAGTGTTTTCGCGAGCAGCAGGCCACGGTTCTGCAGGCCCTCGAAGAACTGCCGGCGTATGTGTTGCGTTATGGGAGTGATCCCGCCGTAGCCGCAGCCACGATAAGGGACTTGCTTGCGGCTCAAGACCACTCCGATCCCGGCCGGGAGTTACTAGGCACGCATAGCATTCCACGGTGATCGCAGTCTAGGTGTCTATGAAGTCGAGGACTATGAAAACAAGCTTTTGGACGACTCTGACGTGCTCTCTAGGCTACTTGCTTCTCGTACTGGCCTGTCTGACTCAGTGGCGCCACCAGCGACCCTTGTTACAGCTGGATTATTTTTCTGGTGGTTATCTGGCATTGCGCCTGCTTGGGTCGATTTACTCTCTTTCGTCAAGCCGGCTGGTTTTTCATTCGTCACCCGTTAGAGAGCAATGGTGGGCGTTGGATTCGGATCCCGCGGGCCCCCGGTGGGTTATGGTGCTGATGGCGCTTGATCTGGTTGTGTTCGTGGATTATGGACATTGGCGGCTGACTCCATGGTTGCTACGGCCCGGACTACAGACCATTGGACTCGCTTTATATCTGGCGGTAAGCTCGTGGCAGATGTGGACCGACGCCTACCTCGCCCGATACTTCAATCAAGAAGGGCTTTCACTTGTACCGATGAACCACGGACCGTATCGCTACGTACGTCATCCCCGTTACGCGGCCGCGATTGTGGGAAAGGTCGCGATGGCGATTACCTTTGCAAGTTTTTTTGCGTGGCTACTGGTCATCGCATGGGGGATGTTGCTCCTGAATAAGATCGCGATAGAAGAGAAGCATCTACACACAATGTTCGGGATGCGATATGAGTCATATGCGCGAACCACAGCCAAGGTAATTCCAGGAATCTATTGAGTCACGAAAGCCTAGATATAGAGGTTAGAGCAATTCCACTATGCAAGCCCCTGGCAACATGGCTCATCCAGCGCAGACTCCCGAGTCGCTTCGCCATTTTTCATGGGGCGTGTGGGCCGAGAGGCTTTTGTTGGCGCTCTTAATCGTCTTGTTCATCGTGAGCGGATTCATTCCAGCCTGGCGTCATCTGAATTCAGACTTCCCGAACTACTACCTGGCGGCACGCCTATATCGCGCCGGGTTCCCGATGGAGCGAGTGTATGAATGGACGTGGTTTCAGCGTCAGAAAGACTATGTTGGTATCGACCAGGGGCTAGTCTCTTTCATCAACTTAACCCTTCCCTCGGTATTGCCGGTGACGCCCTGGTCTTCCCTTCCACCACTTGAGGCAAAACACCGGTGGCTGCTGGCGAATCTTGTATTTCTGCTGCTGACGGCTTTTCTGCTCACCCGCATTACAACCTTAGGTTGGGAGCGGGTCGCATTGGTAGTGTTCCTAGCACTCATTCCTCTTCGCAATAGCTTTCTGTCCGGGCAAATGCACGTCCTGGTTTTACTCCTCCTCACATTTGCCGCGTGGTTGTATTTTAGAAGGTCGTCTTACTTTGCCGGCATCATTCTCGCTATTGCGGCTGCGCTGAAGGTTTATCCTGCTCTTTTTCTGATTTTCTTTATCGTCAGGAAGCAGTGGCGCGCGGCGGCAGGTCTTGTTTTGGGACTGTCGGGGGCTGTGGCCATTTCGCTCTACATCTTTGGAAGAGATGCCTGCCTGCTTTATGTCCGCAAAGTGCTGCCTGCGTCTCTCAGAGGAGAGATGATTGATCCATACAGCACCGCCTGGAATTCTTTGACTGCACTATTGCGACGTCTCTTCATCGCCGAACCGGATCTGAATCCAACTCCAGTGGCACACTTGCCATGGCTCTATGCGCTTCTCCAACCTCTAGCTCACGGGTTGATCTTCGTCGTCTTTATGTGGGCGATCAGTTCGCAAACACGCGACGAATCCAGCGCAAAACTCGAGTGGGCAACCTATTTGTTTCTTCTGCTATTCCTATCCTCACAGCCTGCTACTTATCACTTTGTGGCACTGATACTAACTTCGGTCTTGGTCCTTGACTATCTACTGGCTCACCAACACACTATTCTGGCAGGCTTCGCGACAGCGATCTATGCCCTGATCTGTGGCCCGACGATTCAATTTCCTCGGGTATCACCGACGGGCTGGTACAATCTGCTGTTTTTCCCTCGCTTGGCATTGATGGCGATCTTTGGAGCACTGTTGCTGTGGATGTTAGTCGCGCGATCCAAGGAATCGTTGAGAGAGAACCTCAACTCCACAAGTGTGGTGGTTGCGGCTTCTGCTTTGATCATCTTGGTCGTGGTCGGCGTCATTTCGACTGAAAGGCACCTCAGGGGCCAATTTGAAAACTACGGGACAAGAGTTGTGACGATGCCCGGGGACCTGTTCGCATCTGATCCTGTGTTCAGTTCAGACAGTGTCTTGTTTATCGGGATGGCCCGGGATGGCTACACAATTCGCCGGCTTCGGTCTGGATCTGTTTTAGATGTTCCGAGAATTGGCGGCGATTGGTTTCATCCGGCCGTTTCCGAACCTACGGACTCCGTTTGGGCCGAACAGGCTTCGGACCAAGGTTCGCGCGTCGTCCGAGTCCTGACCGCCCCCGGACACGCGACAACTGAAGTGACTCCGGAAGCTCTGGATGCACAGGAGCCAGTGGTATCGCGCGATGGGACGGCCCTTGCTTTTTTGCGGGCTGTAAACGGCCGAAACAGCTTATGGGTTCAGGAAGTCGGAGCACAGGTCGGCGCAAGCGATCCGGGAGTTGCACGTGAAGTTGCAGGAGCAGACTATGACGTCCGAGAAGCCAGTTTTCTTCCCGACCATCGGCTAATCTTCAGTTCCAGACGGAACGGACGGTTTGCGCTTTACATCGCGACTCAGTCAGGGAACATAGAGGAGTTGAAAAGGCCGACCTGTTCTGCCCGTTATCCAGCCGTATCTCCGGACGGGTTGTGGATCGCGTTTAGCTGTGAACAGCAGGGAAGTTCGCAGATACACGTGATGGATCTGGAAGGAAATAAAGAGTTGCAACTAAGCCATGGCGATTGCAACTCAATCAGCTCTGCTTGGACGGCTGATTCGAAGCGTCTTATTTACGCTACGGACTGCGGTCGAGGTTTCGGGTTAACCGCCTTGGCTGAAGTCTCGATTTCTCGCTAACCGATCACTGACATGGCCTTGAATGCGTTATCGCTCCTGCTCTGTTCTGCCGCCAGGAATAGGGCGCAGCTTGGACGACGAGGAGTGCAAGAACACCAGCCTGAGTTTCGTCGATAGTATTCCTGCAGCCAGTGCATCTCCTTTTCGAATGCCGCGGGCTATTTCCGCTCCCAAACTTCATCGCCATCCCGGAAGAGTTTCGCGAGCCGGTAGCGCGTATGAACGTAAGTCCGAAGCGGGACGATGTTAGCGGTCCTGGGACGATTCGGGTCCACAGCATAGTCCAACCTCTCGGCCAGACTACATAGTGCACTTGCTTGGCCTCCAATTGCTGAATCGCCCGTTCGACTCATTGTGGATTCAACATTGTGCTGGCTGTGTCGAGAAACACCGGGTTGCGCACTCCGAGCGGAATGTAAATCCCGGGCCAGCTAGCCTCAAAGACAAATTCTCCGGGTTTTGTATGTTCCATCCCCCAGCTCAGTTTTTCGAATTCGTTCGGCTCGATGGCGCTTCTGCCCGCAGGCAACTCAGCTGTTATGTATTCCCGATGTTGCGTGAACCACGACTGTAGCAGCCCGAGGAGTACGATCAGAGCCCAGACGCCAATAAGGCCGTAGCGCCGGAAACGCGCACTCGTGCTTATGACCCAGACAAACAGAACAATCCCTGCCATAGAAACGGCGTACAGGCGAAGCCAGTTAAGACTGAAGATCAATTCCCCGAGCAAAGAAGATCCCACAAGTCCCAAGAGGGCAACCTTCCTGAAACAAAAGGTGGGAGGAAACAGTTTCCTTCGACATCGCATTAGCACGACGAGGTAGGTCGTCGGGAGCATCCCGTAGACTAAAAAGTGTCGGCTGTATTCGCTTATCACAAAGAGGAGCGGCAGGGTTCGCAAATTCGGATATTGCGGCATCCCTAATAGATGAGTTTCCGGTGGATGCACCATTACTTTGCGGACGTAAGTGACCTGGCAGTACCAAAGCTGTTTTAGGCCTGCGCTGGCGATAAACGGCGCACTTAGAATCAGTAATGCGGTGGCGAAGCTTAATAACAGGATCCTTTCTTTTCTCCAAAAGCTCTGCCATGAGCCATCGGCACCATATCGTTCCCAACAAAGTAGAAGCGTGAACGCCAGAAGGGCTGCGGCGCCATGTGTCTGAGTGAAAAAAGATGCTATGCCCAGCAAAGCTCCCGCTATTGCTAATCTTCGAGGACTGTCCTCCCGCATCAGGATGGCGGTTGCACTCATAACAGCCAGAGCGCTGAAGTAGTGGTGTGTCGCATTTAGGAGCCTGGTGTAGATGAGGGTTAGGAAAAGGAGTGCGCTTAACACAGCGAGGTGGCGTTCCATGATTTGGTTGGCAATTACGAAACACANNGCACAGCGAAGTTGAGAACCCAAATGTGAGGTCCAAACACTCTAAACAAGGCAAAGTAGAAAACGTCAGCGCCGGGCGGAGTGAATTGGAAGAAATCCAGATATGGTCGCTCGCCATGTAGCATGCGTTGCCCGTTCATCCAGAAAAACACCTGGTCACCACTCAGCAAAATGGGAACATTGGGCAGGACGAAGAGGTTGAGGTACAGGTATCCCGAAATACCCGACAGCATCAGAGACATGAACCAACTGCTGGTCCGGTGTCGAGGGCTGGGCGTCGCTTCCTGACTTGGCTCTATCTGCCACTGCGGTAAGCGTTCGATCGGCACCGGGTTACCTGGTTTGTGAGATTATGCTTGACGTGAGATTCCTAAGCAGGCTACAGGCAATGGCAAATCGGCAATACTCCAACAATCAACCCGCAAATGATGTGAGCAGGTCGCTAATGACAACTTCCAGCCGTTAGGTGCAAGTCGGCGCCGTTTCCGGCTGAAGCCGTTTCGCGTCTACGCTCGGTTTCGGCAATTTCACAATGTTTTTCAACTGACGGTTGATCCACAGTTCGATTGGGAAACTATAAAAATCGAAATTAAGACGCACGCGGGCCGGATAGGCCGTGAGGTGCTGAACCGCCTTGGCAAATCGTCCGTGGCCGGTGGTAGCGATGGGCTCGCGATCGAAGGCAATCCGCAGGTAATCTCGCATGGTCTGCACTCGCTGGTGATCGCTGCCTTTGAGCCAGGGCAGAACCGTGTAGCGGGGGAAATAGTCCGCCCAGCCTTCGAGAGTTTTTGGAACTTCGATCCCCAATTGAGCCGCCCGATGAAAAATTGGCGAACCTGGATACGGGGTAAAAATGTTCGTCCAGAATTCTGCACCCGGGAACTTCCGGCAAATGTCCATCATGAAGTTGACCGTTTCGCGTCTTTCTTTCGGTCCTTCTCCGGGAAACCCAAAAATGATATTGAACGACGGGATCACTCCCGCCTTGATGCAACGCTCCGTGGACTGGTAGATGTCGCCGAGGACCTGAAAATCTTTGTTCATCAGCTTCATGACCGTGGGAGACGCCGTCTCGATCCCTTGGCAGATCTGATGCAGCCCGGAACGGCGCAACAGTGTCAACTCGTTGATGCTGAGGCGAGCCGTCAGATTTGTCGTGGCTTGAATACTCCACTTGAAATTTGCCCCTGCTCGAATCAGCCCTTCCGCGATCTTCAGAGACCGGTCGAGATCGACCAGAAAGTTGTCATCGGCCATCCACAACAGTTCGAGCCGGTAACGTCGCGTCAGTTCGATCGTCTCGGCGACCACTTGTTCGACAGGCAGCGCGTTCCACTTGCGTCCGTAGACTCCGGCGTTCGTGCAATAGGCGCAATTAAAGGGGCATGCCAGGCTGGAGACGTACATGGCCCAGCGTCGGCCACAAATCTTTTCGTAAGCGTCGAAGTCCGCAAGATGGTAAGCCTTGGCCGGCATCTCCTCCAGCCTTTTCAGCGGTCGCTCGGGAGTGAAGTGGAGCTTGCCGTCAATCTTGAACCCAATACCGAGAACATCCGCCAGCGACGCATCGTCCCGCAAACGATCGGCGACCGCAAGCATGCTTTCCTCACCCTGCGCCCGAACAACAATGTCTACGTAAGGTGCCTCGAGCGTCTGCGTGGGAAGCAGCGACGGGTGCCATCCCCCGAGAATGATGGGGAAATCGGGATCCCAATTCTTGATCGCCCGGGCGACCTCAACGGTCTCGCGGATCATGGGGCCAGTAACCAGGGAAATGCCCAGGCAAAGGGCGTCTTTCACTTCCTCCATGATTCGCTTCTTATAGTCCGGCGTAATCGACGCGTCGATAATGCAGATTTCGTATTTCGCTTCGAGGAGAGGAGTCGAAATCGCCAGGATTCCAAGCGGGGCAGTGGCCTCGATGCTGGAAAACGAGGCGACGAAGAATATGATTTTTTTCGACGATTTCACTGGAGTGCCTTTCGTCGGGTCACACGTGCTTCACAAATCGAACTCGGAAGCGAGACCCAAACGGTACCAACTGGTGGCCGGGCATTTGTCTTAGAATTGTCAAAACTCTGCAAAATCCGACTGTCCGGAAATCGCTGCCTGCGAGAATGTTCTGGCGCGTTTTTCATGACGAAAGAGTGACAATCGCTGAAACATTCTTGACGGCTCGTACTTTCGGGCTCACGAAGCCTTCTTCGACTGAAACGAATCCGCTGGCCAGGGAGCAGGAGTGGTAGTCTGCCGGTTCGCTCGATTCCGCCATCTCCAGCGCGGAATCTCGGCCACGTAGCGCAGCCCTGCCAAGGCAAAGAAAATGCTTCGCCTCACGAATTGCTGGCGTCTCCACCAACTCGGATTCAAAACAAGTGACGGGTGAGTTTTTATGGACGAAGCGATCCGCGAAAGGCGCGACGACGGCAACATCCGTTGACCCTGTGATTCTTGCGCCCACTCGCTGCTGTACTGGTGATGGAGAAATATGGCGAGCTTTGAGCTGGGAAACAATCTGAACTCGTAAACCGGTAACCCACCCAAGACCCACTCCCGTGCATAATGTTCAATCCACGTGCGAGGTCCCGGACGAATCCTAGCGCTCCAACCTTGGATCAGTTTGGGAACCGGCGCGGCAAAGAGCCGCGACGCCACTTCCGTTACGATCACCACGAATTCTCGCAATATAGCGCTATCGCCGGCTCGCTGCTCAATCCCGCTCCACAGCTCCGTGTCCAAAGCTCGCCGATGCAAGAAATACCCGATCTCAAACAGGCACGACGGTCGTATCCATTGAGTAAAGAAATGGTGGCACGCATGTAATACCTGCAGCAGAAAGGCATCCTCATCCGACTGAGCAGGAAACGTGAAGCCGTTCCAGCGATGCATCCTTGCTTCCGACACCGAGAACAGGTTCGGAATTGGCGGCAGTCTGTGCATCTCACTGTCCCAAATGTCCGTGTGCAATTCGACCGCGTGCGGCGATCGCGGTGAATAT
>PMUM01000063.1 GCA_003166855.1 Acidobacteriaceae bacterium | reverse complement strand
CGCTCGCCATCGAGGAGCAGTTTTATCTGTGTTGGCCACTCGTCGTGCGATTCTGCACCGAAGTGCAGCTGCGCAAGATCGCGATCTTTGTGATCTGCATCTCTCCTGCGCTACGTTTTTATCTGGTCTTGCACGGGGTCAACATCTATTCGAATACCTTCTGCCGTCTCGACGGACTGATGGCTGGGGCGCTTCTGGCGATCTTCGTCCGCTCGGCCAACTTCGTTCCATCGAAATTCGTAACCGGGGCTTGGATCGTGTTCCTTGTCTCGGCCCCGCTGGCGCTCGCGATCGAAACCTTTCACGCGAGATGGATCGGCTTCTCCGTCATCGTGGCCGCTTCGATTTCATTTGTATATCTGGCACAGTTCTCGACGCAGCGGTGGTTGCGCGCAATCCTGACGAACCGGTTCCTGGTTAACACCGGCACCATCAGCTACGGCGTTTATGTGCTCGAGAAGATCCCGCTGGATGTCGCCAAAATCCTTCATTTGGAGCGGCATCCGTTTCTGGCTCTGCCGCTGACGACCGCTGCGACTTACGCGCTGGCGACCTTGTCTTGGAGGCTTCTGGAAAAGCCGTTCCTGGCGTTGAAGCGGTTCTTCGACGCAAAGACGGCCTCCCCCGAGCCAGCCGTTGATGTTCTTGTCACGGCCACGCAGGTTTGAGGAAGTTCCGTCCCGCTCCGCGAGACGGAATGTTTCGAAATGCGCACGAGAGGCTGTATCTAGCTGATATCACGATAGTTATATGCGCGTTGTGGGCGCGGGGTAACTACCCGTTCGGGTGATTGGCTTGCCATCCGCGCGTGCTATAATCAGCCTCAATCCCCCGATAATTCCCCCGCAAAAACTAATAGGTCGTCGCCTATTCAGGCCTCGAGCGCCAACTTCTAAGGAGTACTTTTCACGGCATGCTAGACACCGCAATCATTGGAGCGGGACCTTACGGACTGTCCATCGCCGCCCATCTTCGGCATCGGGGCATTCCATTTCGCATCTTTGGCCGTCCCATGGACAGCTGGCTGCAGCATATGCCGAAGGGCATGATGCTCAAGTCCGACGGCTTCGCCTCTGATATCTATGATCCGGAGCAGGCATTCACCTTGCGTCAATTCTGCGCCGAGCAGGGCATCCAGTATGCGGATGCCGGACTGCCGGTGCGCCTCGAGACCTTCGGTGCATACGGGCTGGCCTTTCGGGACCGCATGGTGCCGGAGCTGGAAGAAAAGCTCGTAGCTAACGTGGATCGCGTCGGCGACGGATTTGTGCTGCGACTCGAGGACGGAGAGACCATTCAGGCCCGGCGCCTCGTATTGGCGGTTGGCATTACTCACTTTGAATATATTCCCGAGAATCTGGCGCATCTTTCGCCAGAATTTCTTTCTCACAGCGCTCGTCATCGCGAAGTGGAAACATTTCGCGGCCGAAGTGTAGCGGTAATCGGGGGAGGTGCATCCGCCCTGGATCTGGCGGGACTTCTGCACGAAGCGGGAGCTGATGTGCAGTTGGTAAGCCGCCGCAGTGAGTTGAAGTTCCATAGCCAGCCGACGGGGAAGCCACGCTCTTGGTGGCAGCAGATCAGGCATCCGCAATCCGGGCTGGGCCCGGGCATGCGTTCGCGCTTTTTCGCCGATGCGCCCGGGGCTTTTTACTACCTGCCTGAGCGGCTTCGCCTGGAGATCGTGCGTAGGACTCTCGGACCTTCGGGAGGGTGGTTCATCCGAGACAAGGTGATCGGAAAGTTGCCCGTGCATTTGGGATGCACTCCGCTCGGCGCCGATGTACGGAACGGCCGGGTTTGCCTGAGCGTTCAGACTGCGGATGGCAGTAAACGAGAGATTGTGAGCGAGCACCTCATTGCGGCGACTGGATACAAAGTGGACCTGGAGCGGTTGAAATTTCTCAACCCCGAGATTCGGTCGAAGATCAAAGCCGTTCAGGGGGCGCCGGTTCTGTCATCGATCTTCGAGTCGTCGATTCCTGGTCTTTATTTTGCGGGCGTTGCGGCCGCCAACAGCTTCGGACCAGTCATGCGGTTTGCGTTCGGGGCAGGGTTTGCGGCGCGTACCGTCACTCGCGCGCTGGCGAAATCCGCTTCACGTGAGACAACTTCGGTTCCGGTGAGGAGTGTGGCGACGAGTTCGAAGTGAACGGATCCGCTTCTATTTGTAAGACGCATAGCGTTTTCCTTGGATAGCGAATGAAGAGAGAGACGATCGCCATTCACGCTGGTTACGACGGTGACCCCACGACGAAAGCCGTCGCGGTACCCATCTATCAGACGGTCGCCTTCGAGTTTGACAGCGCCGAACACGGAGCAGCACTGTTCAATCTTGAAGTCGAAGGAAACATCTATACGCGAATCGGTAACCCCACAAATGCGGTGCTGGAGAAGCGTGTAGCAGCGCTAGAAGGCGGAGTGGACGGGCTGAGCGTCAGCTCCGGAATGGCGGCGATCGAATACTCTCTCATCAATATTGCCGAGTCGGGTAACAACATCGTTTCTCTTCCTCAGCTTTATGGTGCTACTTATACACTGCTCGCGCACATTTTCCCGAAGCGAGGAATTACTTCACGTTTTGCGGCCAGCGATCGCCCTGAAGACGTGGAGAAGTTGATCGACGAAAATACTCGTGCCGTCTATTGCGAAAGCGTCGGCAATCCAGCGGGAAACGTAGCCGACATCGAGGGCTTGGCCAAAGTCGCGCACAAACACGGTGTGCCCCTGGTCGTCGATAACACGGTCGCGACGCCGATTCTGCTGCGGCCCATCGAGTACGGCGCCGACGTTGTCGTGCATTCCATGACGAAATTTATCGGCGGAGCTGGCAGCAGCATCGGAGGAATGATCGTCGATGGGGGCAAGTTCCCATGGCGTCAATATCCGGAAAAGTTCTACATGTTCAACCGGCCGGAGATCGCATACCACGGCGTCGTTTATGTCGACCATTATGGGGATGCTGCATTTGTAGCGAGATGTCGAACCGTCTGCCAACGCAACACCGGGGCGACTCTTTCTCCCTTTAACGGCTTTCTGTTCCTACAGGGAATCCAGACGATGGCGCTGCGAGTGGAGCGTCATGTAGAAAACGCGCGCAAGGTTGCGGAATTTCTGCGGTCTCATCCGATGGTGGCGTGGGTCAACTACGTTGGCTTTCCAGACAATCCGCTTTATCCGATGGCGCATCGGTATCTGGGCTCGAATTTCTGTTCACTGCTGACCTTCGGGGTGAAAGGCGGATACGAGGGCGGCAGGAAGTGTTTCAACGCATTCGGCTTATTCAAGCGAATGGTCAACATGGGAGATGCCAAGTCGCTGTCGTGTCATCCGGCGTCGACTACGCATCGGCAGCTCACACCCGAAGAGCAAGAAAAAGTTGGGGTAACTCCTGAGATGATTCGCCTGAGTGTGGGCATCGAGCACATCGACGACATTATTGCGGATCTGGCCCAGGCTTTGGACAAGGCCAGAGCATGAAGAATCTGGGGAAGATAATGCGACGGATTTTGGGGGAATTGCATGCCATTAATTATTGACGGCGGCCGAGTTCCACCGAGCTGGGGAGAGAAGAAAAGTCTGCGCCGTATCTTGTCGATCGACCGGCATGAGTCGCGGACGAAAGGCGTCAGCATTGCTTTCATCAATAACATGCCAGACTCTGCGCTGGAAGATACAGAACTGCAGTTCTTTGAACTGCTGGACGTCGTGTCTGGGGACGTTCCGGTGTTTGTAAAGCTCTACTCGCTGACGGGCGTTCCCCGAACCGATCGCGGGGAGAGGCATCTGAACAGTTTCTATTGGGACATGAACGACCTCTGGAACAGCCGGTGTGACGCCGTCATTATGACCGGCACCGAGCCTCGCCATCCAGATTTGCGGGAAGAAACGTACTGGCCAGTTCTAACGCAGGTTCTCGACTGGGCTGAGCGGAATACTACTTCAACCGTTTTATCCTGCCTCGCGGCGCATGCGGGAGTTCTGCACTGCGACGGCATTCGCCGTCACGCGCTGAGTGACAAACAGTTTGGAGTATTTGATTTCGCTAAAGCTGCCGATCACCCGCTCATTGAGGGCACACCGGAGATGGTACGCTTTCCGCACTCTCGATGGAACGAAGTCCGGGCGGATGAGCTGACCGCAAACGGCTACCTCGTGCTGACCCAATCGGCCGAGGGTGGTGTGGACTCGTTTGTGAAGAAGAGGAAGCGGAGCCTTTTCGTTCACTTCCAGGGCCATCCCGAGTACGGCGCCCAGACGCTGCTGAAGGAATACCGGCGAGACATCAAGAGATTTCTCAGGCAGGAGCGTGAGACGTATCCCTCCATGCCGAAGGGTTACTTCGATACGGCTGCCGCGCGTCTTTTAACTGACTTCCGAGAAGTTGCTCAGTCCAATCGTCAAGAACAGGTCATGGACCGGTTCCCAGATGCAGCCGTGGTAGGGACGCTGGAGAAGAGGTGGCATCTCTCTGCAGCCACTGTCTATCGCAATTGGCTTCAATATGTCGTGACAAACAAAGCGGATTTGACGGCGTTTCCAGCCCTGGCGGCTGTGCCTGCCTCGGCCGCGAGAAAACGCTCGGTCCTGCACCAGGAAGGTTGAAATCACGATCCGATCAGTTACCACCTCAGCTAACTTTGTTATGGCAAAAATGATTCACGACGACGTCTCTGAGCTCCTGACCAATCTTCCAGATCGCATCGGTGGTGTGATTAGGCCATGGTCCGAGCGTTTACCAGAGCAACCAGCTTTGGTGGAAACGTCAGGAATTTGGACCTACCGGCAACTAGCAGCCGCTGTCACTGAAACTCAGCGCTGGCTGATCGGCTCAGGTGTACGACCAGGCGACCGGGTCATGCTGGTATGCGAGAACTGCCGGGCATTCGTCGCGACTCTGCTAGCCCTGACGGATCTCGACGCTTTACCGGTGCTGGTCAATGCACGCCTTTCGGCGCGCGAAGTCGATGAAATTCGAGATCACTGCGGCGCCCGCCGGATCATCTACACAACGAGCGTGTCGCCGCATGCGCGAGAACACGCCAAACGGCATGGCGCA
>PMUM01000470.1 GCA_003166855.1 Acidobacteriaceae bacterium | reverse complement strand
ACAGTCCGATACCACCTATCGCCTGTATGATTACGGGCGCCCGCGGGAGCTGCACCTGAAGGATGGGATGGCGGCGGTGAAGGAGAAAGTGAACTCGGGGAAAGTCGTGCGCCCAGCACCGCAGCAGATTCGCGGCAGCAAGAACCGGCATGCGCCCCTGGTCGGTGCTCCTTATTTTGTAGTGGACATGTTTGAAGCGAAAGATCCAATGGAACTGGCGACGCGTGACGATTCGGGGCGTAGTTCGGTGCAAATCCTGGTCGCGGTGGAAGGCTGCGGAGTGATCGAGGCCGCCGGGATGGATCCGGTGACTCTGGCGAAAGGCGATGCGGTCGTGGTTCCCGCTTCCATTGGCAAGTTTGGCGTGCGGCCGCAGTGGGCGCTAGAGTTTTTGCGGGCCTATGTTCCTGGAAAACCACAACCGGAACCCGAAACGAGAATGTAGGTCGTGAAAATCCGTGGCTAAGAACTCAACTTTCTATCCCGTAATTCTGGCTGGAGGGCGCGGCACGCGCTTCTGGCCGCTGAGCCGCAAGAAGCACGCGAAGCAGTTGCTGGCGCTCGACGGCAAGCAGACGATGATTCAGCAAACCGTGGCACGGCTGTTGCCGCTGGCTCCCGCGAAGAAGTTCTGGATTATTACTAACGAAGATCTCCGGACCGCGATTACGAAGCAACTCCCGAAGCTGCCAAGGGCGCAGGTACTTGCCGAACCGGTGGGACGGAATACGGCTCCCGCGATTGGCCTGGCTGCCTTTCTGCTGTTACGGGAGAATCCCGAAGCGGTGCTGGGCCTGTTCCCTTCCGACCACGTGATTGGCGACGAGGACCGGTATCGCGAGACGCTGGAGCGGGGAATCGAAATCGCTGCAACTGGCGCGAACATTGTGGTGCTAGGGATCCGTCCCAATCGCGCGGAAACTGGGTATGGGTACATTGAGGTGGGCAGCGCGTCTCAGGGCGAGGCGTTGCGAGTGCGCCGATTCACAGAAAAGCCCGACGCGAAGAAGGCGGCAGAATTTGTCGCCGCAGGAAATTATTTCTGGAACAGTGGAATGTTTTTGTGGAGCGCGCGCACGCTGGCTGACGCACTGCAGGAACATTTGCCGAAGACTGCGCGCCTGCTGGAAGAAATCGCGGCGACGTTCGGTACGCGTAAGTTTGCCGCTACGTTTCGCAAACTGTATCCCAAGTGCGAAAACATCAGCGTGGACTATGCGGTGCTTGAACCGCGCTCGGCGAAGGGTGAACAGGCCGGAAACATTTTCTGCCTACCGGCGGATTTTGGATGGAACGATCTGGGTTCCTGGACCGCTCTGCATGAGCATCACACCGCCAAGAGCAATCCGCCGGAAGGCAATCTGGTGGCGGCTTCCGGCGTTTTTCTGTTGAATGCTCGCGGTAACTATATTCACGCTCCGGGAAAGTTTGTGGCGGCCGTGGGCGTGACCGATCTGGTTGTTGTCGAGACATCAGACGCCCTGCTGATCACGACGCGCCAGCACGCGCAGGACGTAGGCAAGGTTGTGAAGTATCTCGACGAGAAGAAGCTGCACAAACTGACGTAAGAAAAGTGACTAGTGATTAGTGGTTAGTGGCTAGCATGATCGGTCACGGGCATGCCTTGCTAGCCACTGGCCACTCATCACTGACCACTGAATAACCATGGCGCAAGAGATCAAGTTCGGAACCGACGGCTGGCGCGGCATCATCGCCGACGACTTTACCTTCGACAACGTGCGCCGGGTGGCGGGCGCGATTGCTTCCTACGTATTGAAATACGAAGACGCACAGCGCGGGGTCATCGTAGGATATGACGCACGCTTTGCTTCGTCGCGGGCGGCGCAGGTTGTGGCTGAAGTAATTGCGGCTGCAGGGATTCCCGTGAAACTGGCCAACGATTACACGCCCACACCCGCGGTTTCCTATGCGGTGAAGCATCAAGGCGCGGCGGGTGGAGTGATGGTCACCTCGAGCCACAATCCGTGGAACTGGAACGGGGTGAAGTTCAAAGGCAATTTCGGTGGCTCGGCTACGCCGGCCATCATGAAGAAGATTGAAGAGGAACTCGCCGCCGGCACGATGCCCAAGGGCACCAAGGCGGCAGTCGAGGAAGTCGATCTGAAGAAGGCCTACGTTGCCGCGGTTTGCGGCTTTGCCGACATGGACCTGATCGCGAAAACGAAGTTCAAGTTTGCGGTGGATGCCATGTATGGCTCGGGGCGCGGCGTTCTGACTGGAATATTTGCCGAGCGCGGGGTGCAGTACGTGGCGATTCGTCAGGAGTTGAATCCACTGTTTCCCGGAATCAATCCCGAACCGATTGAACCGCATACGGCAATGCTGCAGGAAACGGTGGTCCGTGAAAAATGTGACGCCGGGCTGGCTACCGACGGGGATGCAGACCGGATCGGGGCGGTTGCCGAAGACGGCAGCTTCGTCGACTCGCACAAAATCTTCTGCGTGCTGCTGCGCTGGCTGCTGGAGCGCAAGAAGTGGCCCGGGGATGTGGTGCGCGCGTTCAATACGACGCGCATGCTGGACCGCATCGCGGCAAAGTATGGGCGCAAGCTGCACGAGACTTCCATCGGGTTCAAATACATTGCCGATCTGATGATGGAAGGTGAGATCCTGATCGGGGGAGAAGAATCGGGCGGCATCGGGTATTCGCGTTTTCTTCCCGAGCGCGACGGTGTGCTGAACAGCCTGCTGCTGGCCAACGTGATGGCGGAGGAAGGCAAGCCGCTGGGGCAGTTGGTGGCGGACTTGCAGCGGGAGTTTGGTCCGCATTATTACGGGCGGCGCGATCTGCACATTCCGGAAGACATGAAGCAGAATGCCATACAACGTGCCCGCGCTGATGGCACGCAGACTCTGGGCCGCTACCATGTGCTTAAGAAAGAGAACCTCGACGGGATAAAGTTTTTCTTCGACGCACCGACTAACGGAAATGGAGCAGAAGCGTGGGTCTTATTCCGTGCGTCGGGAACGGAGCCGCTGTTGCGGCTTTACACGGAAGCTTCCTCGCCAGAGTTGGTCCGCGAACTGCTGACAACCGGCGAGGGCTTTGTCAGAAACGGCTAGCGCTTCGCGTTCAGAAACGTCGATCACTACAGAGCGACGATAGTACAGACCATGGCAGACGAACTCAATCCGGTGCAGGCCGATTCGCCTGAGGCGCACCGCTACAACAGCATCCGGCGGTGGCTGGGCGTTATCGATTTCCTTGTGGGCCTCGCGTTCCTGATTACTTTGCTGGTCACAGGGTGGACCAATTGGCTGAGGGACTTGGCGTACCGCCTGGGCTTTCAGAATTATTCCCTATCGCTTTTCATGTATCTGGTGTTGTTGCTGGTCATCAGCAAGGTGTTGGGCATTGGGCTCGACTATTACGGGTTCTCGCTTGAGCGTCGATTCAAGCTTTCAACGCAGAGATTTCGGTCGTGGGTCTGGGATGAGGTGAAGGGCTTTCTGGTCGGTTTGGTGCTGGGAGCCGTGGTGGTCGAAGTGCTGTACTTCACCCTGCGGCAATGGCCGCAGCATTGGTGGATGCTGGCCTGGGCTCTGTTCATGGGCCTGTTCATCATTCTGGCCCAACTTGCGCCGGTCGTGCTCTTCCCCATCTTCTATAAGTTCGAGCCGCTCGATGACGAAGATCTGCGGCGGCGATTGGTCGTGCTGAGCGAGCGCGCCGGGACTCGGGTGCGCGGCATATATCGCTGGAAGCTGTCGGAGAAAAGCAAGAAGGCGAATGCGGCACTCACCGGACTGGGCGCGACGCGACGCATTATTCTGGCCGACACCCTGCTCGACAACTACTCGCCGGAAGAAATTGAAGCGGTGTTAGCGCACGAACTCGGGCACCATGTGCATCGCCACATTTTGAAGAGCATTTTCGTGCAGGCAGGGATCACGCTGTTCGGTTTCTGGGCGGCGAACTGGACCCTGCACTACGCAGTCGACCAGCACCTGTTCGAAGAACTGTCAGACTTCGCGAATCTGCCGTTGTTGGCGCTGGTTTCCGTCGTTCTATCGTTTGTGCTCATGCCAGCGCTCAACGCGTACTCACGCTTCAACGAGCGGCAGGCCGACCGGTATGCCTTCGAGTCCATCGCCAGCGTTGAGCCTTTCATCTCCTCGATGAACAAACTGGCGGAGCAGAACCTTGCGGAGCGAACGCCCTCGAAGTGGGTGGAATGGTTTTTCCATTCGCATCCGGCGATTTCGAGGCGGCTGGCTGCCGCCAAGGAATGGGGTCGGAAGCAGGAAATCAATCCGCAGGTTTGAAAGCATCAGCGTTTTCGCAGAATCTCGATCACGCGCTGCAAGTCTTCTTCTGTATCGACGCCTACGCTGTCGTGCGGAGTCTCCCCGACATAGATTGAGACTCCATTTTCGAGGAAGCGCAGTTGCTCTAGTCGTTCACTCTTCTCAAGCGTGGACTCCGGGAGCGTTACAAACCGATCCAGCGCGGGTTTGCGATAGGCGTAGAGTCCCAAGTGCTTGAAGTAGCGAGGCCGGGTGCCGTCGCGATCGAAGGGTATTGCGGCGCGGGAGAAGTACAACGCACGTCCGCTGAGATCGGTCACGACCTTCACAGCGTTCGGGTTCGGGATGTCGACCTCGGCGGCGGGAGTCATCAAAGTCCCTACAGGAACTGCAGGGTCTTCCATGACGTGCAGCAGGGACTCGATTTGCTGCGGGCGTACCAGAGGTTCGTCGCCCTGGACGTTGATGTAGACGTCAGCAGCCTCGCGACCGGAAACTTCGTGCACTCGCTCGGTGCCACTGCGGTGGGCCGGAGAAGTCATCAGCGCTTTCCAGCCGTGTTCGCGGCAGACCTGCATGATCTCTTCGGAGTCGGTGGCGATGATTACTTCCGCGAGCAGAGGCGAAGACCGCACAGCTTCGTACACCACGCCGACCAGCGGCGTGCCCGCAATCTCACGCAGCATCTTGCGGGGAAGGCGGGTGGAAGCCAAACGGGCAGGGATGACGGCGATCGCTTTCATGGACTTTCCGATCATCGTGAGTTAAGCACGTGAGTTACGGACGCCGATCATGGCGCAGAGTAGTGTCTCAGTTTGGCGCCAAACCTGTCGAGCTTCGCTCGACGGACAGCCGAAGGCGGCTCTCCCCACACCGGCACAGTGTTTGACCTATTTCGCAGGCGCTTTTAGAATGAAGGTTCGGACGCAGGTTCGTTGCTTCCCTACTGCGGGTGCCGGGGCCGTACCGGCGGCAAGGTTCCTTTCGCGCATCCTTCCCGATTTGCAGGCACGTGGCGGTGTAGCTCAGGTGGTTAGAGCGACGGTCTCATAATCCGTAGGTCGTAGGTTCGAGTCCTACCGCCGCCACCAAATTCCTTCGGCAGCCCAGACCGCATGTTTCGCGAGGAATTGCGCTCCGCCGCTCCAGCTCAGACCCAAGTGACGCCCAAAACAAAACGTCCCAGACTCATAGAGTCATGGGACGTTCGTCGAACAGCCCTCCCCCGAAGTCTGCTCACAAACAGCCTAACGCGTGAGGAGCGGCGGCGGAATGGCTCCGATGGGCTATTACGGAAGTGATCAACAGACACGGGCCTGCACTCCCGGAGCAGGCTGGTGGTCCTTAATAGTCGGTTGCCGGGTTAAACGGCACCGTGGGAAACCCCGCCGGTACCGGCCCGGGAACAATCAGCGGAGCAGTGCGTCCCGGGCAGGTTGAGCACGTTCCGGTCGTGTTGAACGGAATGAAGCCGATGTTCGGGGGACCGGCCGTGAAATTGTAGTCGTCACTCGGATACGTGGGTGCGACAAAGCCCGGATCCACGGACAGGCTCCCGGCATCCTCGCCCAGCGCCTTCCAGGCGGCCAGCGTGAAGTAGCCTCTCGTCTGACATGTCGACGGCTGCGAATTGAACGCAAGAGGGTCCGTGGCAAACACTTCTGTGGTATTCCAGTAGTCGTTGCTGGCGAAGGCCTGAGCCGAGCCGATGGGCGAGCCAAGATAGCTGGCGCCGGCTTGCAAGTTCGAGGTTGGGACCGACAAAGGAGTTTTGTCTTGAAGAAAGATGTTGTTGCTGAGCGAGAACTGCGAGTAACCCGCCTTCGCGCAACTAAACACGTTGATCACTCTCAAGCGCGAAAAAGCGAAGATGTTGTTGTTGGCGGCGATGACTTGCCCTGTGGAGGGCGGGCCCATGGTTACGTTGAAAGCGTTGACCGAACGGTATATCAGGTTGTTCTCGAGCTGGATGGGACCGCCCCGGTCGATGTAGAAGGCGTTGCCGCCGTAGCCGTCTGTATCTTGAGACGAAGCGTCGGTGATGTCGTGAATCTTATTATTGTTTGCCACATCTCCCGTGGCGCCGTACGTCGCGAAGTACACGCCACCGAAGTCGTTCAGAATCCCCTGACCCAGATCCCAAATGTGGTTGAAGGTTACGGTCTGGTTAAAGCCTCCGCTGGAATTGCTCTGACCCGCACAACTAAGGGAGAAACTCGGGAAGCAGATCATGATGCCCTGACTGTATCCATCCGCTACGTCGTTGTGGGTGGTGGAGACATCGTGGCCCAGCAGGTTCACGATACCGGCTGCGCCTGGGAATTTGCGGCCATAACCTTGCACCAAGTTGTTCTGAATCGTAGCGAACTGAAAGACATTCGAGTCGGTTTCCGATCCGGTCGGAACGCGGCCAGTCAAAAGGCCACCAGCCCCCACATCCCAAAACGCGCTGTTCTGAACTACGTCGCCCGAGGCGGTTCCTTTGTTATCCGACGGAAATCCGAGCGCGAAGCCTTCTATGTTGGTGAAACTGTCGCTGTCGAAGGTCACATTGCTGCAATCGGAGCATGCGACAGCGGCAGGGACTGTGTATTCTGCCTGGGCTCCAACGTATCCCGTCGGCCCGACGACGTAATCGTCGTACGAAAATGTGAGGCCAGCGAAAGTCCGGTACTTCAATCCGCTCGCGCTCAGCACGTGAGGCTGCTGCGCAATCATGACCGTGTCGGTATTGGGGTTTTCGCCCGGATTGGCGATATAAGTGAGCTTCCAAGCGCCGGTTACGGAATGGTCGAGGAACCATTGTCCCGGAAGGGTCAGTGCATCTTTTACGTTCTCGACAATGTAGCGGTGCGTAGGAATGTACCCATGAGAAACACCGCTGGCGGTAGAGCCCGTGAGATACACGAGATGGTTGACGGTATCGATGCAGCTGATCCGTTCCCAGGAAGCATCCCACTGCTCGAAGATGGCCACTTGAATGTCTCCCTGCAAGTTGGCGGGGCCGGGAGGCTGGCCGCAAGGGTTTCCCTTGGATGGAGCATAGTTTTGCCAGCTGTCGGAGATGGGATCGCTGGGGTCGTAATAAAAGCGATCGTAGAATCCCGCAACGTTATTCGCCACGCGGTAATAGGATCCCAGCGGACCTGTCGATGTTGTCGAGCCGAGGCGCGGACGCACTCGCCTTGCTCCGTTGTAATAGAGGGCTTCAAAGTTTACGGTGCTCGGTGGCAGAGTTGTCTGCCAAGTGGACCCGGACGTGTTGGTCCAATTCAGTACCTGCACGCCTCCGGAGAAGATGGGGGTCTCTCCCGGATAATTTTCGAAGACTACCGGGACGGTGGTGCTGCAACCGCTATCCGATGCGGTCATGGTTAGGGCAAGACTGTCCCACCTTCCCGCGCGAAACTGAACGATGATTGGCGCAGTTTGCGACGAGCAATGAGAGCCGAGGTAATTGGCAACCACCAGGGACTCGGCTTTTTGGACGGTCTTCAGTGGAAGGGCGAGCGTGCCGGGGTTGGAGTCGTTGCCCGTGGGCGACACGTAATACGCGACGGCGTCCTGGGTCACCGAAATCGAAGTCGAGCCGGAGATCGAATTCAGGGCGGCCGTGACCGTTGCGGTTCCAATGCTCACTCCGTCGGCCAGTCCTGCATTGTTCACGCTGGCGGTTCCTGACCCTGACGAACTCCAGGTGGCCGAACTGGTGAGATTCTGATTGGTTCCATCGGAATAGGATCCGGTGGCCGTGAGTTGCAAAGTCGTTCCCAGCGGGATTGACGCAGGCGACGGGGTCACGGCAATTGAAACCAGAGTGGCGTTGGTTCCGCTTCCGCTCAGAGACACTTTCTGCGGACTATTGTTTGCGCTGTCGGTGAAGCTCAAGGTGCCGGAGCGGGCGCCGGTCACCGTGGGCTCGAACGTCACCGACGCCGTGCAGCTGGCTCCAGCGGACAACGTGCTCGGGCTGATGGGACAAGTTGAAGTTACGGGAAAATCAGCGAGGCTGCTGGCGATGTTAGAGATCGTCAGGGCGGTGGATTGGTTGTTCGTGAACGTAACCGTTTGCGGCGGGCTCGAGGTATGTATCGTCTGCGTGCCAAAGGCCAGGGTTGCAGGGCTGGCGACCGCAGCGAGAACTCCGGTTCCGGTGAGACTGACGGTTGGGTTCGCGCCGGCGTTGTCGGAAATGGTAAGGGTGCCGGTTCTGGCGCCGAGGACCGAAGGAGTGAAGAAGACGGACACGGTGCAGCTCGCACCAGCGGCGAGCGTGTTCGGGCTGAGGGGACAAGTGGATGTATCCGTGTAATCGGCCAGGTTCGTGGAAATCTTCGAGATGCTGAGCGCCTTGCTCTGATTGTTGGTCACCGTCACCAATAGAGGCGCGCTACGCAACCCCGTTGCCTGGTTCCCGAACGAGAGACTTGTGGGCGAAGCGGTGACCGGGGCAATTCCAGTTCCTCCCAGGAAGGCCATCTGCGGACTGCTGAGCCCAGTGTCAGTGACCGTGAGCGCTCCCGTGCGAGATCCAACTGCGGACGGCGTGAACGTGATCGAAATGGAGCAACTCGCGCCCGCCGCAAGAGTTGACGGGCTGGAGGGACAATTATTGATCTGATTGTAGTCCGACAGGTTCGTTCTGATATTCGTGATCGTGATGGCACCACTCTGGCCATTTTTCAGAGTGACCTTTTGAATCGCACTGGAGGTACCTTGTACTTGATTTCCGAAGCTGAGGCTGTTGGGGGAAAGGGTGACGTCCTGGGCAAATGCAGGTGCAGCGGCTAATACAGCAAGGCAGGCAAGGAGCTTCGTAGCGGCAATCGATCGAATCTTCATTAAGACCCCAAACGTTGCTTGATCATGCGCTGTCGCGGGCCGGCGCACGAGAGTTGACAGGGGAGGGAGAAGCAGGTTTCTCGACGCTTACAACCAGATTGCGAGTACCGAAGCTCACGAGGATCCGGAGTCATATTCCGGACCGCTTTCGTGGTCGGGTAATTGTAGAGGAACAGCGCCGAAAGTCAACAGGCAACGGCGCGACTCGGAATCACTCTCTGCCTTCCTCGATGTTTTGTTTTGGGGATGTCCCTCAACTCTGGCGTTGCTCTTCGGTGTTATCTTGGTGGTGAATCCCCAGGCGCAAACCACGACGCACTTCATGGACATTCTCAACCATCTCTTCGAGCAACATTTCCACGCGCCGGTCACGCAGGTGCAGCCGTTGCAGGGGCAACTCGGCGGCTCCGGGCGCAAGATCGTCCGACTGGCCGGCGAAAAGACCAGCGCCATCGGCATCCTCTACGATGTGCGCGAAGAGAACGCCGCTTTCCTCGAATTCTCCCGGCATTTTCGCAAGCACGGTCTGCCCGTTCCGGAGATTTATGCCCAGGATCTGGATCACGGGGCATATCTCGAAGAAGACCTGGGGGATACATCACTTTTTGAATTTCTTTCCAAGCATCGAAGCGGAGAACAGATTGCGGCGCCGGTGGTCGATGCCTATCGGAAGGTCATCGCCACGCTGCCAAGGTTTCAGGTGGAGGCGGGGCGCGACTTGAACTACAAGGTGTGTTATCCGCGCGGGAGTTTCGACCGGCAGTCGATTGCGTGGGACCTGAATTATTTCAAGTACTACTTTCTGCGGTTGGCGGGCATTCCGTTCAGCGAACAGGCGCTGGAAGATGATTTCAGCCGGCTGACGAAGTTTCTGTTGAGCGCGGGGCGCGACTATTTTCTCTATCGCGATTTTCAGTCGCGAAACATCATGCTACGCGACGGGCAGCCTTATTTTCTGGACTATCAGGGCGGCCGCAAAGGCGCTCTGCAGTATGACGTTGCCTCGCTTCTCTATGACGCCAAGGCCGATCTGCCGCCGGACTTGCGGCAGCAGTTGCTCGATCATTACCTTGACACGCTGGGCGGCTTCATTGATTTGAAACGCGACGCGTTCATGAAGTACTACTACGCGTACGTTTATATCCGCATCATGCAGGCGCTGGGGGCGTACGGATTTCGCGGGTTTTATGAACGCAAGGTGCACTTCCTGCAGAGCGTGCCATATGCGCTCAAGAACCTGCGCTGGCTGCTGCACAACGTCACGCTGCCGATCGCGCTGCCGACGTTGATGGACGCTTTTCACAGCATGCTGGCCTCGGAGAAATTGCAGGGGCTGGCTTCGGACGCGGACAACCTGGTCGTGCGAATCGTCAGTTTCTCGTTCCATCGCGGACTGCCGAAGGATGAGAGCGGGAATGGCGGCGGATTCATCTTTGATGGACGGAGTCTGCCCAATCCCGGCAGGGAAGATCGCTTCAAACTGCTCACGGGCAGGGATGCGCCGGTGATCGACTACCTCAACCAGCAGGAGAGCGTGCATCAGTTTCTGGCCAGCGTGATGTCATTGGTGGATGCCAGTGTGAGCAACTATCAGCAGCGTGGGTTTAAGAATCTGATGGTGTCGTTTGGGTGCACGGGCGGGCAGCATCGGTCTGTATACCTGGCGGAGCAAGTGGCGAAGCGGCTGCGCGGAAGGAGCGGAATTGAGGTCGTCCTGCAGCATCGCGAGCTAGAAAGGATGGCGGCGGAGAACTCTGCAGCGGAGAAAGCTGCGCAATGAGGGCAATGATTCTGGCCGCGGGCCTCGGCACGCGCCTGCGTCCGCTCACCGACGATCGTCCGAAAGCCTTGGTGGAAGTGGCTGGACATACGTTGCTGGAGATCACGCTTCGACGCCTTCAGCAGTTCGGGATTCGCGAGGTGATCGTCAATGTCCATCACTTTGCCGAGATGGTAGTGGATTATCTGAAGAAGAACGACGACTTCGGAATGCGGATCGAGATTTCACGCGAAGACGTGTTGCTCGACACTGGGGGCGGACTCAAGAAGGCGGCATGGTTCTTTCTCGAAGAGGGTCACGCGGAAGAGCCGTTTCTTCTGCACAACGTCGACGTGCTCAGCACGATTGACTTTCGCCGCCTGGCGGAATTTCATAAACAGAATCAGGCACTCGCGACTCTGGCTGTGCAGGAGCGCGAAACGTCGCGATACCTCCTATTCGACGAGCAGCAGCGACTTTGCGGCCGGCGGGCTGGACCCAATCAGGAGCTAGAAATTGTCCGGCCGTCAAAGGAAAAGCAGGCGTTGGCTTTCTCCGGCGTGCATGTAATTTCTCCGCGCCTTCTTCCGATGATGGCTGAGGATGGGGTCTTCTCGATCATCAACTCTTATCTGCGGCTAGCCGGCGAGGGAGAAAGAATCTTGGCGTTTCGAGCAGACGACTTTTATTGGCGAGACCTCGGTAAGCCTGAAAACGTGGCTGCAGCCGCCGACGATGTAAAGCGTCAGGTCCTTCAACTCTATGCATTACCGCCGAGGTGACGCGCCCGGCGGACTTTCCACTTGCGGCAACTCCCGGGCTTCGATACCATCTGTGCACCTGTTATGAATAACCTCTACCTACACCGAATTCGTGTCGTAGTCTTGGGGGTAGGTGTTTTTATACCCTCTCCGGTGTGGAGGGAACCAGCGAGCTGAGAAACACGAAATCTTGAAGGCTCCCGAATCCCGCCCCGCCAGAAACGCTGGCCCGGTGGGTTTTGCTTTTTAGGAGCGCGAGGAAGGGCCGTATGGACAAGACATCGGGAAAGAACATGACCGGGGCTAGCATTCTCTGGGAATGCCTCGAGCGTGAGGGTGTGCAAGTCGTCTTCGGATATCCCGGAGGAGCCATTCTTCCTGCCTACGACGCGCTCAAGCACAGCAAGATCCACCACGTGCTGGTGCGCCACGAACAGGGTGCAACCCACATGGCGGATGGCTATGCGCGCGCCAGCGGGCAGGTGGGAGTCGCTGTCGCGACTTCTGGCCCGGGCGCTACCAACATGGTCACGGGAATTGCTACGGCCATGCTCGATTCGTCGCCGATCGTGTGCATTACGGGTCAAGTTGGAAGCAAGCTGATCGGCTCCGATGCCTTTCAGGAAACGGACATCACCGGCGTCACTCTTCCCATTACCAAGCACAACTACCTGGTGACGCACGCCAGCGAAGTGGCGCGAACCATTCGAGAAGCTTTTTATGTCGCACGCTCTGGCCGTCCTGGGCCGGTGCTGGTCGATATCACGAAAGACGCGCAGCAGACGACTTGTGAGTTCGATTGGGAAGCTGCCAAGCCGCAACTGCCGGGGTACCGTCCAGACTTATCGCCGGAGCCGAAGGAGTATGAACAAGCGCTGGAACTGATCCACAACTCGAAGCGGCCAGTGATCCTTGCGGGTCACGGCATCATTATTTCGGGAGCGATGGCGGAAGTGCGCGAATTTGCCGAGCGCGCGGGCATTCCTGTGGCGCTTACGCTGCTGGGCATCGGCGCGTTTCCGGCGGCACATCCCCTGAATCTCGGCATGATGGGAATGCATGGCGAGGCGTGGGTAAATCACACGATCCAGGAAGCCGATCTGCTGCTGGCGTTCGGCATGCGCTTCGACGACCGCGTGACTGGAAACCTGAAGACATACGCGCCGAACGCGAAAAAGATTCATATAGAGATCGATCCTGCGGAGATCAACAAGAATGTCAAAGTCGATGTTCCGCTCGTTGGCGACTTGCGCGAAGTGCTGCACGAGCTTTTGCCGAAGATCGAATCGATCGACCGCAGCGAGTGGCTCGACTCCATCGACAAACTGAAAGGCGATGCTGCCGTCCGCGACATCCAAAACCTGCCCGACAGCGGTCATCTTTATGCGGCCCACGTGATTAACGATCTTTGGCGCGAGACTCGCGACGGCGATACGGTGGTGGTGACCGACGTGGGCCAGCACCAGATGTGGGAGGCGCAGTACTACAAGCACGAGAAGGCGCGCAGCCTGATCACGTCCGGAGGCCTGGGCACCATGGGCTTCGCCTTGCCTGCGGCGATTGGCGCGAAGGTCGCGCGGCCGGAAGCGGACGTGTGGGTCGTCGTGGGCGATGGCGGCTTCCAGATGACGCTATGCGAGCTTGCGACCATTGTGCAGGAGAATCTGAAGGTCAACATCGCCATCATCAACAACGGGTTTCTCGGGATGGTGCGGCAGTGGCAGGAGTTCTTTTACGAGCGCAACTACGCAGCGACTCCGCTGCTGAACCCGGATTTCGCCAAACTAGGCGAGGCATACGGCATTCGCAGCATGACCGTCACGGAACGCTCGCAAGTGGTGCCGTCGGTGCGGGCGGCACGACAGCATGACGGTCCGGTGTTGATCAACTTCCGCGTGGAACAGGAAGACACGGTATATCCGATGGTGGCGGCAGGAGCATCGTTGCACGAGATGATCCGGCGACCCAGCAAAATTGTCGAAACCGCCGCAGATGAATAGAAACGACGAATAGAGAACACATGCTGAACACATACGTGGTGTACGTGGAAAACAAACCGGGCGTGCTGACGCGCGTAGCCTCGCTGTTCCGCCGCCGCGCTTTCAATATCGATTCGCTGACCGTGGGCCGCACGGAAAGACCTGAAGTCTCGCGCATGACGATCACGGTCGACGCCGACCACGACCAGGCCCGCCGCATCGAAGCCAATCTGTATAAACTGGTCAACGTCTTGCTCGTTGAGAACATCACCCATGAACCAGCAATCGTCCGTGACTTGGCCATGATCAAAGTGGCAGCTACCCACGAGGCCCGTTCGCACGTTCTGGAACTGGCTAGTGTGTTCCGCGCGCGGGTCGTCGATGTCGCTCCGGATTCGCTGACGATTGAGATCACGGGCGCCGAAGACAAAATCGACGGCCTGCTCGAAGTGCTGCGCCCCTACGGTGTGCTGGAGATGGTGCGGACCGGAATCGTCGCCATGCGACGAGGGAAATCCTCGGCCACCGCCTCCGCGACTAACGCCGACCAGGACGTGGCCGAAGAAGATGTTTCGCACTCGGTCTAAACCGGCCCTTTTAGAGTGTGGGTGAGAATGGTGTCGTCCCTTCGGGACTCGCTCTCTCTTCCCACCCTACCCGGCACTTACGTGCCGGGCTATCACATGCCGCCGCTTCGCGGCTGGATTTTGGTGGAGTTTGTTCCACCGTTCTCCCAGAAACCCGGTTCTCACGCACTCTCTATTTAGCCCTCCCGGCGGCTTGGCATAACACGTGCCAGCCAATGACCAAGACCGAAACCTAATCGGTTGTTAGACTTACCTCGCCTCAGCCCAGGTCCGCCCGCTCCCAGGGCCCTCCAGAAGAATTCTGCAAGTTACGAAAGTTTGCCAAATCCATCCTAAACCATTGTTTCTAAACATGTTAGCTGGTATTCGTAGAGTGGCTAGGGTGCGTCCCGGCCGCAGTGTGTTTACTCAAATGACTGGTGCAACCAGCGTCACCATGGGCCTGCCTGAGCGCTCGCGCTCGTGGAGAGGACTGTCGACAGCCGCCAAGCTATACGTCAGCTTGACGGTAATCGCTGGCTTGGCCACATTGGTGTACGGTGGAGTTCACCAGAGCAGCAAGAACATCGCCGAGTTCATCTGTTATTTAGGCATCGCCATTCTGGCATCGCGTCTGAAGGTAAACCTGCCAGGCATCACCGGCACGCTGTCGGTGAATTTTCTGTTCATTTTGATTGGCGTCCTGGAACTCAGCTTCACGGAAACCGTGATTCTGGGCGCAATTTCCATGGTCGCGCAGTGTCTGTATCCGGAGCGCCCCACGGCGATACAACTGACGTTCAATGTGTGCGCGGGCGCGGTGTCGACGGCGCTTGCTTACCAGGTCTATCACCAACCTCTGGCGAATCTGGTGGTGGGTAGTCGCCCGATTTTGCTGGGATTGGCGGCAACGGTCTACTTCATTGCCAATGCGGGCTCGATCGCGATGGTCATTTCCCTGACCGAACGCCGGCCCCTCATCCGCATCCTGGTGGACTGCTATTTCTGGTCATTCCCCTACTACCTCGTGGGCGCTGGCGTGGCGGGCTCAGTGGCGTGGCTCAACCATACGTTCAACTGGGAAACGTCGCTGCTCATGCTGCCAGCGGTGTACGTGATCTACCGGTCGTATCGCCTCTACCTGGGCAAACTGGAAGACGAGAAGCGCCACGTCGAGGAAATGGCGAATCTCCATCTGCGGACCATTGAGGCCCTGGCGCTCGCGATTGAAGCCAAGGACCACACGACCCACGAGCACCTGCAGCGCGTCCGCGTCTATGCCATCGAAGTGGCGAAGGAACTGGGCGTGATCGGCCCCGAACTCGAGGCTCTGCACGCGGCATCGCTCCTGCACGACATCGGCAAGCTCGCGGTGCCGGAACACATTATCTCGAAGCCCGGCCGCCTTACGCCGGAAGAATTCGAGAAGATGAAAATTCACACCCTGGTCGGCGCCGAGATTCTGGAACGCGTGCGCTTTCCGTATCCAGTTGTGCCCATCGTACGGGCCCATCACGAAAAGTGGGATGGCTCCGGTTATCCGCTGGGATTGAAAGGCGCGGAAATTCCCATCGGAGCGCGCATCCTCTCAGCCGTCGACTATCTCGACGCCCTGGCGTCCGATCGTCAATACCGGCGTGCCTTGCCCTTGCGGGAAGTAATGCAGAAGCTAGGCGTCGAGTCGGGCAAGTCGTTTGATCCGAGAGTCGTTGACATTTTGCAGAAACGCTACCAACACCTGGAGCGGCTGGCAGTGGCTAAGTCGGCGGAAGACCCGAACGGCCCACTCTCCACGTCGATCAAGATCGAGCGCGGCTTGGAACCGGCAGCGGGCTTCGAAAACGCTACCGTACAGGACTATGCGGGACGCGAAACCACTTTCCTGTCTTCGATCGCGGCAGCCCGGCAGGAAGCGCAATCGCTGTTCGAACTGAGCCAGGATCTGGGCGCGTCGCTGAGTTTGACCGAAACGCTCTCCGTGTTCTCGGTGAAGCTCAAGCCGATGGTGCCGTACGATGCCATCGCCATTTACATCAAACGCGAGGATGAACTTGTCCCCGAATACGTCAACGGTGACAACTACCGGCTGTTCTCTTCCCTGCGGATCCCGATCGGGCAGGGACTCTCTGGTTGGGTCGCACATAACCGGAAGCCGATCATCAATGGCAATCCCTCGGTCGAACCGGGATACCTGAACGATCCCACCAAATTCAGCACCCTGCGCTCTGCGCTGGCAGTGCCGTTGGAAGGCGTCACTGGAGTGATTGGTGTGCTCGCGCTCTACCGCGGCGAGCGCGACGCCTTCACTTCCGATCACTTGCGCATTCTGCTCGCGGTTAGCGGCAAGATGGCGTTGTCCATCGAAAACGCGCTCAAGTTCCAGCAGGCCGAGAATTCGGCAATCACCGATTACCTGACGGGCCTGCCCAACGCCCGCTCGCTGTTCCTGCAACTCGAGCGGGAACTGGCCCGCTGCAAGAGAGACAATTCGTCGCTGACCGTCATGGTCTCTGACATGGACGGATTCAAGCAGATCAACGACCGCTTCGGCCATCTGGAGGGCAATCGCGTACTTCGTTTGTTCGCCCAGGCGCTCAAAGACAGCTGCCGCGAATACGACTATGTTGCGCGCATGGGCGGAGATGAATTCGTGGTTATCGCCCCCGGGCTTACGGCCGATGCGTCCGGCAAGAAAGCGGAGCAAATGCGAGCGCTGGCCCGGCAGGCCGGGAACGAAGTCTGCGGCGAGGATCTTCTATCGCTCAGCGTGGGACGCGCGATGTATCCGGAGGACGGCAACGACGCAGAACAACTTCTGGCCGAAGCCGACCGCCGCATGTATCTGGAGAAACAGAAGCACCTTTCCTATAAGGACCGCCGTTCTCATCCGCGCATGAAGTGCCGGGTCACGATCGAACTGCAAACCGAGGAGGGAAAGACTCCCCTGTTCGCCAACGTGACCGACGTCAGCCTGGGCGGGTGCTTCGTGGAAACCAGCACCATTCTTGCTCCGGGCAGCAAGATCAAGTTGGGCTTCTCGATGGATGATGCTAGCTTGTCGGCGGAAGGGGTGGTGGCCAGGCTTGATCCTGGCACCGGCGTCGCCGTTCAGTTCCGCGAAGTGAACCGGGAAGGCCGCGAGCGGATGTTCAAGATTCTCGAGTTCGTGCAGAAGACCACCACGTTCTACAACAACCGCTATCTCGATAGCTTGACGAAGAGCTGATTGCCACGCTCGGCGGAAGTGAGATCTCAGGATTGATTCCGGGCGGCACTCTGTAAGACCGTTGCTCGAACAATCTCGGCACCGATCTGATCGAGCGGCAGAATCTTATCCGCCAGACCACTCCTGGCTACGAAACCGGGCATGCCCCAAACGACGCTGCTGGCTTCATCCTGCACGTAGATCCGGGCTCCTAAGGACCGCAACGTTTCGCATCCCTTCAGACCGTCTTGCCCCATCCCGGTGAGAATCACGGCGAGCGCGCGGGCCCCGTAGACGCGGGCGATCGAGTGAAAGAGGACATCGACCGACGGGCGACAGAAGTTTTCTTTCGGCCCCTGATGGGACTTCGTCAGGACGATGCCTTTCTCCTGACTGACTACCATGTGAAAATCTCCCGCAGCAAGAACGGCGCAGCCGGACTGTAGCGGCTCTCCAGACACACATTCCCGCACCGGCACCACTGACTTCGCCGAGAGCCGGGTCGCTAGAAGAGAAGTAAAGATCGGAGGCATATGCTGCGCGATGACGATGGGCACCGGAAAGTTCGCCGGCAAAGATGGCAGAAGGCGAGCTAGCGCGTCTGGACCGCCGGTCGAAACGCCAATCGCTACTACCTGCACCGGGGATAATATGCGCGGCTTCCATGCTGCAATGCGTGGTGGCGGCAGCGCCGGCAGAATTTCGGTGTGCACATCTGGAAGGTGGCAGAGTGCATGAATTCGCGGAATCAACTCCCGAGAAACCGTCTCCAGTGTCTCCGTCATGTCCCGATTGCTGGGCTTGGTGACGTAGTCGGTAGCGCCGAGCGCCAGAGCTTCCAGAGTAGCGGAGGCGCCGTGCTCGGTGAGCGTGCTGAACATGATGATCGGAATGTGAGCGTCGATCAAGCGCAACTGGCGAACCGTCTCCAGTCCATCCATCTCCGGCATTTCGATGTCGAGCAGTACGATGTCCGGCTTCAGGGTTGGAAACTTCGCGAGCGCCAACCGGCCGTTGCTCGCGGTACCCGCGACCTCCAGAGCGGAGTCGCTGCCGATGGCATCGGAAAGTGTCTTGCGCACCACAACGGCGTCGTCGACGATGAGCACTCGCTTCTTAGCGGGCATTCGCAAAATATCCTGCCTCCTCCCAGAGAGAGTTGGGCATCTTTCGCGCTGGCGAGAAGAAAGGAACGGAGGCCGCAGAGGGAAATCTCTCCGCAGCCTCGTGAGGATCACTTATGCTGAGGCTCGCGCCGCACGACCTTTGGTTCCTTTGCCTTTTGCCGGAGGGCCGGTCTCTTCATCCTCCTCGAGTTTGAACTGGTCGACCAGATTGCGCAGCTGGGTGGACATTTCCGTCAGTTGTTGCGCGGCTTTCTGACTGTCCTGTGCTCCTTTTGTCGTGCTCTCGGCCGCCGTGGCTACTCCCTGGATGTTCTGCGAGATTTCGCCAGACCCCTTGGCTGCCTCCTGCACATTGCGTGACATTTCGTTGGTCGTCGCACTTTGTTCTTCGACTGCGGTTGCGATGGTGCCCGAAATGTCGTTGATCTGGTTGATCACGGCGGTAATACTTCCGATCGATTCCACCGCCCGCTTGGTGTCCTCCTGGATAGCCGTAATCTTCTGGCTAATGTCCTCGGTCGCCTTGGCGGTTTGTTTGGCCAGTTCCTTGACCTCGTTGGCCACCACGGCGAATCCCTTGCCGGCTTCACCGGCCCGCGCGGCCTCAATGGTCGCGTTGAGGGCAAGCAAATTGGTTTGCTGAGCAATGGACGTGATGACCTTGATGACTTGTCCGATCTCAGCGCTGGACTCGCCCAGTTTGGCGACTGTCGCATTGGCGGCATTCGCGGTCTTGACCGCTTCACCCGCTATTTTTGCTGCCTCGCCGGCATTGCCGGAAATGCTCTGCACCGTGGCAGTCATCTCCTCCGCGCCCGTGGCCACGCTGTTCAGGTTCGTGGTTACCTGCTGGGTGGCGGTGGCGACCGTGCTGGCTTGGGCCGAGGTCTCTTCCGCGTTACTGCTCATTTGCTGACTGGTGGCCGCCAACTGTTGCGACGAACTCGACAGCGCCTGCGCATTTTGCGCAATCGACTTCATGCTCGCCTGCAGGGTGTCCGCCGTCTTGTTAGTAGCGGCACCCACACCTGCCAGGGCGTCAACACAGGCATTCAGATTGTTCTTGATGGTGTTGAAGTCGCCATTGTAAGCGTCGGTGATTTTGACCCGCTGGTCCGAGTCGGAAACCCGGCGCGTATAGTCGTTCGCGGCCATTGCCTGCAGTATGTCGCTGGCTTCAATCAGGCCGCCGGAGATGTTGTCCACATACTTTGCTGCAACGTTTAACGGACCGATGACCGCATCCAGTGTCTGGTTGACGCCTTCGACCACCTTGCGGTACTCGCCCTGGTGCTTGCTGGCATCGGCACGCGTGGCCAGTTTGCCGTTCACCGCCGCTTCCGACAGCATTTCGGCATCCGCCACCAGCGCTCCGAGCCCGTCCATCATCGCGATCAATGATGGGACAAGTTCGTCCTGTTCGGACCTGCGCCCGATTCTCTTGTATTCCGGCAGATCCTCCAGGTTCCCTTGCGAAACCTTTCGGACGGTGCCGATCACGTGATGGATTCGTTCCTGAACCCCGTTGATGCCCGCCGCGATCTCGGCGAAGATTCCCGTATAATTTCCGTCCACCCGTTTCGTGTAGTCGTTGATCGCCATTCTTCGGGTAGCCTCAATCGCCTCTCGCAGCGGCCCGATGAGCGCATCCAACATCGCGTTGAGTGTCTTCGCTCGTTCGAGATGACGACCTTGGAATCTGCTTTCATCCACTCGGGCATCGAGTTGTCCTTGTTTCGCAGCACTGGCTACTTCGTCAATTCCGCGGGCCAGCCCAACCTCGCCCGCCGCTGAAAAAATGAGCTCCACGACGCCGATGACCTGCCCCGCTTCGTCGAAGCGCGGATTTGCCGTAACCAGCACAGGCACTTCCTTGCCTTGGACGCGCGGCGTGGCCTCTCCCTCGCATACCTTGCCGGTCTTCACTGCCTCCGACGCCGCACAGGTTCCAGCTCGGCAGCCTGGGTTGTCGAACAAATCCCAAAACTTGAGGCCTACGCATTCTTCCTTCCGCTTCCCTGCCGCCTGCGCAGCAGGCCCATTAAGGTCCAGAATGGTGTGGTCTGTGTCCATAACGACCACCATCCCTGGGATCAAGTCGTAGATCGTGTTGGTATCCACGAACGCTCTGCCGCCGTGGCGGCGATTCCTCGAGGTGGTTTTGCTTAGTTTGGCTCCCGTTGCTGCTGTTGCTGCCATGTCCTTTGCTCCTTGTCGCGGCGCAGCCGCGCTGTTTTGTATCCCTTGGTCGATTTCTCCGACCGAACTCTTTCTCCGCTTAATCAGCCGATCAAGGGCCTGCCCAAAGGCAGAACCTCCTTACCAAACGTGCTATTCAAGACTTCCGCGAACGAGACATAGAGCGCAATGACGGCTGTGACCAGGCCGGCAAATCCGCCCAACTGCTTTCCTGGCGCCCAACCGAAGTCACCGGCTGCCAAGAGAAAGAAAGTCGCGGACAGTGCAAGAAAAGTCGCAAAGATGCACTTGTTCGCCTTGAAGGTACAAATCCACATGTAGAGCGAGAAGATTCCCCACATCAGTAAAACGATCGCGACCCCAACTGCTGCTGGAGGTTTCAACCATCCTGCCCCCACCGACCACACCAGCGAGGCGTACCATAACCAGAACGACCCGTAGGATGTGAAGGCGACCGTGCCAAATGTATTGCCATTGGCGTACTCCAGCACTCCGGTAATAAGTTGAGCCAGTCCCCCAAAGGCGAACGCCAGCGGTACCACGGCTGAGGTCGCTTCCGGGGGAAGGAGGCCCGCATTGATGCAGCTCAGGACAACCGTTGTCAGTCCGAAGGCCGCGAGTCCGAGAGGCGCAGGATTGGCGATCTTTGGCAAGGTTGTTGGGACGGTCAACGCTGGTTTAGTTGCGGAAGCCATTTTTTAGTGCTCCTTATTGAAGTGACCGGCAGATGCTCGACGGTCTCAAAACTCAACCTCAGGCCCTTCTACTTGCCATGGCGGCACTCGCATCGCCTCCATCGACGGCCCGTTCCGTGTCGAGAACCAGAAGCAGGCGTCCTGACAGCTTGTAGACCCCGCGCACCACTTCGCGTGCGAAGCCTTGCAGCGTCTCCGGAGGGCTCTCAAGCGCCTCTTCCTCCACTTCGATCACGTCGCCGATCTCGTCCACCAGAAGACTGACCGCTCCCTCGTTGGTACGAACCACCACGTTCATCGGCAGTTGGTCCGCGGGCCGGTCGGGGAAACCGAGGCGCCGGCGCAAGTCAATGGCGGACACAATCTGCCCGCGCAGGTTGATCATGCCGCTGACAACGCTGGGCGCGAGCGGAACCCGCGTCATCACCTGGTACTGGATGACTTCCTGCACCTGCGGCACCGGCGTTCCGAAAAAGTGTCCATTGAGAAAAAATGTGCAGAACTGCTGCGATGAAGCCATGGCTTCCGCTCTCCTATGCTGGTGACGGCGTTTCGGCGAAGCTTGGAATTGAGTCGCGTACCACGCTCGGCACGTCCAGCAGATCGGTGACGCGCTTTTGAATGACGGATGAGCCGAGAACTCCCCGGCGCTGGGCGGGATTCTGCACCTCCAGCTTCTCATCCACGATGTCGATGATGCGGTCTACGATCAGGCCCACGCTCCGGCCCGCTTCGGAATACACCACAACCTGCATGCGGGCATCCCCCGACGCAATGGTTGCCTCTTTGCCCACCCCAGCAAGAATTGTGGACAGACGGATGAGCGGCATGATCTGTCCCCGATACTGCATGACTTCCTGCGTCCCAGCGAGTTCGATGGCCGCCGCTGGAAACTCCTCCAACCTCGCCACCAATGACAATGGAATGGCCACGCGGCCCTGATCGCCGCACTGGACCAGCAGCAGGGTTTGGTGGTCAGTGGCCGAATCCTCTTTTCGGCTAGCCTTCTCTTTGTCCTTAAGAGCCGCTTCGCGGGCTTCGACAATCACCTGGGCGCGCTGCGCCAGGCCCAGGATGTCGAGGATGAGCGCCACCCGCCCGTCCCCCATGATGGTTGCGCCGGAGTAGGCGCTGATTCCTTTCAGTTGCTTGCCCAGCGGCTTAACGACAATCTCCTCGGTATCGGTGATCTCATCGACCACCAGGCCGAATTCGCGACCGTCAGCCTGCACCACCACAATGTTTGTGGCAGTATCCTTGGCGACTTCCTTCCCGGATTCGGCCACGATCTGCAGTTCGCGGTTGAGGTACACCAGAGGCAGGAGACGTCCCCGCAAGCGGTACACCGGAACGCCGTGGACCATTTCGATTCCTTTGCTGGATTCGCCTGCCTCGAGCCGCACCAGCTCCAGCAGGCTGACCTGCGGAATCGCAAAGCGCTCGCCGCCGGAGGTCACCATCAATGCAGGAATGATGGCGAGGGTCAGAGGAATCTTGACCTTCACGGTGGTGCCTTTTCCCGCCGTGGAATGCACGTCGACGGTCCCGCCGATTTTTTCCACATTGGTCTTCACGACATCCATACCCACGCCACGCCCAGAAACGTTCGATACTTTTTCGGCAGTGGAAAAACCTGGAAGAAAGATGAGGTTAAAAACGTCGCGGTCCTGCATGCGCCCAGCCTGTTCGGCGGGGACAACACCGCGTTCAATCGCCTTCCGCCGGATGAGTTCGAGATTCAGTCCGGCTCCGTCGTCCGAGATTTCGATGTTGACCTGCCCGCCTTCGTGGAAGGCCCGCAGCACCAACCTTCCGGTCGGGTCTTTTCCCAACCGTTTTCGCTCTTCCGGGGGCTCGATGCCGTGGTCGATGGAGTTCCGAACCAGGTGAGTGAGGGGGTCTTTGATCGCCTCAATAATGGTGCGGTCCAGTTCCGTTTCCTTGCCCTCCATCTCCACTCGCACTTCCTTGCCACAATTCAGCGCCAGGTCTCGCACCGTGCGGGGAAACTTGCTCCAGATGTTGCCAATCGGCTGCATGCGGGTTCGCATGACTTCTTCCTGCAGTTCGCTGGCAATCAGGTTCATGCGCTGCGAAAGAGCCTGGAAGCCGGCGTCCTGGGTACCGTTGGAGAACTGCAGCAGCTGGTTGCGCGCCAACACGAGCTCGCCTACTAGGTTCATCAGCCGGTCCAGCAGAGTGACGCCCACTCGGATGGTTTCCACGGCCGCGTCCGGATTCCGGGACTCTAAGGTCCGCTGCGCCGCGATCACATCCTCGGGCTGTGCCGCCCCCTGTGCCACTAGGATCTCTCCAATCCGTTTCCTGCCCTTCTCCTGCTGCTCCAGAGCCTGCGCAAGATCGTTGGAACGCACCTGCCCGCGCTCGACTAGCAATCCGCCGATTTTCGACGGGTCGGCCAAGTCTTCTCCGGGGAGAGGCTCGGGCTTCACCGAAGGCGGTGGACTTGCCTCGGCATGCTGTACATCCGCCGTGATTGCTGCCGCAGGCGTCGGCAGGCTCTCGGAAGGACCAGGAGAGGTCGGAGACGGCGCAGACTCGCCGGTCTGAGTCTGCCCCTGCAGGCGCGCCAGATGCGCGATGAGTGGCGCGTAGTCCTGGTCGCCGTCTTGGCCGGAGGTCTGAATCGCGGAGAGCATGCGGCGGACTGCATCCACCATCGCGAGTAATCCGCTGGTGACCTCTTCGGTTAGAGTGAGCTTACCGTCCCTTAGGCGCGACAGCAGGCTCTCGCCAGCGTGCGCCAGCTTTTCCAACCGGGCGAAGCCCAAGAATCCGCAGCTTCCCTTGATCGTATGAATAGTCCGAAAAACACTAGCCAGCAGCTCTTTGGAAGATGGATCGGACTCCAGCTTGACCAGTTCCTGATCCAGTCGGTCCAGGTTCTCATTGCTTTCGATAAGAAAATCTTTAACGATTTCGTCCATAAGTTGTTGTTTGCCTGAACACGCTGGTTGTAGAGCAAGTCCTCAGCCAAAATCCGGTTTCCTCTCGACACGCTAGGGCGTGCCTGCAAAACCGGCTTTCAGCCTGTACGCCCCATCGGCATTGCCGCGGACGGACTTAAATTTCAAGGCGTCATGACGGCTGGGCTCTGAACTCGCTTGAAGCCCGCCCGCCGCGCCCTTACACTGGAGGCATGCACGTGCACATTCATGGCGCGGGCGGTCCTACGCGGGTTCTGAAGGTTTCGCTCGCCGTGACCCTGGCGTACATCGTGCTGCTGGTGGTGGCGGGCATTCGCGCTCATTCCCTGGCGTTGCTTTCCGAGGCCGGACATAACCTTTCCGACTTCCTCGCCCTGCTGCTGTCGTTGGTCGCAGTCTATTTCCAAGCGCGCCCGGCCAGTTCCACCAAGACGTACGGCTACCACCGCGCGGGCGTTCTGGCAGCCCTGGTCAATGCCACCTCGCTGGTCGCAGTTTCGTTCTTCATCTTCTATGAGGCGTTCCGCCGCCTGCAGCACCCGGAGCATGTGCAGGCCAGCCTGATGATGTGGGTGGCCGCTGCCGGCGTGGTGATGAACGGCGTGATCGCTCTGCTGCTGTATCGCTCGAGCCGGGGTTCTGGCGGCGACGTGAATATCCGCAGCGCGCTGCTGCACGAGGTTGGAGACACGCTTTCGACCGCGGCCGTAATCGCCGGCGGCTGGGCCATTCTGGTCACGGGGAATTACTGGATCGATTCCGCGCTCTCATTCGGCATTGGCGCGCTGATTCTATGGTCTGGCTTCGGGATCGTGCGCGAGACCCTCAATATTCTGCTGGAAGGCACGCCGCGCGGCATGAAATTGGAGAAGATCGAATCCGCGATCCGATCAATCGGCGGAGTCAATGACGTGCACGATCTACACGTCTGGAGCATCGGATCCGAGACCCACGCTCTCTCCTGCCACATTTCGATCGCCGACATTCCTCCCTCGGTCAGCGAACGCATCCTGCGCGACGTGAAGGAGCGCCTGCTGCACGACTTCCGCATCGACCACACGACCATCCAGTTCGAGCATGTGGTGTGCGAGGTTGCGCACGGCTGCGTGATTCCCGTGAGCGACAGCGAAGAACATCACCATCACCACAGCCACTGAATCAGTTCTACTTCCTCAGATGGACTTCCCAGACAGGACCCGTTTCGGGTAGGATATCGCATCTCGTACGACCGTTCGGTTGGAAGCTTGCGTGCAACCGGAAAGATTGGGATGCACGATCAATCACCCTAATCTTGCTGAACCTGGAGCTGAAGCGTCCAGTTTCTTGGACGCTTCGGGGATTTTTGAACATAATTTTGAAACTGTTTGAGGCCAGTTGAGATGACGATTCCCGACGACAAGTTCTTCCGCGCGGAGGTGACCAAGCGCGTCGATTTTGCTCCCGATCTTTGGATGTTCCGCATCCGCAGCGGAGGCGAGTTCCATTTTGTCCCGGGGCAATATGCGACGCTGGGAGTTGAGGCCAACGGCAAGCGCGTGGAGCGGCCGTACTCGATTGCCTCGTCACCATCTGAAAATGAGGTGGAGTTCTTTTTCGAACTGGTGCCGGAAGGCGCACTGACTCCGCTGCTGCACAAGTTGCAACCCGGCGACCCGCTGCTCATGCGCAAGGTCCCCAAGGGGAAATTTTCGCTGGATACGCAAAATGGACGGACGAATCATCTGCTGATCTCGACCGTGACCGGCGTGGCTCCGTTTGTCAGCTACGTGCGCACGCTCTATAAAGACTGGAAAGAAGGACGATTCGATGGCACGCACAAGCTGTACCTGCTGAATGGCGCGAGCCGCCCATGGGAGTTTGGATATCTCGATGAACTGAACCACTTCGACAAGGAACTGCCGTGGTTCAAGTATGTGCCCACGGTCAGCCGTCCATGGGATCACTCAGATTGGCCGGGGGAAATCGGCCGCGCCGATGACATTCTGCGCAAATATGCCGATCATTGGGAACTGGAACCCAGCAACACCATGGCTTACCTGTGCGGGCATCCCGACATGATCGAGCACAGCAAGGCGATTCTGAAGCGGCGAGGGTTCACCGACAAGGGTGCAGTCAAGGAAGAGGTTTACTGGATTCCGGCGCACAAGTAGCAGCGAGGGGAGCTCAGATCTAGCTCTCCGCAGGCGCGAAGAAGACAAGCAAGGCTAATTCTTCCGCAATATCGTAGAAATAGTGCTGGACTTCGGCAGCGACGAAAAGCACGCTGCCTGCGAAAATCTCGCGGTCTCCGTCCCCGGCCTTGAAACGCGCCCTTCCGCGGACGACGTAATACATCTCGTCTTCGTGATGCGGGGTTTGCGGATCGGAAGCGCCAGCAGGCAGCACGTACAGTCCCGCGCTCATTGCAGGCACACGCAGAAACTCGCGGTACAATTTGCCGCTCAGCGCGCGCTGCTGGGCAATCTCGCCGACGTTGCCGAACCGGGCTTTCACGCGAGGATCCCTCCGAACAGAAGCTCGGTGAACTGCGGAATCAGGTTGTTCGCCTGCAGTTCCCCTTCGGGCTTGTACCACTGGTAAATCCAGTTGATCATGCCGAGGAGGGCGAAGGCAGCGGCACGCGGACTCACGGTGCCTTTCGCCGCCCGAGTGCGTTGCGCTTCTCTTTGAACTTCCGCGATCAGGCTCTCGACGAAGTGCACGTATTCCTTCTTGCGGTGGTTGATGCGCTTGCGGAGTGCGGGCGGTAGAGGATGGTTTTCATGCAGCATGACCGTGATCTCGCGGTCGCGCGGGCTGAGCACGACTTCGATATGCAGGCGAATCAGTGCGCGCAGCCGTTCCACGGGATCGGCGATGGTGCTCGCCGGGCCGATCACGCGTTCCTGGGTCAGTTCCATGGCGTGGTTCATGATCTCGAACAGGATCTCGTCTTTGCTCTGGAAATGATGATAGAGGCCGCCCTTGCTGAGTTTCAGCGCTGCGGCGACGTCGTTCATCGAGGTCGCGTCGTACCCGCGCTGCTGAAACAGCCGGGCCGCAGTGCGCAGGATTTCCTGCCGGGAATCAACCAGAGTCTCGCGGGCCATCGCGTGCCATGGTAAACAGTTGTGGGCCGGAATGCCAATGGTGAACGGCGATAGGAGCAGTCCGGACAGCAGCCTTAGCGGCTGATGCCGGAGTCCGATCCTGGTCTCTAATCCTTTCGGCGGTACACCTCGGGAATGAAGTTCTGCTCGTCGATCGGCGGGCGAACGTACTTGGTCTTGTCCAAGCGAGGAAGCTTGAGAGACTCCGGCGTGAGATCCTCGTACGGAATCATGGAGAGCAGGTGCCGGACGACATTGAGCCTGGCGCACTTCTTGTCTTCGGCGTTCACCACGTGCCAGGGGGCCTGCTTGATGTCGCTAATGGCGAACATTTCGTCCTTGGCGCGCGAGTAATCCGCCCAGCGCCGCCGGGATTCGAGATCCATGGGACTCAACTTCCAGCGCTTCGTGGGATCTTTCATGCGAGCCTGAAAGCGTCGTTCCTGTTCTTCGTCGCTCACCGAAAACCAATACTTGATCAGGATGATGCCCGCGCGCACCAGCATGCGTTCGAATTCCGGGCAACTGTGCATGAATTCCAGATATTCGGCTTCGGTGCAGAAACCCATGACATGCTCGACGCCGGCGCGGTTGTACCAACTGCGGTCGAAGAGCACCATCTCGCCGGAGGCAGGCAGATGGGCGATGTAGCGCTGGAAGTACCACTGCGTCTTCTCCCGGTCGGTGGGAGTGCCCAGCGCGACCACACGGCAGACGCGCGGATTCAGGGTCTGCGTGATCCGCTTGATGGCGCCCCCCTTGCCCGCGGCATCGCGACCCTCGAAGACGACTACCACCTTGAGACCGCGGTGGCGGATCCATTCCTGCAGCTTCACAAGTTCGATCTGCAGGCGGCGCATTTCCTTTTCGTAGTCGCAATCCTCCAGGAGGCGGATCGTCTCGGATGGCTTGCCCGTTTCGCTGCCGCACCGATCCAGCTTTGCCGTAGGGCAAGGGGATGGGGCCGCCATGTCTCTTTGATTTGTAGCCTTGCGCTCGGCCATTTTTGCCTCTGAGGTGGGAGTTGTGCACCCGACTCCCCCGGATATGAGAGCACTTGATAGCTATTATCGGAAGCTCGAGATGAAATCTTCACTTGAGCCAGGAGCCCTGGGTGCTGCTCCCAGTGCGGCTATGAGCTTGATTGTGGTACTTGACAGGCTGGGTCCGAGCCGGATACCTTATTGGGATACCGACCGACCGGTCGGTATTGCCGTAGGAGATGGCTTTCCCCAACAAGCAAGGGCTTCTTTCCTCCCCTTGTGAACCGAGAGGAGCACGCTGGTGGTTACTATTTTTTATGAACGCGACGCTAAGCCCGAGGCATTGAAGGGCAAGACGATCGCCATCATTGGTTATGGCAGCCAGGGACACGCCCAGGCGCAGAATCTCCGCGACAGCGGGTTCAAAGTCATTGTTGGGCTAGACGCTGCTCGTAAGAGCGCCCAACAGGCGCGAGCCGATGGCATGGTCGTGGTAGCGCCCGACGAAGCCGCCAAGCGGGCGGACTGGATTCAGATACTGACCCCCGATGAGACGCAAGCGGAGACCTATGAGCAGTTCATCAAGCCGTATCTGCATCCCGGCAAAGTTCTAGGCGTCTCGCACGGGTTCAGCATTCATTTCAAGACGATCGTTCCACCGACCGACGTGGATGTGGTGATGATCGCTCCCAAGAGCCCGGGACACCTGGTGAGACGGGTGTACACCGAGGGCCGCGGCGTGCCGTCGCTGATCGCGATCCAGCAGGATGCCAGCGGTCACGCGCACGAACTTGCTCTGGCTTACGCGCATGGCATCGGCTCCACGCGGGCGGGCGTTCTGCAGACGACTTTCAAGGAAGAAACCGAGAGCGATTTGTTCGGTGAGCAAGCGGTGCTCTGTGGCGGGCTGACGTCGCTGATCAAGAAGGGATTCGAAACCCTGGTCGAGGCCGGCTACGCTCCTGAGATCGCCTACTTCGAGTGCTTGCACGAGGTGAAACTGATCGTGGATCTGATCTACGAAGGCGGCCTGAGCCGCATGCGCTACTCGATCTCAAACACGGCCGAATACGGGGATCTCACTCGCGGAGAACAGGTCGTAGGCGATGCCACGCGCGCCGCAATGAAGAAGACGCTGGCCGACATTCAGAGTGGTCAGTTCGCGCGGGAATGGATTGCCGAGAATAAGGCTGGCTGCCCCAACTTCAACGCTCTGCGCGAGAAAGAAAAACAGCATCCCATCGAGATCGTGGGCGCGCAACTGCGCGGCATGATGAGCTGGCTTCCGAAGGAAGGCAAGAAGGCAGAAGCCCCGAAGGAACCAAAACAGGTGGTGAATGCTTAAGGGAGCTGACATCGTTCTGCAGTGCCTGCGCGCCGAAGGGGTGGAGCTGGTGTTTGGCTATCCCGGCGGCGCGATCATGCCGCTGTACGACGCGCTTGAAGGCAGCGGAATAAGGCACATCCTCACGCGGCATGAGCAGGGGGCTGTGTTCGCGGCGGAGGGCTATGCACGCGTCACGGGCGAAGTTGGCGTTGCCATGGCCACCAGCGGGCCCGGCGCAACGAATCTGGTAACTGGCATTGCCGACGCGAAGATGGATTCAGTTCCTCTGGTCTGCATCACCGGACAGGTGCGCAGTGCGCTGATCGGAACCGATGCGTTTCAGGAGACCGACGTTTTTGGCGTGACGCTCTCGCTCACCAAGTGGAGCCGCCTGGTTCGCACGATTGACGAAATCCCCGAAGCAATTGCCGAAGGATTCTACTGGGCGCGCAGCGGGCGTCCTGGACCGGTGGTGATCGACATTCCCACCGACATGCTGAAGGCCAAGAAAGAATTTTCGGGGCCGGTGAAGTTTACGCCGCACGCGCGGCCTGCTGACGCGCAAGCCGAAGGTGGATTCACGGACACGATCGTGGCATTGCTGCAACAGTCTTCGAAACCTGTTGCGCTGGTGGGCGCGGGAGCGAAGCTGTCAGGTGCGATTCCGGAGTTGCGGCGGTTGCTTGACCATCTGAATGTTCCGACGTTTGCCACAGTCCACGGATTGGGTGCGGTTCCACCGCAGGCACCATATTACCTGGGCATGGTCGGCATGCACGGAACGCGCGCCGCGAACACCGCGTTAAGCGAGACAGACCTGCTGATGGTATTTGGTGCGCGGCTTGATGATCGGGTAACAGGGGAACCGACCCGGTTTGCGCCGCATGCCAAGATCGTTCACTTTGAAATCGATCCGGCCCAACTGGATCGCGTTCGTCCCTGCGATTTGCCCGTGATTGGAAATCTGGCGGATACGATTCCCGCATTTCAAGCGGAATTGCGGCGGCATACCGTCCCCGACTTCAGCAAGTGGCGCTCCGTCGCGTGCGGAGCCGAGCGCGCCGAGTTGGATCCGCGCGGGCTGGCTCAGCCGACGATTCGCTTTCTCGATGAACTCTTCAGCCGCTTGCCAGAAAACAACGTGGTTCTGGCGGATGTCGGCCAGCACCAGATGTGGGCGGCGCAACGCTACCGGTCGTCCTCGCCACGTGGTTTCATCACGTCGGGCGGACTCGGAGCCATGGGTTTCGCCCTGCCAGCTGCAGTGGGTGTGCAACTCGCGAAGCCCGACACCTGCGTGCTCTGTGTTTCCGGCGATGGTGGATTTCAGATGAACATCCAGGAACTGGCTACGGTTCACCGGCTCGGCCTGCCTGTGAAGATGGTGATCATCGACAACAAGTATCTCGGCATGGTGCGGCAGTGGCAGCAGCTGTTTTACCAGCGTAATTACGCGGAGACTGACCTGAGCGACAATCCCGATTTCGTGGAGATCGCCAAGGCCTACAAGATTCACAGCTTCCGGCTTAACGAAGACGCCATGCGGGAGTTTCCGGTTTCGCAAGACACGGGGGATCAGATCGACCGGTTCCTGCGCTCACCGGAGCCTGAGTTGCTGGTGTTTGATTGCGCTCCGGAGGCCAACGTTTTCCCGATGGTTCCGGCGGGTGCGGCGCTTTCGGAGATGCTGCTGGAAGAAGAACCGACGCAGTAGCACGAGCAACGGCGGCCAAGATGGCCGCCGGACAGCCGGCGAGACGCCGGCGCTACAAGAAATGGCGCTACAGGGAGCTAGCTTATGCAGACTTTTCACATTCGGTATCGCAATACGCAGGGAACGTTGATGCGCATTCTGAACGCGGCTTCGCGCCGGGCGCTCGATCTGCCTGTTGTACAAGCCGAACCAGCCGAGCACGATCATCAGGTCACGCTGGCGCTCGAGGTGAATCAGAAGCAGGTTGGCCAGCTGTATCGCGAATGGTACGGTATCGCGGATGTTATCAAGGTCAGTTCTGGGGCTGCACCTGCGAGTGCATGGGCGGGTCCACATCCGCCCGCAGGCGTGTCGATCGAAGAGTCGCGCGCCGCAGCTCGGGCGTAAGTTTGAGTTTGTAGCTGGGCAAGCATGACGGCTCCTGGGCAGCGTCATGCATTGGGGGAGCCTGCTGCTGAGCAGGTTCCCCGTTTTTGTCTGGACCAAGTTTCACAGTTTCAAGGTTTCGAAGTTTCAAAGTTCGGCGACTGAAATTGAAACCTTGAAACTATGAAACTTTGAAACCTCGCTAATCCATCCTGTAAGCTTTCACTGGGTCTAATAATTATGGATCTCAAGCACATTAGCCGTGGAATCACTGAAGGGCGCGACCGCGCCGGCGCGCGCTCCATGTTCAAGGCCATTGGATTCACTGACGCCGATCTCAGCCGTCCCCTGATCGGTGTTGCCAATACGTGGATCGAAACCATGCCCTGCAACTTTCATTTGCGCCGCTTGTCGGCCAAAGTGAAGGAAGGGATTCGCGCTGCCGGCGGGACACCGATGGAGTTCAACACCATCGCGATCTCTGATGGCGAGACGATGGGCACCGAAGGCATGCGCGCGTCGTTAGTGAGCCGCGAGCTGATCGCGGACTCGATTGAACTCGTCTGCCGCGGACAAATGTTTGATGCGGTCGTGTGCGTCGTGGGATGCGACAAGACTATTCCTGCAGCCGCGATGGCGCTGGCACGCATGAACTTGCCGGGCATGGTGCTTTACGGTGGAACCATCGCTCCGGGCAGCTATCGCGGAAAAGACGTGACGATTCAGGACGTCTACGAAGCGATCGGCGCGAACATGGCGGGAAAAATGAGTGACGCAGACCTGCGCGGACTGGAGGACGCGGCGTGTCCGGGGGCGGGCGCGTGCGGGGGGCAGTACACGGCGAACACCATGTCAACGGTGATGGAGATGATCGGGCTTTCGCCGATGGGCTTCAATAGCGTTCCAGCGATGGATCCGCTGAAAGACGACATCTCGTTCGCCTGCGGCAAGGTTGTGATGAACGTGCTGAAGAACGGAATCAAGCCCCGCGATATTCTCACGCGCAACGCTTTCGAAAATGCGATCGCGTCCGTTGCGGCGACGGGCGGATCGACCAATGCGGTTCTGCACCTGCTGGCGATTGCGCGCGAAGCGGGAGTTGAGCTGGACATTGAGGATTTCCAAACGGTCAGCGCTCGCACTCCGCTGCTCGCCGATCTCAAGCCCTCGGGACGCTTCGTGGCTTCGGACATGCATCGCGCAGGAGGCATTCGACTGCTGGCGAAGCGATTGGTCAATGGGAAATATCTGCACTCGTCGGCGAAGACCGTCACAGGGCAAACGATTGGCGTCGAGAGCGAGAGCGCGGTCGAGACCCCGGGACAAGAAGTGATTGTTGCGCTTGAGAAGCCCCTGAAGGCGACTGGCGGTCTCGTGATTCTCAAGGGAAATCTTGCGCCGGAAGGTTGTGTCGCAAAGATCAGCGGGCATGAACGGCTGGAGCAACGCGGACCAGCGCGTGTGTTCGAGTCGGAGGAAGACGCCATGGCCGCGGTCACCGCGAAGAAGATTCAAGCAGGAGATGTGGTCGTGATTCGCAACGAAGGGCCGAAGGGTGGTCCGGGAATGCGCGAGATGCTGGGCGTGACTGCGGCGATTGTGGGCGAGGGACTTGGTGGTTCCGTCGCGCTCTTAACTGATGGACGATTCAGCGGCGCGACTCGCGGCCTGATGGCCGGACATGTTTCTCCCGAGGCGGCGCTCGGAGGTCCGATTGCAGGCGTGCGCGACGGCGACATGATTCGCTTTGACGTGAACAAGCGTGAACTGGTCGTGGAAGTGAGCGACGAAGTATTGCGCCAGCGCATGGCGCAGTGGAAAGCGCCGCAGCCGCGCTATCCAAAGGGCGTGTTCGCGAAGTATGCGGCTCTGGTTTCGTCGGCATCGCAAGGAGCCATCACGACACCCCGGTAGTTTTGAGCAACAGCGAGTTGAATTGAATGTCACAGAAGAAAACATCATTCGAGAAGATTTGGAACGCACATCTGGTGGCGCAGCCGGCGGGACGGTCGCCTATCCTCTATATCGACTTGCATCTCGTCCACGAGGTCACGTCGCCGCAGGCGTTTGACGGCCTGCGCGTGGCCGGACGCAAAGTGCGACAACCCCTGCGCACCGTGGCGACCGTCGACCACAATATTCCCACCGAGCCGCGCGGTACTCCCATCACCGATCTGATCGCCGCCAAGCAGATTGCGGCTTTGCAGGCGAACTGCAAGGAGTTTGGCATCCGGCTCTTTGACATGGATTCGCCGGATCAGGGCATCGTCCACGTGATTGGTCCAGAACTGGGGTTGACACAGCCGGGCATGACCATTGTCTGCGGCGAC
>PMUM01000181.1 GCA_003166855.1 Acidobacteriaceae bacterium | reverse complement strand
CGCGAGGCGCTGATGGAGGCGCAGCGCTATCCCGCGGACTACGACGGAATTCTGGCGGGGGCTCCGGCCAACTACTGGACAGCGCTGCTGTCGACTGCGGCGACGGACACGCAGGCGCTGACGCTCGACGCGGCCAGTTTTATTCCGCAGGCGAAGATTCCGACAATCGGTGCGGCAGTGAACGCCGCCTGTGACGAACTCGACGGAGTGCGCGATGGGATCCTGAACGATCCTCGAAAATGCCACTTCGATCCGGCGACGATCCAGTGCAAGGCGGGCGAAGACAATGACAAGTGTCTGACGGCGCCGCAAGCGGCTGCGCTGAAAGCGATCTACGCGGGGCCGCATGACTCGCATGGGCGCGAGGTCTTCCCGGGCTTTTTACCCGGCGCGGAGGATGGGCAGGGCGGGTGGGGAATCTGGATTACCGGTCCGGCTCCGGCCAAGAGCCTGATGGCATTCTTCGGCATCGGATACTTCTCGAATATGGTGTACGAAAAATCCGACTGGGATTACAAGACGTTCGCGGTCGATGCGGGATTAAAGTTAGCCGAAGAGAAAACTGCGAGCGCGCTCAACGCGACCGACGCCGATCTGAAGCCGTTTAAGGCACGGGGTGGAAAGCTGATTCTGTATCACGGCTGGGACGATCCGGCGATTCCCGCGCTCAACACAGTCAACTATTACGAGAGCGTGCTGGCAAAGATGGGAACGAAGGACGCGGATTCATTCGTACGGCTGTACATGGTGCCGGGCATGCAGCATTGCGGCGATGGCCCCGGTGCCGACTCTTTCGGGCAGGTGGGGCATTTGAAGTTCGACGATCCGCAGCACAGCGTGGATGCCGCGCTGGAACAGTGGGTAGAGAAGGGGGCGGCGCCATCCACGATCATCGCCTCGAAGTATGCCGGCGAGGACGAGGCGCACCCGAAGATGACGCGACCGCTGTGCGCGTATCCACAGGCTGCAAAGTACAAAGGCAGCGGCGATACGAATGATGCGGCGAATTTTGTCTGCGCGAAATAGAGAAAAGCGTTAAACCACAGAGGACATTGAGGACACGGAGGGAAACAACTCCGTTGAAATACTTCTCGCCGCTTCTGCTTTAAGTTCTTTACCGGCTGTACTGGTTCTTCTTTTTATCCTCGTGGCGCTCGATGCCGAGTTGAATCAGGCGGTCAATCAAATCGGCATAGGCCAAGCCCGACGCACCCCACAGCTTGGGATACATGCTGATTGCGGTGAATCCGGGCATGGTATTGATCTCGTTCAGGAAGATCTTTCCGGTTTTCGGATCCATCAGAAAATCGATGCGGGCGAGACCAGAACAGTCCACTGCCTGAAATGCCCTCACCGCCAGTTCCTGAACTCTTTTGGTTTCAGCCTTGGTGAGTTTGGCGGGGATGATCAGTTGCGAGCCTTCGTCGACGTACTTCGCGGTGTAGTCGTAGAACTCTTTGCCAGGGACAATTTCTCCCGGAACTGAGGCGACTGGCTCGTCGTTGCCCAGCACCGAACACTCGATCTCGCGAGCTTTTTCTTTCTTTCCACCTACACCTTGCTCGATGACAATCTTGCGGTCGAACTTCGCCGCTTCCTCGATCGCTGGGCCAAGCTCCTTGCGGTTGTGCGCCTTGCTGATGCCTACTGACGACCCCAGGTTGGCCGGCTTCACGAAGACCGGGTAGGTCAGCTTGCTCTCGACCTGCTTCTGAACTTTCTTTGGATCTTTCTCCCACGCGCCGCGCAGGATCGTGACGTGCTTCACGATCGGAATCCCAGCGGCGATGAACAACGACTTCATAATATCTTTGTCCATGCCGGCGGCCGAGCCCAGCACGCCCGCGCCAACGTAGGGAATGTCGGCGAGTTCGAGCAGGCCCTGGATGGTGCCGTCCTCGCCAAAGGTGCCATGGAGCACGGGGAAGATTACATCGACATTGATGGCGCGATCGCTGGCGCGGCGCATTAGTGCGGCGTCGGTTTGAAAGGGCACCAAGCCGCCGTGGCGATGAACCGGCTCTGGTGGCACGACGACGGCTTCGCCTCGCGCCAGCACTGCGGCTGAAGTCGTGGTCTCCGGATCGCCGGCGCGAAGGTTGCGCGGCTCCAGCACGAGCTTGCCGGTCAGAAGATTCTCGGCGTGCTCTGCCGTGAGCCAGCGGCCATCTTTGGTGATGCCGATGGGCACGACCTCGTACTTCTCTTTATCGATTGCGTTGAGAACCGATGCGGCCGAGAGGAGCGAAACCTCGTGCTCCCCGCTGCGCCCGCCGAATAAGATGCCGACCCGAAGCTTTTCCATGACCTTCCAGTGTGGACGCGGATGAAGTGTCGCGTCAATCGCAGGGTTGATACGGGTTATGTCTCTGTGTGGAGCTTACAAAATCCCCACTTCTCGCACAGAACGCGAGAAATGGGGCACCCAGAAACAGCTACAGAATCTTTTTCCCGAAGGCCGAGAGCGCTAACTCCACGGCGAGATCGGCGGTGCGGTTGTGTTCGTCGATGACCGGATTCACCTCGACAATCTCGAAACTCAGCATGTGTCCATGGTCGGCGATGATTTCCATGGCGAGATGAGCTTCGCGATACGTGGCGCCGCCCCGCACGGGAGTGCCCACGCCGGGCGCGTCCTCCGGATCGACCCAGTCCATGTCGAGCGAAATGTGATAGCCGGCGGTGCCGCGAGCGGCCATGCGGAGAGCTTCTTCCATCACGGTGCGCATGCCCCGCTCGTCAATGTCGCGCATAGTGAAGACGCCGATGCCGGCGCGGACCACGTTTTCTTTTTCCACGGCGTCGATGTCGCGCACGCCCACGAGCACGCAATTCTGCGGCTTCACCTTTGGAGAGAAGTCGAAGATGTTTCCCAGTTCCGAGGGCCACAGTCCCATGATCGCGGCCAGCGGCATGCCGTGCACGTTGCCGCTGGGGGATGAGTCGGGCGTATTGATGTCGGTGTGAGCGTCTATCCAGATGAGGCCGACGTGCTGCTTCTGGCGCCGATAGTACTCGGCCACGCCTGAGACCGTGCCCGCGGCCATGGAGTGGTCTCCGCCAAGCGCGAGGGGGACTTTGCCGGCCTCGAGCGTCTTGATCACAAGCTCTGCGTGCTTGGTGCAGGTGGCCGTGATCTCCTTCAAGTACTTGGCGTGGGTGTCGCCCTCTTTCTTCTGCTCGGGAATGGCGACGGGCACGTTGCCGCCGTCTTCGACTTCGTGGCCGAGCGCTTCGAGGCGGGCTTCGAGGCCGGCCACGCGCACGGCCGACGGTCCCATGTCGACCCCGCGGCGGGACTGGCCGAGATCGAGGGGAACGCCAATGACGCGGATCTTTCGGGGAGTAATGTTCGAGGAGCTTGCAGTTGTCGTCATAGTCAATCAACAGGGATTGAGGAATTGTGTAATCAAGTGACTCGAAAACTCTTACGGATATAGCCGGTACAACATTCTGGGGAACGGGATCGTTTCGCGCACGTGCTCCAGGCCGCAGATCCACGCTACCGCGCGCTCAATGCCCATGCCGAAGCCTCCGTGGGGCACGCTGCCGAACTTGCGCAGGTCGAGATACCACTTGAAGGCTTCCTCCGGCAAGTTATGTTCATGGATGCGCTGCAGCAGCAATTCATACGACGCCATACGCTGCGAGCCACCGATGATTTCGCCGTAACCTTCGGGGGCGAGCACGTCGACGCATAAGGCCAGGTCCGGACGCTGCGGATCGGGTTCCATGTAGAAGGCTTTTACTTTTGCCGGGTAACGGTGCACCATGACTGGCTTGTCGAACTGCGCTGAAAGATAGGTTTCGTCGGGCGAGCCGAGGTCGCCGCCCCATTCGAATTTCGATTCGAGCGCGCCCTTGGCATGGCCTTCCTGCAGGTTCTTGACCGCTTCGTCGTAGCTGATGCGCGGGAAAGGTGCCTCGATTTTTTCGAGCTTGGAAATGTCGCGGCCAATGGTCTGCAGATCGACGCGGCGCTTCTCGAGGCAACGCTTCACGATGAAGGTGATGAGACCTTCGGCCAGTGCCATCACATCGTCGAGTTCGGCGTAGGCGACTTCGGGTTCGACCATCCAGAACTCGGTGAGGTGGCGGCGCGTCTTCGATTTCTCCGCGCGGAACGTGGGACCAAACGAATACACCTTGCCTAGCGCCATGGCAGTGGCTTCCACATAAAGCTGGCCCGATTGCGTGAGGAACGCCTGCTCGTCGAAGTAATCGACCGGGAACAGCGTGCTCGTTCCTTCACATGCCGCCGGAGTGATGATTGGCGGATCAGTAAGCGTGAAGCCGCGTTCATCGAAGAAGTCACGCGCCGCTTTGATGATCTCGGCACGCACCCGCAAAATTGCGGCCTGCCGCTGGGAGCGCACCCAAAGATGGCGGTGCTCCATCAGGAAGTCGGTGCCGTGCTCCTTGGGAGTGATCGGGTAGGGCGTCGATTCGGGCACGCGCTGCACGACCTGCACGTTGGCCACATCAAGTTCGTAGCCGCCGTGGGCGCGCTTATCGGCGCGGACTTTGCCTTCGACAATGACGCTTGATTCCTGCGTCAGCGTTTTGATGGCATCGAACACTTCCGGCGGAACCGCGTTCTTAGGCACAACACCTTGAATGATGCCCGACCCGTCGCGAAATTGCGGGAACAGCAGCTTCCCGCTCTCGCGCAGGTTGTAGAGCCAGCCACGGATGGTGACGGACTGACCCTCATGTTTGCCGATTTCTGCGATGGTGGTGACGGGTGACATGATTTCAGGTTTCAAAGCTTCAAGGTTTCAGAGTTTCAAGGCGAATCCATGCGGGTCCTTGAAACTTTGAAACTATGAAACCTTGAAACCTAGGCTCCTTCCAGCTTGTCGAACGTTTCTCCCAGCTTTTCCAGCGGATTCACTTTCTCGTCTTCCCCGAGTTCCAGCAGCAGAGGCGGAGTTTGGGGAGCGGAACGCAGGAGTTCCATGGCTTCTTTCCAGTCGATGGTTCCCTGCCCCGGCCACAGGTGGGAATCCTTCATCTTGTCGTTGTCGTGAACGTGGGTGGAGCAAATGTGCGTGCGCAGGATTTCAAAGCCCTCGCGGACGTTGCTCATCATGTGCGCGTGGCCGAAATCGAAACAGACGCCCACATCGTCGAAGTGCGCGCCGCGGATCATTTCCACCAGGCGATCGGGTGTCGAGAGTTCGTTCGGAATATTTTCCAGCAGAATGCGCACGCCCAGCGGTTTGGCAAAGGCCCGCAGGTGCTCGATCGAAGTCATGGCCGCTTCGAACTTCTTCTCGCTGAAATCCTCGTTGGGCGCGCCCAAATGCTGCACCAGGAATCGAAACGGAATCTGCTCGGCAATTTCCAGAGCGCGCTTGATCTCGTCCATGGCCTCAATGCGGCCTGCGCGGTCAGTGGAGGCAATGTTCACCGGCGGCGCTCCGGCACGTCCCCACTCGTAGTCGGCGTAGAGAGGCGAGTGGACGGAGTTCAGTGGAATCCCGCTGCCGCGGAACCAGTCGGCAATTTCCTTGACGTGCGCCTTGCGGTTGGCGTAATCGATGTGCTGGCGAGCCGCGAAAATCTCAACCGCCTGCACGCCACTGCGAGACAACCCATCCAGAATGCCGGGATGCAGCCGCTCTTTCACGAACAGATACGTGGAAACTGCTTTTAGCATGTTGTGCCTTAGGAAAAATTGTTGATTGCTGATTGCCGATTCAAAACCCAAGACTCGTTCGTTTTGATTCTCAATTAACAATCAGCAATCATCAATCTTCAATGCCTGTCAGTAGCCTACTGCCTTTCCGCTTCCCCGGCCGTCACTGGCGCCCAACCGGTCGCCGGTTTTGACGTCGACGGCGATACACTCTGCGTCGCTCCAATAGAAGTCCACATCCGCGCCATAGTGGAGCCCGACTTCAATGTTGTATCCCATGTGATGCAGCAAGTTCAGGGTGTCGGGTGAGAACCATTGTTCCACACTGAGGACGTCGGGCATCCATTGATTATGAAAACGGGGCGCGTTGACTGCCTCCTGAATGTTCATGCCGTAGTCCACCACACCCATTAAAACATTGGCGACCGTGGTGATGATCTTGGAACTGCCCGGCGAACCGAGGACCATGACGGTCTTGCCATCGTGGACTACGATCGTTGGAGTCATCGACGAAAGCGGACGCTTCCCGGGCCCAATGGCGTTTACCTCACCTTGCAGCAAGCCGTCGGAATTGGGCACGCCGGGCTTGGCAGAGAAGTCATCCATCTCATCGTTCATCAGGAAGCCCAGACCATCGGCAGTGACCCGCGACCCGAACCAGTCGTTGATGGTTGTGGTCACGGCCACGGCGTTGCCGTCGGCGTCCATGACGGAATAGTGCGTGGTATGGTTGGACTCATGCGGCGTCATCGGCGGATGCGCGGCCGCATATTGTTCGAGTTCATTGAACACTGCCGGGCGCTTCAAGTCTTTGCTCGACGTGGCGTGCGCCGGATCAATCGTATCTTCCCAGGCCGCTGCGTATCGTTTGTCAATGAGCTGCGCCACGGGGATCTTGGCGAAATCCGGATCACCCAGAAATTCGGCGCGGTCGAAGAATGCCCGCCGGAACGCCTCGGTGGTGTAGTGAATCGACTGGGCCGAGCGGTCTCCCATCTTGGCGAGATCGTAGCCTTCCAGGATATTGAGGGATTCAATCAGCACAGTTCCGCCCGACGATGGCGGCGGAGCGCTGATCACTTCGTATCCGCGATAGGTTCCGCGCACCGGCGTGCGCTCCTTGACTTCATAGTGCGCCAGATCGTCCGCGGTCATCAGACCGCCTCCCTTCTGCATGGCCGCAGCCAGTTCGCGGGCGAGGGAGCCGTGATAGAAATCGTCGGGCTTCTCGGCAATTCGCTGCAGCGTGCGAGCCAGGTCGGGCTGGCGGAAAATCTCTCCCGGCTTGTAGTAGTCGCCGTTGCGCTGAAACACGCGTCGCGATTCAGAAAACTCGGCGAGGTGTTTGTCCGTCTGGAAGTCGTGCGACTCTCCCCAGGTCAGCGCGTAGCCCTCGCGCGCGAGCCGGATGGATGGGGCCATGACTTGCTTGAGCGTCAGCTTCCCGTATTTCTGCTCGGCATAAACCAGGCCAGCGACCGAACCGGGCACGCCGATCGACTTGTAGCCGATCTCGCTGGCGTCCTTGATCACGTTGCCCTGAGGGTCCAGATACATGTCACGCGTCGCCGCTGCCGGGGCTTTTTCACGATAGTCGAGGAAATGCGTGATACCGTCGGCCATGCGGATCAACATGAATCCGCCGCCACCGATATTTCCCGCCGGAGGGTGCACTACTGCCAGCGCAAACCCGGTGGCCACAGCGGCGTCGATGGCGTTGCCGCCCGCCTTCATGATGTCCACGCCGACTTGGGACGCCAACTCGTGCACGCTGACCACGATTGCGTGCTGCGCGTGAACTGGATGTGCGGAGGCTTGGGCGGAAGGCGTCGCGCCGATCGCCAAGAGCGTCATTAGAAGCAAAATCAATGATTTATGCAGGGATCGCATGCGGATTGAAGGCCCCAGGAGTTGCCACGAACTCTTGAGGCTAGCCGACTGAAGCGAGCAGAGTCAAATCCCGGAGGTGCGCGCGGTCAGGACCTCCGTCGAAGGCTGCTGGAACCGGAGCGGGAGCGATGCGGGTTACGGTCCCGGATCAGCCGCCTCGGGATTGGAAGCCAGCCACTTCTCCGCGTCATCGGCGTTTCGAAACACGCGCATCGCGCCGAAATAGGGGCCGGCTTGGACCTCGAACACTCGCATCATGCCAAACATGGCGTCGCTGGCGGCTACTATGGCACACGCCCCAAACTGCACCTTATTGCGAATGGCGCTCGCAGCCGCGCCGACCGCCCCCAGTTGGCTGCTGTTGGGCAACGTGTCCGCGTCAGTAACATCCAGTAGGACATCCAGACGTCCGGAGCAGGCGGGATCGTCGTTGAGTTGTCGGAAGTGGTCGATCACCTGCTCGAACCTCAAGGGCCGAGTGCAAGCGGTACGAATGAGCCGTCGTGTGGTGTCGATACTGTAGGTGACGGGCACTTCCCAACTCCCAAGCAAAACTAAAAGATAGCACGCGTTGTAGAGGCGCCTCGCTGCCAGAACGCGGTTTGATCTGCTCCTGCGCATCGGGAGGTCGCTAAGGTTTCTTCCGTTTCTTCTTCTTTGCGCGAGTCTTCCTTGACGCTTTCTTCTTCAAGCGCTTCTTCTCGCGACTCCGATTTGTGGGACTCCGGTCTTCTGATATATTTCCGGCCAAACCTACGGAGGTTAAACCGTCATGGACATTCACGGTATTTGTCCCCTGGTGCAGGTTTTCGACATGCCGACCGCAATCCGCTTTTACCGCGACGTGCTGGGGTTCAGCGTTTACGCCACGTCGGAGCCAGGGGACGACTGCAATTGGTCGCGGCTGAAGTTGAATGGCGCGGAGTTGATGCTCAATACTGCCTACGAGGCCGACCAGAGGCCGCCCGCGCCGGATCCGCCGCGCGTGGCCGCCCACGACGACACTTGCCTGTTTTTCGGATGCAAGGATCTTGATGCCGCATACCAGCACCTGCGCGCGCATGGGGTCAGCTTGAAACCGCCAAAGGTGGCGCCTTACGGCATGAACCAGTTGTGGTTTAAGGATCCCGACGGATATGGGCTTTGCTTCCAGCATCCCGTAACGAAGCAGGGCAAGGATCAGCCGGAGAATGACGGGATTGAAGCTAAGACAATCGCGTGAAGTCGCTCGGGCTGCAAATTGTGCCGCACGTCGCGCGGGCGTGGGCGCCCGCGCCACACTTACACTCGATCGACGAACTGAAGCAGCCTCTGCTTCACGGCGGGCCACTCGGCTGCCAGGATCGAGTAGCGCACGGAATCGCGGGGGATGAAGTCCGCGGCCATGCGGTGAGCGCGAAGGATGCCTTCGCATTGTCCGCCGATGCGTTCCAGCGCGGCACGGGAGCGCCGGTTGCGGGCGTCGGTGTGAAAGCAGACGCGCAGCACCTGCCAATCTTCAAAGGCGTAAGTGAGCATGAGCAGCTTGGACTCCGTGTTCGCTGCGGTCTGGACGGCCAAGCGAGTCAACCATGTATAGCCGATCTCACAGGCGTCCGGCGCGTTGCGGCCGTGCGAGGGATGGCCCTGCGGCCATGCCCATCGCTCGATGTTCCAGAAGCGGGTAGAGCCGATGACGGCACCATCATTCACACGCACAATCGCGAACGGCACAGCACTGCCTGCGTCTCGCCAGGCTAGGGCGGTGTCGACGTAACTGATCGCCGCGATCTTGCCTCGAGGGACGGGACTCCACTGGTAGAGCGACTCGTCGTCGCCGGCCGCGGCTACCAGGCCGTCGACGTGGCAGTGATCCAGAGGTTCGAGGCGAACGTGCTTGCCTTGCAGCGTAAAGCTTTCCGTAGACATCGCTTCCACTATGCAATGGACGCATGTGGAACCGCAACGGGCGACCGTAGCAGCTGCCGCAAAGTAGCGCCGGCATCTTGCCNNCTTGCCGGCTGTCGCGAGGGCATCCTGCCCTCGCACGCGCGGGCGAGACGCCCCCGCGACAGCCGCCGGGACGGCGGCGCTACTTTGCAACCTACGCTTCCAATTGCTTGATCACCGTGACCTTGCTGTACGCTACCCGGAAGCCCAGGCGTTCGGCGTTGCGCTGCGAGGTGGTGCCGCCGTTCGTGACCACGACGGCGTACTCGCACCCGGCCTGGACCGCGGCCGCCATGCGAGCTCGCAGCAGCGCTGTCTGCAAGCCGCGTCCGCGGAATTCAGCCAGCGTCCCCGCGCCGCAGAGGGCAAAGACCCGGTGCTCCGGGATGACCAGCCCCGTGCCGCACGCCACCAGTTTGCCCTCGATACTGGCCACGAATGCCAACGCCCGCTCCATCTGGTAGAACGGCGCGACCAGGCCACGATAGGCCTCCGGCGCGCCGTCGGGGAAGAATGCGCTTTCCACGATTGCCCCCGCGGTATCGGCCTCTTCCAGTCGACTCGGCCGAATCTCGCATCCCGCCGGGGGCGGAGGGAACGCCTCCTGCGCGTCCAGCTTTCGGAACAGGACGTTGTTCAGTTCCGCGATCGCGTACCCGCGTTCCTTGAACAGCTCGAATACCGAGGGCTCGTGCATGGGACACAAATCCACCTGCGACGGAGCCTTGTGCGCTCGATAAAACCCTTCCACGCGATCAAGATCCACCGCCGTGAACTCACGATCCAGCCCGACGCCGGTCGCCCTTCCGATGGGTGAACCCAACCCCGCAAAGATCATGTGACCGCCGCAGATTTCTTCCTCTGCCGCACCGATCTCAGGGCGCGTCTTCTGAAACATGCGCGCGTACATCACCTGCGGCATCTCCTCGACCGACTCCAGCCGGCGGGCGAATGCCTTATCCACGAATTGCATGGGAATAGTCCTTTCTGATTCTGACAGCTCGTGTGGAGACAACAAGACAGGAGCGCCGCGCGCACACTTCTGCGCATCTCGCTCAACGTTGCAACCCGCAGGATTAAAGGACGGCAGTCATAGGCAGGACGACAGA
>PMUM01000322.1 GCA_003166855.1 Acidobacteriaceae bacterium | reverse complement strand
CGCTTTGCAGAGGTTTCGGTTGATGCCCAAGGCGAGTGTCAGAATGTTCTGTACGACCGTGAAGAAGAGATTGATTTTGTTCTGGAGGGCACGGGCACTCTGCGATACGGCGACGAGACGCATCCCCTGCGCGCGAATGATTTCGCGTATGTGGCCCCTGGTGTCAAGCATTTGATCGCCAACAATTCCGGTCAGGCTCTGCGAGTCCTGGTTATGGGCTTCAAGATCCCGCCCCGCATCACGCTCGGAGCGGTCTCTCCGCATCCCAGAATCATCAATCTGCAGGACGTGAAAGAGGAGACTGTCGAAGGTCATCCTACGTCGGTTTTGTACAAGTTGCTGGTCGGCCCACGAACTGGTAAGCGTGACGCGATCGATGAGGCATACGTGGTGACCAGCCTTTTCTGGATGAACTTCGCGCCCGGGGGCACGAACTTCCCGCATCACCACGAAACCGCGGAAGAGATCTATCTAGTCATTGAGGGTCAGGGCGAGATGGTGGCGGGAAGTGGAATGGATGGAGTTGAGGGCCGCTATCCGGCCAAAGCGGGAGACGCCTACTATTTCCGGCCAAACTGCACGGTGGGGTTCTATAACCAGAACAAGCCGGGAGCGAAGGCTTACATACTCGCCGTACGATCGCAGATTCCGCTGAGGGGCGAGGAAGATTAAAGCTGTCCCGCTTCACCGCAGCTGATCCAACAAGATTGGTTATCGTTTTGCGCAACTGAACTTTTCCTTAGGAGGCATTTGATGTCGATCCAGAAACCCAGCCGGCGGTTATTCGTAAAACTGCTAGCGGCCGCTCCGCTGCTGAGCCAGATTGCCGCCCGCGACATATATGCGCAAGCCGCCACCGCGATCGGGCGGGATCCTCGACAGAATGTGTACACCCGGCTGGGCGTGAAGACGGTGATCAATTGCCGCGGCACGTGGACGTATCTGAGCGGGTCCATGGAATTTCCGGAGGTTCGTCAGGCGCAGGTCGAAGCGGCGCAGCATTTCGTCAACGTGCTCGATCTGCAGCGTGCGGTCGGCCGACGTTTGTCTGAACTCACGGGGGCGGAGTCGGGCATCATCACTTCGGGCGCAGCGGGTGCGATGGCCGCCGCAACCGCTGGCTGTATGGCCGGCACTGACGACAAATACATCTGGCAGCTCCCCGACACGACCGGCCTGAAGCATGAAGTAATCATGGTGGGAGGCCGCAGCGCCTTCGATAGCGCGATACGGCTGACCGGCGCCAAGCTGGTTCTCACCTATTCGCCGGAAGAACTGGCTAACGCTATCAACGACAAAACCGCGATGATCTACACCACGGATCTGGGGGAAAAACTGGTGCGCGAACTGGCCATCGCCAAAGATCACAAGATTCCCATGCTGCTGGATGATGCCGCCGGCATCCCGCCCGCCGACAATGCCAAGCTTTACGCCCGCATGGGCCTCGACCTCTACTGCTTCTCGGGCGGAAAAGGGCTGTGCGGACCGCAGTGCAGCGGCTTGCTTCTGGGGCGCAAAGATCTGATCGAGGCCGCGCTCCTCAATTGCAGTCCGCGGGAAGGCGCCGTGTGCCGCCCGATGAAAGTCGGGAAAGAAGAAATCATCGGGTGTCTGACGGCGCTAGAGACGTGGCTGAAGCTGGACGAGAAGAAGCTGTACGCCGAATGGAACGGCCGCATCGACCGCATTCGAAAGCTGGTCGAAACCGTGCCCGGCGTCAAGACTGAGACGTACACTCCCGACGATGGGAACCGTTATCCGACGCTGAAGATCTCATGGGATCAACAGGCGTGGGGGTTCAGTATCTCGGATTGTGTTGCGCAGCTGCGCGCGAGCGATCCGGTGATCGAAGTGCTTGGAGCAGATAATCCAAGCCTGGTAAGGGCCGTTCGCGAGGGAAATCCCAACCACAAAGAACCAAAAGGCCCAGACCACATTGAACTGGTTTCGATGACCATCCAGCCCGGCGAGGAAATGATTGTGGGGCAAAGATTGCGCGCGATTTTCGGCGCGGCGCAAAAGAAGGCCGCGGCGTAGACAGGCGAGGTTGTGGTGAGAACATTCGATCTGAAAGTTTCCATGCGATTGCTGCTGGCTGGATTTCTGCTTTCGTCTGCGCTCGTAGCGCAGGAGCAAGGGCACGCCGTTGCTCCCGTGCAGCCGTCGGTTCACCCGAGTCGCTTTTACTCACCCGCTGTAGACGCGGGAGATTACGTTTACATTTCCGGCCAGGGCCCTCGCCGGCCGGACGGTAGTTCGCCGGCAACTTTTGATGCTCAGGTGCGGCAGGCTCTGGACAATGTGAAGGCGGCCGTCGAATCCGCGGGATTGACCATGGAGCACGTGGTCTACACGCAGGTTTATTTGCAGGACATCAGCCAGTACGGCGAAATGAACAGAGTCTTTGCCGAATACTTTGGGAAGGCTCCGCCAGCACGCGCCGTGCTAGGCGTGGCACGGGTGCCGGAGCCGCCCATTCAGATCAATGCCGTTGCAGTGCGCAGTCTCACGGACAAGCGGGCTGTCTATCCACCGAACTTCAAATCAGAGGATCCAGCGGCGCCGGGAATTCTCACCCACGACCGGCTTTTTATCTCGAGCATGGCGGGCAGCGATTCCGGCAAGGTCCCGGATGATCCCGCAGCGCAGGTTGATCTGGCGCTCGATCGCATGCAGGCGGTGCTGAAGGCAGCCGGCCTTGACCTCGGCAACATGGTTTTCGTCAATCCTTACCTGACTGCCGAATTTCCCGCGCGGGTTATGAATGAGCGTTACGCGCGGCGGTTTGAGTTCGGCAATACTCCGGCGCGGGCCACCATCGAGGTAGCGAGTCTCCCCGGCGGCGCCCACATCGAATACACGGGCGTGGCCGTGCGCGATCTCAGGTCGCGGAAGGCTGTGCGTCCGAAGAACATGCCGCCCAGTCCCACGGCAAGTCCCTGCGTTTTTGCCGGCGACACTCTGTACTGTTCCGCAAAGGATGGATTCATTCCGGGCCCGCACGGCGGCGTTTATGCAACCAGCACGCCACATCAACTCCGGCAGACCATGCGCAATCAGCTCGATAATCTTGAAGAAGCTGAGATGAGTTTCAACCAGGTGGTTTCCACCACGGTCTACCTGGACGATCTCTTGGACCTGCAGTTGTTTGACGAAGTGTACGCGCAGTATTTCGGACCAACGCCACCGGCGCGAACCACGGTTCAGCAGCTTGCTCCCGCGCAACGCAAACCGGATAAAGACGATCACTTCCCTGGGCTGGAGCAGGTCTCGCTCATCGCCGTCCGCAAGCCCGCGAGCCACTGATCCACCGACACTAATCCACCATGGTGCGCGACTACCGCTTGCGCCGACCTTCGCTGGGAACGATGCCAACTCCTTCTCGAACCGTCACGAGCTGGTCGCAGGCTACCGGACTACTTCTTGAATGTCCGGATATAGGCCACCAGTCCCTTAATATCTTCCGGCTTCAGAGATGCTCCATACTTCGGCATTTTTCCCTTGCCGTTCGTGATGATGTCGGTGAGCTCCGTGTCCGACATTCCCTGCACGGCGGCGGTTGTAAGATCGTGGGCGCCCATTTTTGTCCCCATCGCCGAACCGGTTCCGTCGGCCCCGTGGCATGTGGCACATTTTGCTTTGTAGAGCGTTTCCGACGCGTTCTGCGCTTGAGCCGACAAAGCGAGAAGAAACACGACCGCGATTGCTGCCATTGTGGCGAACACTTTCATTCCGATTGTTTTCATATTCACAGTCCCTTCGATTTGCTGGTTAGATTTGCGTTCTCAAATTGCTGGATCCAACAACTCTGAATCGCGTTTCATGTAGCGGTTGCCGTGGCAGCCCCTACACCTCCATGAACGCTAGAACATCAGAACGAGTAACGCAGCGACTCGGTTAGCGAGTTGGCGTGAAAATAGCGTGGCGCTGTTGGACCAACGAACGAACCTTCAGCGTACTGGTAATAATTCCAGCCCATGTTGAAAGCCCACCTGCGTGCAATATCCACGCTCAGGTTGGCCACCGGTTGTTGGTACTTGTACTGCAACGAGCCGAGGGGCTGCAGAATGTTGAACTGCGGCACGTTGCCCTCAACACTGGTGATGCTGTAGCCAACGTTGGCCATCACCCGCTTCGCCGGCTTGAACCTGACAGTGGCCATTCCGAAATTCGTGTGGTTGGTATAGTACGAGTTCGCCATCAAGTTGTTGGACGTATCGTTCCCTGCACAGTCATTGTTATTGGCATTGGCCACGAAAGGAAGGATCACGCCGGTTGGCGGCGTGTCGTTGAAGCAGATCAGGGCATTCTGAATGATGCTGTTGAAGTTGTATGCCAGATCCATTCCGATGCGTTCGCGCGGCGCGAGCGACGCGGTCAGTCCGTAGTTCTGGTTATGGCCCACAAACTGGGTCTGTGCGTCTCCGTTGGATAGGTTCAGGATGTTGATGGATCCGCCCAGGGTCGCCCATGAGCGCGGTTTGTAGTTCGCCTGGAAACGGTAGCGCTCTACCTTGCGTGGCGAGAGTCGGACGAACACACTGTTGAAGTTCGTGAGCTCCAGATCGAAATTCAATCGCAAGGTATGGATGGGCCGTGCCCAGATCCCGAGGAGCGCCGTTTGTTCCAGGCCCACGAAATGGTCCACGTCTCCGGGTAGGTAGTCAATGAAGTGGTTAAAGTCCCGGTCACCGTAGCGGTAACCGATGCGGACGCCGGCTTTTTTCGAAATGTCCCAGGCGAGCTCGGTCTGATTTCTCGTCCAAGTCTGGTTGAAAGACGACTGAGCTATGGTGGGCGTCCCTCCTGGAGGTGTTGGCGTAGTGAGCGGCGTACTCAGCAGCGTGCACGGTGGCACTGCACAGCTATAGTCGAGTTCGTTGAAATTGGCATTCTGCGGAATGCGGTAGGCCCAAAAATAGAATTTCTCGATCAGGCGCAGGTGCTGGGTCAGGTGCAATGTCGCCTCGAGATCGACTACGTCAGAAATGCGGTTTGCGGCGCCTGTCCCAGTGCCGGTGAAGGCGAGGGTGTTGGTGCGCGTGAGCAGCCCGCCGAAAGACTCGTCCAACGGTGTGCTGGAAGTCGCGGAACTATAGGAAAAGGAACCGAGCACTTCTAACATCTTGAAGTAATTGCTGCGCAGGCTGATCCGCTCCGTGGGTATGGAAGTACGAATCCGCTGATTCCGCAAGTAGCTGGAGTAGGCGCTGCATGTCACATTGGTCAGAGTCCCGCTGACAATCAAACTGCTCTGGCCGGTCGGCACGGCGCAGGGTTCCTTGTTCACAGTGTCGATGGACAAACCCAATGAAACGGAACTTGCAGGCATCGTCGGTAGGAGCGCCTGGTTGATTGGATTCAGTTGGTAGTCAGTATCGCCCTTGTAGTAATCGAGGAATTGGTCGTAGCTGAGGACAGTTCGCGGCGCGATTCTAAAGTCCACTCCCATTCGGTAGGAATTCATGGTCGTGTTCCAGTTTTGCAGCAGCGAACCTTCCGTGCCCTCGTGAATGCTGCTATACGAAGGCCCGGCCATGTTGTTATGCGAACATCCCAAACGGAAGCTCACAACGGACTGCGGAAGCAACGTGAGATCGACGTCGCTCATGCGTCGCGTCGTATCGAACAGGTGAGGCGAGCTCAGGATCGGAATTGATGGAGTAGAGGTTGAGGGATTCAGCGGATTCGCCAGCAAGTCGTAGTCAAAGAAACTTTGGTCGCGACGGAAACTGCCTTGCAGGTTGTACCACTTGTCTTTGTCTGCACGAAGGCGCATGTAGTTGTTGGGATCGCCTCCCCATCCCACGCTGTTGAGGTAGAGATTGTCGAACAGCAGACCCTGGTGGTCGACCGACTGCATCGTGAGCGTCTGGTCAAGAATTCGCGGGCCGGTCCGCAGATTCACTAAGGTGTCGTACATATCTTCGCTGCCAGTCACGTCATTCGAGCGGTAGCCGAGCTCGACTGAGGAGTGAATCTGATACCCGCCGCGGGTTATGCCATCGGGCTCGGCGGGCGGTGCCGGAGTTGGACTGGTAGTCGGGGCCTGGGTCGGACTCGTAGCGGGAGTTTGGGCGGAGAGTTTGTCTGGTGAAGGCACGATCATTGCGCACAAAAGCATCGTTAGCGCTATCGCTCTTCGATGCTTACGTTGACCACCGGCAGCTGGCGAGCTGCGCTCCGCTCGCGCCCTGCGGCTTCGCTCCGGACAGACTCGCGCAGGCGCCGATCTCTCCAGTAGCAAAGGTTCCAAATTGACGCCGAGTTTTGTGGGCGGCTCCATTGGTGCTCCCTACTTGAAAAACACAGTGCTGAAATTGGAGCCATGAATCTGCGTGTGACACATGGTGCAAGCCTGATACTTCGCCGACTGATTGTGCGCGGGACCGCTTGGGCCCCCGGCCGTCAACTGTGTCGAGAAAGTGTGGCACTGCAGACAGAGCATGTTCACTGGCATTACATTGAGCAGCCGGGGATTGGTGGAACCGTGGGGTGAGTGGCAACTGGTGCAGCCCTCAGTCTTTACCGGCACATGTTCGTAGACGAAAGGACCTTGCTTGTCGACGTGGCACTTGTAGCAAATCGCGTCGCCGCTCGGCATAGTCCGCAACTGCCGCACCGTTCCCGTGCCGTGCGGGTTGTGGCAGTCGTTGCACTGCACTAAGCCCTCGTTGACGCGGTGGTGGTATGGTTTCGCGAAATCTGCCTTGGCGGATGTGTGGCATCCGTAACACAACTGGGGTTGGTCCTGGACTAGCAGGAACTCTTTTCCCTTAGCATGATGAGGAGAGTGGCAATCGAGACATCCAACGTCGCTACTGGAGTGGGCGGATTCGGTGAAGCGCGATTGTTCGTGGGCTTCGCCGTGGCAACTGAGACAACGAGCGCTCGTCTCCTGTCGCGACTTCCCCTCGAACAGCCATATCTTGGTTTTGTCGCCGCCGCCCGCCACATGGTCGGCTCCAGGACCATGACAACCCTCGCAACCTTGCTTCGCAGGGCCGCCCTTCTTGTTCAGAGTGGTCTTCCAGTGTGGCGTCTTCTCCCAGGCGTTATAGATTTCCTCGTGACAGGTCTTACACGTCTCGGCTCCCACATACTTGGATACGTCGGGGGAAGGCGTACTGGCCACCGGTGCGGCGCCAGATTGAACCGTCTTACCCGCGGCTGGCGGACTAGTCTGGCCGGCGGCAACGGCGACGACGAAAAGAAGGAAGATCAACAGAAGGGCTGAGATGGAGGCGCCCAACTCGCCGCGCCACACACGTTTGCCTGGACGATGATGATTCGCGGCGATCATTGAGTCGAAGAATGCACAATGTACAACGATTCACTATGCTGCCGCTGGTCAATATTGGACACCTCCAAGGATTTAGTAACGCGCGCGGAAACCCTACACCGGTTCTGCCCGAGTCACGGCAATCCGAACTAATGTCTCCTGATCAGCACCGAGAAGCGCCCTTGTCGTCAACGCGAAAAGGGTCGTCTAAATGAGGAGAAATCCGTCGCGCGGAATCGAAGCACACCGAAAAGTTATGGTCCAAATAAGGCGGCAACGCCTCACCCGCTGGCTTTCTAATGAGCCGGAGCCGGTTGTGGACTCCCCTGCGGCGCCTGCGTGGTGGGCGCGAAGTTCACTTTTGGCACCTGGCGCGCTCCTTCGGACGCTGCGAAGTATGCGTCGTTCGGCTTGAAGCCGGCCCATCCCGCAAAAATGCTGTTCGGAAACTGCTGCACGTAGGTGTTGTAGTCCTGCAAGGTGTCGTTATAGCGCTTGCGTTCGACGGCGATGCGGTTCTCGGTGCCTGCGAGTTCGTCCTGCAGGCGCAGAAAGTTTTCGTTCGACTTCAGTTGCGGATAATTTTCCACGACCAGCAGCAGGCGGCCGATCGCTCCATCGAGTTGTCCGTTGGCGGCGATCTTTTGTTGTGGAGTGCCCGCCGAGAGCAGGGCTGAGCGCGCCTTGGCGATGTCGCCGAATACGGTCTGCTCCTGCTGCGCGTATCCTTTGACCGTCTCGACCAGATTCGGGATCAGGTCGGCGCGCCGCTGCAGCACGATATCCACCTGCGACCAGGCGGATTTCACGGCTTCATTTTTGGTCACGAGCGTGTTCTTCACGCCGACATATTGCCCGAAGAAAATCAGGCTGAACACGAGCAGAATCACGATCAGCACGATGACTGCAATTAACGCCTTCCCCATAACTCCTCCTCAAAATCCAAATGTGATGCTGTCAGGCACGGCCGGATGCATCTGAGTCTAACGCCTCATCCACGGTGGTGGTGACCTTCTCAACCGCGGTGACATAGCGGGCCGCCAAATCGTTGATGTCCATTTTCTTGGGATCCGCTTTGTGCTCCCGAACATCCAGCGCCTGGTGAACGGCGGACAGATCGAAGCCCACCCGCTTCGACAGCGTGTCCACGGCGGCTCTCCTGCTTGATTGCGAGGCATCGCCAAGTGCGATCAGGGCGTGGCGAAACAGCGTGCCGAACGATGGCACGGAATGCAGCACAAGATCCCACAGGCGCGAATCGCTCCCCGCCGCCAAGAGCACCTGCTGGCGCAGCAGGATCAGTTTTTCCCGCAGCTCGTACTCGACTTGCACGCGGTGGACGTGCATGGAAATTCGCAGACCCTGCACGACGTTCTCACCAAAAAGGACGCGGTGATGTTGCTGCATATCCAGCAGTTCGATGGTGAAAACATCGGTGGAGCGCTCGAGTTCCCGACGCGTCATGCACAGTGGCGGGGGCTGCTTCTGGCGGTCCCACCATTTCGCGACCGGTGCCAGGGCCTGCAGGGCCGCAAACGAGCTGTCGCGCAGGACACACAACAGGTTCAGGTTCGACAGTCCGGGATGAAAATCGCCCGACACCGCCGAGCCGAACAGAATGATGCTCTCGACGTTTGCCCCGGCCGCTTCGCGGACCCGCTTTACAAACTCGTCGATCTTCTCTTTCGATTCTTTGCCGGTCTTATCTTCACCAGGAACCATTGCGCCCTCGCTTGCTACCAGCCACCGCTTGATCCGCCGCCACCAGAACTGCCGCCACCGAATCCGCCGAACCCACCGCCGCCCCCGAAGCCTCCACCCCC
>PMUM01000237.1 GCA_003166855.1 Acidobacteriaceae bacterium | reverse complement strand
ATTCCATCGAACTCATTCGCGAGCATTATCACGAAGAGGTGGACCTGGCGCATCTGCCGCAGGACGATCCTCCGGTGTACTCCGCGCTGCAGCAGGCCGACACCATCGGGCTCTTCCAAGTAGAAAGCCGCGCGCAAATGTCATGCCTGCCGCGCCTCCGTCCTAAAGAGTTTTATGACATTGTGGTGCAGGTCGCGATCATCCGCCNNCGCACCCATCGCTCGAACCCGTGCTGAAGCGCACGCTCGGCGTTCCACTCTTTCAGGAACAACTGCTGCGCCTGGCGATGATCGCCGCCAACTTCACCGGAGGCGAAGCCGAAGAACTGCGCCGCGCTATGGGCTTCAAACGCTCGCAAGCGCGAATGAAGGAAATCGAAGCGAAACTTCGCGCCGGCATGACGCACAACGGAATCCCGCTTAAAGCACAGGAAGAAATCATTCTCTCCATCACGTCGTTCGCGCTCTACGGATTCCCCGAATCCCACGCCGCCAGCTTCGCGCTCATCGCCTATGCCAGCGCTTATTTGAAGTGCCATTACCTGGCCGCCTTCACCGCCGCATTGCTCAACAACCAGCCCATGGGATTTTATTCTCCCGCAACGATCGTCAAAGACGCGCAACGCCACGGCCTGAAACTTCTGCCGGTGGATGTGACGAAGGCAGACTGGAATTGCACGCTGGAAACAGTTCTCAGTTCCCAGTTCTCAGTTCTCAATGAAAACCCAGCCGCGGAGCGGCGACAGAATGCAGCCCACGGCCCTTCGACTGCGCTCAGGGTAAACTCCAGCCGTGGATCAGACACCAGCGATGGAGAAGCCCCGGAGAGGCGAAAGAACCAGTCCCGCAAGGGACGGAATGTGAAAGCCCAGGACGGAAGTCCTGGGGAAGGACCTGAAGATTGGAACGAGTCCCGTAGGGACGGCACACAGGTGGAGGAATCTCAACTTTCCTCAGTGCTCAATGCGTGGCGCTCAAAACTCGTAAGCCCTGGAAAGATGCCCGATCTACAACTTCAAAAGAATACTGAACGAGCCGAAGGGAACCCCACCATCGCCCTCCGCATGGGCCTGCGCTACGTCCGCAGCCTACGCGAAGAAGCCGCTCAGGCCTTGGTGCGCGAACGCCTGCGCGCTCCCTTCGTCTCCATTCACGATCTCACCCGCCGCGTCCCCGAACTGCGCAAGGACGAACTCAACACGCTGGCAGAAATCGGCGCGTTGAATGCAATCGGCAACGCAACACCAATCTCCGCGAACTCAATCAACAATTCTGCGCACTCGAAACTCCGCTTCCACCGCCGCGATGCCCTCTGGCAGGTCGAACGCGCCGTCCGCAACTCTGGCCCGCTGCTCGAACAACAGCCCGAGCCCGACTCGCCCTCGCCGCTGCAGCCCATGAATCACGAAGAGCGCCTGGTCGCCGACTTCCACGGCACCGGACTCACCGTCGGCCCGCATCCCATGGCCTACCGCCGCGACTGGCTCAATGCCATGGGCATTCGCCGCGCCAGCGAACTGCGCGACATTCCCAACGGCAAGCGCCTCCGCATCGGAGGCTGCGTCATCACCCGCCAGCGCCCGGGCACCGCCAAAGGATTTGTATTTTTAAGTCTGGAAGATGAAACCGGAGTGGCCAACGCGATCATCACCCCCGACCTGTTTCATCAAAACCGCCTGCTATTGGCCAGCGAGCGTTTCCTCGCCATCGAAGGCATCCTGCAAAATCAAGACAACGTTATCTCCGTGAAAGCCGAGCGCGTGCTGCCCCTGTTCGTCACCAAAGCCGAAACCGTCTCGCACGACTTCCACTAAAACAATTCACCACAGAGACGCAGAGGGCACAGAGAAACCCTTGATTGATAATTGACATCAGTGCGATCCGTGGCTATCGCTTTCCTCTGTGCCTCTGTATCTCTATGGTGAATAATCCCTTCACTTACCGACGTAACTCACCCTCCAGATCGAGTTCGACCCGTCATCGCTCACCAGCAGCGATCCATCCGGCGCTACCGTGATTCCCACCGGACGCCCCCACACATGACCATCCGGCAGCACAAACCCAGTCAGGAAATCCTGATACTCGCCCGTCGCGTGCCCCGTCTGATGCAGCGGCACGCGAATCACCTCGTAGCCCACGCGCATCGCCTTGTTCCACGATCCGTGTTCGGAAGCAAAAATGTCTCCCTTATATTCCTCAGGAAATTTGTCCGCACCATAGAACGTGAATTCCAGCGAAGCATTGTGCGGTTGCAGCAACACGTCGGGCACGATCACTTTGCCTTTCAATTCCGGATGCTTCCCCTGCTGCCGCGGATCCTGATGCGCTCCGATGTACCACCACGGCCAGCCATAGAATCCGCCTTCCTCCACGTGCGTGATGTAGTCGGGCACAAGATTGTCGCCGAGCGCGTCGCGTTCGTTGGTCGAGCACCACAACTCGCCCGTCTGCGGATTCACCGCAATCCCGCCTCCGGCATTGCGAATTCCGTAGGCATACACCTTCAACTGGCAATTCGCCGGATCGCACACCAGAATATCGGCGCGATCCTTCTCACCCGGATGCGTATCAACGTCGTCGTCATTCGACGCCGATCCCACCCCCACAAACATCTTCTTGCCATCCGAGGAAAAATCGACAGCCCGCGTCCAGTGCCCGCCTCCAGAGGGTAGGTCAGCAATGTGCTGCGACTCGCCGCTCGCCTTCAAGTCTCCATTGTGATACGGGAAGCGAATCACTTCATTCGTGTTGCCCACGTAGATCCATTGCGGGTCCGGCCCCGGCGGATAAAAAGCAATCCCATACGGCTGTTTCAGGCCGCTCGCGAAAATCTGCATTTGCTCCGGTTTGCCATCGCTGGCCATCCCCCGGAATACACGAATTCGCCCGGGCTCGCTCTCCGCCAGAAAAATGTCGCCGTTGGGAGCAGTGCGCAGTAATCGAGGATTTTCAAGACCCGCCGCGAACATCTCCACCTTGAACCCGGCAGGAGCCACCGGCCACGCATTCTGCGGACGCGCCACCAACTCGGCGCCGTTCTGCGCCGAATCCGTCGCGTAGGGTTGCGGAAGATCTTTCACCGTGATCTTGCGAGTCGTCCCCGGCTTCTCATAGCGAAAATCCGTAAAAGGGGCGACCGGTGGCGCACCCTTCACCTTCGTCCCCGTCACTTCCGCCACTGGAGCCGAAGTTGGACCGGCCGCGGGCTTGACCGACGCCATCTCTTCCACGTACGTCACAATCTGCCAGCGTTTCTCTTCCGGCAAAAAAGCCCACGACGGCATTCCGTTATCTTTATCTCCCTTGGTGACGAACCAGAACACTTCGCCGGCAGTCACTCCCTTCAATTTGCCGTCCACGAGAGAAGGCACGTTGCCCGTGCCCTGCAGGGTCTTACCGTGGCAAGCCAGACAGTTCCGCGCATAGAGTGTTTTCCCGGCGTCCGCCGCGGCCTGCTGCCCCGCAAACGGATTCTTCTGAGCTTTTGCCGTGGCTGGCGCGTCGTGAAAAGGTTTGTCGTCCGCCTGCAGTGCGGCAATCGAAAGCATGGACAACAGAACAGCCGAGACTATCTTGCTGGTTCCAAAGCGCATAGGTATCCTCGCGGTTATAGTCTGCCTCTTAGATTAGCCTTTGATCATAAAGGGTGCGAAGCAAACACCGCTCGAGCACCCGCCTCCGAGAACTGTTCCGATGAATCTTGATGGGAACATCGACCCGGCCCACGCTTCCTCACTACATTTAAGGTGTGCGGAGAATACAACGACTCGGCACCCGCGCGCGATCGGACTGTGCAAGAACTTGCAACATGCCAAAAGGAAGAATCGCAACTCGTGATGTTGCATATTCTTTCATCTTGTCAAAGTCCTTGTCCGATGAATATTATTTGGCACCCGGTTATCCTGCCGGAAAACGCTCAGGTTCACAGCTGTTCCGGACTTAGTCTCCCCCCGGACTAATCGCAAAACCGCTTGGAGGTTCCGATGTACCGTGTGCTGACCCTTGCCCTCGTTCTTATGTCCACGCTCGCCCTCGCTCAGAAGGCGCCAACCGGAACTGTCAATGTGTTGACCCGCCACAACGACAACGCGCATACGGGTCAAAATTTGCAGGAGACAATCCTGACTCCGACGAACGTGAACTCCGGTTCGTTCGGCAAGATCTTCAGCTATCCCGTGGACGGCCAGGTTTATGCAGAGCCGCTCTACGTGCAGAACCTCACCATGGCGCAAGGCGGCGTGCACAACGTCGTGTTCGTGGCCACAGAATACGACAGCATCTATGCATTCGATGCCGACAGCGCCACGATCAATCCGGCGCCGCTATGGCACACCAACTTCCTGAATCCTCCCAGCGTGGCTCCCGTGCCGTGCTCGCAAGGATCGGGCATTTGCCAGTTGTTCCCGATCGTCGGAATCACTTCGACGCCGGTGATTAACCTGAACACCAACACCATCTACGCTGTCGTCCGCACCCAGGAAACCTCGGGCACGACCGTCAACTGGGTGGTTCGCTTGCACGCGCTCGACATCACCAGCGGCGCGGAAAAGCCGGGCAGCCCCGCTGTGATTTGCTCGCAAACGGGGAACACAGGATGCTCGCTCAATGGAAGTGCAGCCACATTCGGACCGCATCACCAGCAGAGCCGTCCCGGCCTGCTGCTTGTCCCCGAAGCCGGATTCCCTCAGGGAGTGCTCGTCGTCGGCTTCGCGGGTGATTCCGGTTGGGTGCTGGCTTTTGACCCGACCAGTCTGAAGCTGTTGGCCGCATTCTATACGGACGATGAAAAGTCTCATGTCGCAGGAAAGTTTCCCGGCATCCCGGGCGAAGGCCACGCTGGAATCTGGGGCGCGGGCGGCGCTGTCGTCGCGGATACCAGCGGAAATATTTATGCAGTCACGGGCGATGGTTATTGGGACGGTACCATTAATTGGGGCGACAGCCTAGTCAAGCTGGTCCTGACGCTGAATTCCGGGACTGGAACGTATTCGCTCGTTCCGGCAGACTACTTCACCACCAGTGACCAGGCCTGCCGCTATGCCCACGGTCTGGATTACGGATCGGCCGGCCCGCTGCTTTTGCCTCCGCAGACGGGAACCGTCACGAACATGATCTTCACCACCGGAAAGCAAGTCTCTACCTGTGAGACGACCTTCGCCGGATACGTCCTGAACCGCGACAACCTGGGACATACCGGCGGACAGATCTCGCAAATGACTCTGCCCAACGGCGGCGGAGAGCAATCCCCAGCTTACTGGTCGACTGGAACCAAGCAATATGTCTACAACGGCGGCGACGGCGACTCCCTGCGCGCTTTCACAGTGTCCTCGGCGGGCGTCAGCACCTCCGGTGTGTTGGCCAGCAGTATTGTCTTTAGCAACGGGACCTCGCCGGCCGTCTCGGCCAATGGAACCACTAACGGCATCGTGTGGGCCCAGGATTACATTGACGATCCCGATCATCTGCCGTCATTCACGCCTGCGGTGCTTCGCGCCTTTGACGCTACGACCCTCACGGAGTTGTACGACTCCACGCAAGCAGCGTCCGCACGCGATGTCGCGGGTCCTCCGGTCAAGTTCCAGGTTCCGATGGTTGCCAACGGCAAGGTCTACTTGGGAACTTCGACTGAGCTCGACGTGTATGGCCTTTGCCCCTGCGCGGCAAAGTAATCGGGACTGAAGCGGAGCGGTTGTGTCCAGCAGGTCCGTGCAAACCCCCGGCAGAAACGCCGGCACTGCCTCAAGGAGAATAGTATGTGCTTTCGGATACCTAGTCTAAGAAACGCTCTGCTGATTACGACCCTCGTTGCACTCAGCGTAATCGCGAACGCACAGACCGAGAATCTGCTCTACACGTTCAGCGAGACGACCAACTTCTGGCCCCAGGGCGCGCTTCTGGAAGATGGATCGGGAAATCTGTATGGCACCACCCGCGGCGGCGGCGCGTACGGCGTGGGAGCTGTTATGGAACTGTCTCCTCCGGCGGTTTCCGGTGGAGCCTGGACCATGACCACTCTCTACAGCTTCGTTCCCTATGGAGGCACTGGATACGTGCCGATTTCCGATCTCGTTAAAGACCAGGCCGGGGCATTGTACGGAACCACATATTCCGGCGGTGATCCCGTATGCAACTGTGGAGTCGTCTATAAGTTGAACCCACCCGCGGTCAAAGGCGGCGCGTGGACCGAGTCGGTGCTCCACGGCTTCACCGGCAATGACATTGACGGTCGTCTTCCCGGCGCAACGTCGCTTGCTCTGACGACAAAAGGCGCACTCTATGGTGTGACGGCGAGGGGTGGCACATGGGACACCGGCGTGCTCTACCAGCTTACGACCACCAACGGCAAGACCTACACGGAGAGCGTGCTCTATTCCTTCGGCGATCTGGCGGACGGCAGTACACCCAGTGGTTCGATCCTGCTGGACTCCAAGGGAAACCTGTATGGCGTTACCTCTCACGGCGGCGCGTTCGGCCAGGGAATCCTGTACAAGTTTGTTCCACCCGCGAATGGCCAGTTGGGCGTTGAATCGATCCTCTATTCTTTCGGCGGTTCCACGACAACGGGAAGTTATCCAAACGGCAATCTGGTGTTCGACTCCGGTGGGGACGTCTATGGTGTCACCAACGGCGGCGGCGACGCGACCGGCGATGGAGTGGTCTACATGCTCACTCCGACCAAATCCACCTGGACCGAGAGCATCATCTTCTCCTTTGCAAAATCGACCGGGACGAATCCAGTGGCCGGGCTGACTTGGAACCACGCCACCAACACCCTTTACGGCACCACCAGCAGCCAAAACGGACTGACCTCGGGCGATGGAACGGTCTTCAAATTATCGCCACCTGCTGTAAAAGGCGGTGCGTGGACGGAGAAGACGGAGTTCGAGTTCACCTATAAAGTGAGCGGCGGCTACCCAACCGGCGCTGTCACCCTCGACACCAAGACTGGAGATCTCTACGGCACCGCGATCAACGGTGGTATCGAAGGCTGCGATTTGTACTGTGGAACGGTCTGGCAGATTGTAAGTCCGTAGCCAGTATCGTGCCGCGGATTGGTTGAGGCGGTACCAAAATCAGTGGCGGGCACTCTGCGTTCGTGAATCACTTTCGCAGCTGCCCGCCCCAAGCATTGGGGATATAACTTTCGCATCTGCATAGCCTGGTGAAAGACCGGCGACCTGTGAGATTCGCTCCTCCACTCTCCAAGTGATCGCCACCGTGATCCCCCGAAAATCCCCCGCGGCATGAACGCCAGCCCGCTGCCCTAAGCTGAGCGTCGTTCTGTTTGTTAGTGGCAGCCAGGTCGTTAGAAACTCCGGCAGAGCCGGCATTGCCCAAGGAGACTGTATGTGCTTTCGGATATCGACTCTTAGAAACGCCGTGTTGATGGTGACTCTTGCGCTCAGCGGATTCGCGAACGCACAAACCGAAAGCACGCTTTACACGTTCAAGGAAACCACCAGCTTCTGGCCCCAGGGCGCTCTCCTCGAGGACTCTTCCGGAAATCTTTACGGTACGACCCGCGCCGGTGGCACCTACGGAGTCGGAACGATCTTCAAGATGGCTCCTCCCGCGGTCCTCGGCGGTGCATGGACTCTGACGACTCTCTACAATTTCGTCCCCTATGGCAGCGGCGGATACGTCCCGATTTCTGATCTCGTCACCGACAGCACCGGAGCCTTCTACGGCACCACCTATTCCGGCGGCGATCCCGTCTGCAACTGCGGTGTGGTGTACAAGCTCATTCCGCCAGTCAAGCTGGGCGGCGCTTGGACCGAGCAAACTCTGTACGCCTTCACCGGGAACTCTGACGGCCGACTTCCCGCGTTCGCTACTCTTACCATGAATTCCGCGGGCGTCATCTATGGTGTCACCATCCGCGGCGGTACCTGGGACAGCGGCGTGATCTACCAGCTCACGCCCGCCACCGGTGGAACCTACACCGAAAGCGTGCTGTATTCGTTCGGCGATCTGGCCGACGCCAGCACTCCCAACGGCCCCCTCACGATGGACTCTTCCGGAGCTTTGTATGGAGTCACATCGTTAGGCGGCGCCTTCGACAACGGAACTGTATTCAAGTTCGTACCTGCCGCCAACGGTCAACTGGCCACTGAATCGCTCCTGTTTTCCTTCAAAGCCAGCACAAAATCCGGCATCACTCCCTCCGGCAGCCTGCTGTTCGACGCCAGCGGAAACCTCTATGGTGTCACCAATGGCGGAGGCTCCGCGAACAATGACGGAGTTGTGTACGAACTCACGCCCGCCAAAGCCACCTGGACTCAGACCATCCTCTACACCTTCAGCAAACAGAGTGGAGTCAACCCTGTCGGCGGACTCACCTGGGCTCCAACGAACGGCGCTCTCTACGGCACCACCAGCAGTCAAAATGGAAAGACCACAGGAGACGGAACCGTATTCCTGCTGTCTCCTGCCTCAACTGGCAGCGCTTGGACACTCACGACGCTATTCCAGTTCACCTACAACACGGTCGGCGGATACCCGACGGGCCGCGTCACCGTGGATCCCTCCACCGGAACTCTCTACGGCACCGCAATCAACGGCGGCGTGGTCGGCTGCGATTTATATTGCGGCGTGATCTGGCAAATCAAGAATCCCTAGCCCTGATTCTCTAACCGATGGAGCTCCGCTCCAGAATTATGTTCAAATAGGGCATGTCGAAATCAAGACCTCAGTGGCTGGCGGTTTTCGTCCTCATCTTCCTTTGCGCAATCGCCAGCCTGTCCCAAAAAGCCGGCGACTCGTCGCATTTTCGCATCTACGTCACCAATGAAAAATCCGGCGATCTCAGTGTGATCGACGCGTCCACTCTCCAAGTGATTGCCACTGTCCCTCTCGGCAAGCGTCCTCGTGGCATTCACGCCAGTCCGGACCGCCATTTTCTCTACATGACCCTGAGCGGTTCGCCGCTCGCCGGCCCCGGCGTGGATGAAAGCAAGCTTCCGCCGCCCGACAAGACCGCCGACGGCATCGGTGTCTTCGACGTGCAGCAGAACAAACTCGTTCGCACCATTCAGTGCGGCTCCGATCCCGAAAACTTCGACCTCACGAACGATGGACGCACCATCATCGTCTCCAACGAAGACGACGCCAAGGCCAGCTTCGTCGACATCGCTTCCGGTAAAGTGACCAAAACTGTTCCAGTGGGAGAAGAGCCTGAGGGCGTGAAGGTAAGCCCCAACGGCAAGTTCGTCTACGTGACCTCCGAAAACACCGGAACCATTTCGGCGATCGACGTCGCGTCGGCCACTCTAATCAAGACCATCAAAGTTGGACGCCGTCCCCGCTCCGTGGCGTTTCTGCCCGACAGCTCCCGCGCCTACGTCAGCGCCGAAAATGATAGTGCCGTCACCGTAGTCGATGCCGTCAAGCATGAGGCCATCCAGACCATTACGCTAGGTGAGCGCGGTGTCATCAAACCCATGACCGTTCTACTCTCACCCGACGGAGCCACGCTCTACGTCAGCACCGGACGCGGTCACAAGCTCTTCGTCATCGATACCGCCTCCAACAAAATCACGGCGTCCCTGGAGATCGGGGAACGCCCCTGGGGCATCACCCTCTCTCCCGACGCCAAGACCCTCTTCAGCGCCAACGGTCCTTCCAATGATGTCTCGGTGGTGAACCTTGGGAGCCTGGCTGTAGCGAAGAAAGTAAAAGTCGGTGACGGACCATGGGGAGTGGTCGCTCTGCCAAACTGATCCCTCGAAACCAGTCCCTGAGAAATCAGCGATGGGAGTTTGGTAGCCCAAACACCAGAAACAAACAGTCAGACATCCGGAGGAATCTACGTGAGCCTCTTTCAGGGGCTAGGCTCGGCCGCGCCCAAGGAAAGAGTCTTCGATCTATTTCCACAATCGCAACAAAGGGACCCGGTACTGTACTAAGCTCTCTACTCAATCCCGGCGAATCTCCAGACGTGCCGCCAAGTCCGTCTAACGACCACGTTGGAGTCACGGTCGAAGTCGGATGATGCTGTGCCTTGCCTACTCAGGTCTGACGGCCCGGGTGTTACCTTCGCGTGAAATTGTGAATGCTACGATTGAACCGAATGTATTCAGCCTCTCAAACGAGCAAAGGCAACATCGGTATTGACTTCGGGACAACGAACAGTTCAATCGCCTATGCCAACGGCTCAGGTGAGGTTCAGCTTGCTAAGTTCCCGTACTTGGGGGGCCTGACTGATGCGTATCGGTCGCTGCTCTATCTTCAGCGGCAGAAGGAAGGCGGAGTAAATATTCTGAAGTCGTGGACAGGCCCTGAGGCCATTGAGGAATATCTCTCGGCGGACATGAAGGGTCGACTGATCCAATCACTTAAGTCGTTCCTGAGCAGTCGCAACCTTCACAGCACGGAGGTTTTCGGTCGAAGGCTCACGCTTGAAGATCTGATCGCAAGGATTCTCAGGGACCTGCGCGAAAAGGCGGAACATCAGTTTGGGATCAAGATCAGGTCTGCCGTAGTCGGAAGGCCGGTTCATTTTGTGGGAGCAGAGAACCAGGAAGATGACACTTATGCGGAGGGTCGACTTCGATCGGCCTTCGACTCGGCTGGCTACGAATCCGTAGAGTTCGAGATGGAGCCCATAGCAGCGGCTCATTATTACGAGTCCACGCTTGATCACGACGAACTCATCCTCATTGGGGATTTCGGCGGCGGTACGAGCGACTTCTCTTTGGTTCACGTGGGCCCAACCGTTCGAAGGGATAGAGTCTCGGGCAGCATCATCGGTAATGCCGGAGTGGGCGTAGCGGGAGATGCCTTCGATGCGAAGATCATCCGGCACCTCGTGTCTCCAGCTCTTGGCGCCGGATCGCAGTTGCGTTCACTGGGCAAGATTCTAACGGTTCCAAACTGGGTTTATATAAAGTTAGAGCGTTGGCACCATCTGTCGTTGTTAAGAGCTAGAGACGTGCTGGAGATGCTGAGAGGCGTTCACGCGCAATCGCTTGAACCAGCGAAGATCGGAGCACTCATTCACTTCATAAAAGAAGATCTCGGGTTTCACCTCCACCGCGCCGTGCAAAAAGTTAAGAGCGACTTATCGAAAGCCCCTCGGGCCACATTCCAGTTTTCGGACGGGTTTGTGGATCTAGCAGCGACCGTGGAGCGAGCATCCTTCGAGGAGTGGATTTCTGAGGAGCTTGGGCAGATCGAACGGTGCGTCGATTCTCTGCTTACGTCCTCGGGTGTCCAGCCCACGGGCGTGGATATGGTCTTCCTGACGGGTGGCTCTTCGTTTGTACCAGCGGTAAGGAGAATCTTCGAAACCCGATTTGGAGAGAAGCGAATTCGGGGAGGAAACGAATTTACCTCGGTAGCTCGCGGCTTGGCGTTGAAAGCAATGGACTCGCGCTAAACTCCCATCTACTGCGGTGACCAATGTCGACGGCAAGTCGTCCGAGCCCTCGGTCGAGACTTCGGCAAGATGCAGGATGTGTCAGTCGCCTTAACAATCTCGCAACCCTCCACGACAATCCGTCGGATTAAGCTCACTGATCGGCCCATAGATCTTCTCCAAGCAGTGTTCTGCCCCTGTGCCTCAAATTGTGCCCCCTACCTGCTGCTGTGCCCCACGAAGTGATACGGCGTGTTTCGGGGACCTTGAGGCGTGAGCGGCAAGTGCGGGAAATAACAGGAGATAACAGCAAGAGTTTGGTAGTCCTTGCGTCAGCGAGATCGAACTCAACCGAATGCTAATGAACGAGTGGCCCAACCTCTTGAAATGGCTCAGTAATCTCGATTTGCTGAGGGTTGCGGGGCTTGAAGCGGTGACATTCCGTGCCTGATGAACACTGGCTTCTTACTAACAATGGTATATAGAACCCAATAGAACCCAACCTTGCCAGTTCCAAATCCGAGAGTTCTCTCAGCGATCTGAGCGCACCTGTTCGCCACTGGGTTCGGCCTGCTAGCCGGAGACTGAGTAAGCGGACAGTAACCACGCAGTGCCCCGGCATTGGCCGTTCCGTTTGATCCGCATTCTTCACCAAGCCAACGCCGTGCGATCTGCCCCGCATTCACCACGCGTCCACCATCGTTCCGGTATGCACCTTTCGGTGCAAATGCCGTGTTTTCACCAGCGCATTGCCCCCCCACGCCACGCTATGCCATGCTAGGCTCAGGCTGCTTCTTTTCAACATCATAGAGGCGATCCCATGCGTTGCTTCACCATCTGCCCTTTTCCTAGATGGATGACCTTCAGACTGCCCTGTATTTACAGGCACTTGCGAGGCGTTCGCCAAGCCGGGACCCCCAGTTCTGTGCATTTTGATGTTCCCACGGCACGGAGTCAGGAGCACTTCCGGGTTCTCCGTAGCCTCGATGGCATAGCAAAACCCGCGCCAGATGCCGATCCCCAGCGATTGCAGGCCGCAGGAGAGGTGAACAAGTAGCGAATATCCTCTGGGCCTACACGGCCCTCTAGCGCGTCCTGCGGCATCCACGGGGCCTTCCGGGCAATTCGCCGTGCTCTGGTCTGGTATCGACGTGGCGAACGCCAAGTGTGCTGCGGATGTTAGTACAATAGCGCTGCTATGCGCATCTATGCTGCTGTTTTTGCCCTTTGCGCCATTGCAGGGTTGATGCTTGCCCAACAGCCAAATTCCAGTTCCCCCGAAAAGAAGAGCGCCGAATCCGCCGATGCACACAATGCGGGAACGGTCAGCGGTAGCGAGAAGCCAAACAAAGGAACCAATGAGGCAGGAGCAACCGACGATAGCTCTCCAAAGTGGTACACAGCCATCAAACAGCCCGAATGGTTGACTGTCGTCATCGCTATGCTTGCCTTGGGCATCATCGCTTGGCAATCCTATGAAACCAGAAAGGCAGCAAAAGCCGCCGTTTTGGGCGTTCAAATCTCGATAAGCAAAGAGCGCTTTCGGATCAAAGTTAGGCCGCCGCCGGATCAGTGGAATTTTCCAGTTGATTTTGATCCATCTACGCAGCAAGCCGTACTCCGTCGTGAGCACTGGCAGGGCGTAATGTACGATGTTCACTGCTACGGACTCACCGAAGGGTACATCTTGGAAGCATTCGACGGAGCTTGTGTAAGCGATTCTCAAGATGCCCCTCCGCTGATCATCTCTCCCATGCATAACTTGCCTTGGAGAATTGATCCCACCGACTCCAAGCAGACCTACTGGCGAGGGGAAGCGAGAATGCTCAAGAGAATGGAAAGTTTGGAAGATGCTATTGATGTCGTAGAGGGGCGCAAGTTCGTTCACTTCTGGGGTCGGATCAAATACCGAGATGTATTCTTTGACGTTTTCCGAAAGGAACGAGAAACATCTTGGAGATGGGTGTGGAAGTTCACGGGAAATGCAGGCGATACCGCGATTGGCACACCCTTGGGCGGACGCTTCGGCAGATGGGAGAAATGCGGCCCCCCAGAGGACAATCGAGAGACATAACCAAATTAGGGCAATAATATACTTAACTAGAAGCTCAAAAGCAATGAACTTTCCGGCACCTTCGAACGTACAAAGCATCAGGAATCTACAAAATGACCATGAGATCCGCAAGACCAGCGTTGCTGGATGTGCTCTCAGGCGTGATCGCGATTGTCGCGGTGGTTGGCACCTGCATGGCATCGAGGGCCATCGGATTCGACTTTCGCGCGATCTATGCACTTACCGCAGCAGCATTCTTCCTGGCGGGGTTCGCGCGCGGCAGAGCGGCGGTAGACCGCCTTGAGTGGCAGGTGGTACGAGTCAGCGTTGGCGGGTTTCTGGGCACAGCTGCTCTGGTCATGAACAATGGGCCGCACCTGCTGTTGCTTCAGATTGGTCTCGTGATGATAACGCTTGCGGTTGTCACCGCAGGCATTGTTGCGCGAAGACGCTGGCAATCGGACCGCGCCTCCAGCATCCGGCTGTCTGCGGTCTCGCTGATCGCTGCCGGGTTGATCGTGTTCTTCGCCGTTCCAAGGCTATCGACTTACGCTGCTTTTGAAAGCTCCGATCGCCCCCTCCCTTCTTTCACCTTGCAAGCAGACAACCACGTTGTCCATGCAGAGGACCTGAGAGGACACGTTGTGATCCTCGCGTTCTGGGCCAGTTGGTGCATTCAGTGCCTTGAAGAACTACCCGAGTTGCAGACGGTGTATACCCGGTTTCAAAACAACCCTGAGGTCGTCTTCCTTGCCGTGGATACCGGCTGGGACGGCGAGACCCTTGAGAAGGGTAATCGACGGCTTGCCCAGCGCCATGTGGCTCTTCCAAACGTCTTCGATTCGGGAGCGGCTGCGCAGACGCTGGGCGTGGACGCGCTCCCCACGTTAGTTCTCATCGACCGCAACGGTTCGGTGAAGCTTGTCCATCATGGATACGACAAGGCGGAGCACCTTGAACAGGCGCTAAGCGGCAAAGTCGAGGAACTGCTCAAGGAAACAAACCGATAGTCTGCGTTGGCGTTCGTCACAACCGCTCGTGACCTAACCTGCTCATGGGCTTCCCGCAATTGCCCCGCATTCCCGCCGCTCGACCCTTCGCGCGCACCCGCATTCGCGCTAAAATAGAAACAGTAATGGCCTACAAGAATTCTGATTTCAAACGTCTCGCCCTTCAGTTCACCGAATCCGGCGCTTGTGCCGAAGAGCCAACGGTTCGTCTGGCGCTGGCTTGCGGACGGATCAGGAATGATGTAGACCGCATCGCCATCCGCGCCCATTTTGAGGCACGGGGATGGGAACTTTGGGACGAACCCTGGTTGCGAAAACATCTGCAACGCATGGCGGAGCAAGGTTACGAGAACCAAGTCTCAGCCGTTGTCGCGAAGCTTCTGCTACGTGGCAAGCTCGAATAGTTGTAGGGGTTGTATCGTTCGGAGACTACCCTAAACTTGCCGAAGAAGGCACCGTTGCCTCATGTGAAGTAGTTCTGGCGAGTGGCCATGATTCGTACATTACCCATGTAAGCCTTTGTCGGTGCGTCCAGAATCGCCGAGGATCAAATCGAGGCTCGGGGCTGTCTCCTCGCTATGCAGCCAATACGAGCGCCGGAACCGGACCTGGGTCCCACGGTTCTGGAATCAAGGGAGCCATTCGGACGATCCTCTCTTAACTGACTTTTAGTTTTACAATGGAGTAGCCGTGACAGGAAATGCCCCTTCACTGGAGATGAAGTTGCTTCTTTTGCTCTTCTAGATCCGCCAATCGGCGACAGGCTTGCCGGAGTTTATCGGCGAGTTCAAAGTGTTTTCCCGAATCCTTCATTGCTTCCAGCGTCTCCCAAGGTATGGTTTCTATGGGAAGTCCGTATTGTTCCTGCTCTTTGCGATAAATGTGAGTTGCGGGCGAACGCTGCATCCATTGTCCGAATTTGCTGATCTCAAGCCCGATGCGTTTGGCTTTGACTTCAAGCGTGGCGATTTCTTCCTGAGTCTCCTGATATTCCAGCAGAACCTTTGCTTTTTGCTCTCGTTTTTCTTCTGGACTCATATGGGTGGAATCCTAGCCTATGGCGCACTTTGGTTCTGAGTTTCCGAGGCTTTCGCAATCGCCGCAAAGGCTGCATCCCAGTCTTTGTGGATGCGGTCGGCGTCATAATGCTTGGTCGCTGGCAGGCTGATGCCGCCTCTCAGGTGATCATAGACCTCTACGCGTACTGTGGAGGAGTTTTCGGCGGGAGTGATTGTTATAACGACGCATCTGCTCAATCCATTAGGCCCAATTTGTCCTTCGCCTGTATGGCGAAAAATTAGCGCGCCGGAACTCGGCTGATCGTTGCATTGTCTCGTATGTTCCGTGTCCTGCACGTATCCCATTTGAGTGAAGAAGCGTATGGTCTCAGCCTCGACACGCGCAGAGGCCGCCTGCGCATGGTAATCGACGTACTTATCCTTTTTGGCGAATGCGAGCTGAGTAGCGAAAAGTAGGGCCAGCAAAGCTATCATTCTCATAACGCCGCGAATTATACGCTTTGACTCGCGCCGTGAGAGTCAATTTCTGTAATCATAGCGATCATAGCGCTGGTGCACATAGACCACAGTTGCTGGGCTTCCAATTGGGTGAGAGTGACCTCTGGATGAATTAGTGGGTTTCGATGCAAATCCTTTAGTTGGCGCAAGTGGTGAACTAGGGTTGCGCTAGCACCGGCATCCTCTAATGCCTTGATGTAAACGCCCCAGTTTCTTTGGCTTTCTTTCGGTTGCGGGCATCCAAAAGCACCCATGGCTTTAGTTATTACTGATTCAGTTGCACGGGCAATATGGAACCCAGCAGCGGTGGGGAGATCAAACGCCAAACATCGTCCGGCCTGCTTAGTATCGCTATTTGCTTTGCTTGCGCCTTCGTCCCGGCTGGCTTCAGCGTCCGACGTGCTGACGTGCCCGCTTGACTAGCAGCGCGGGGCTAACCCTCAGTGCTTTTGCAATGGCCCGCAGGCTCTCGCCTTTGGCCCGCCGTTTCTGTACCAGCCTCATATCGACATCCACGACGGGACGCCCGAGCTTGGTGCCTTCCCGCACGGTACGCTTCAATCCAGCTTTGGTGCGCTCGGAAATCGTGATGCGCTCTTGCTCGGCGAGAGTCGCCATAATCGAGATGACAGCATCCTTGAAAGGGCCGCACGAGTCGAACCACTGCTCCTGAAAGCTACGCCATCCCACTTTCCAGCCCTCTAGCTGAGTGAGATAGAACAGGGTCCTTCGCACGCCTTCGCGTGAGAATCTGTCAAGCTTCCAAAACAAAACGCAGTCGAATTGATGTTTGCTGGCAGCCTCCATCATGTCGTCAAACTGTTCACGTGCCTTCTTGCCGCTCCCTGTGATTACGTCAACGTATTCCTGCACGACTGTCCACCCTTGCTTGCTGGCAAACTCTCGTAGCTGTGATAGCTGGTTCTCGTTGTCCTGCTTTCCAGTGGAGACTCGGGCATAGATTGCGATTTTCATACCCGATACGTGAGCACAAATCGTTCCATTTGTGAACAGCTAAAGCGTGGGATACGGTTGCTGAAAGCAAAGGGAGTTACGGACTCCGAATCAGGGACGTTTTGTGAACACGCCCTTGCCGAGTGACACTTGTGTTCACAAAAGGGACATTTCGTGTCACTGGCGTCGGCCCGAGGCAAATCCTATTGGGAAAGCGAGACCCCAGGTGCCCCCTTTTTGACGCAGGACCCTGAGCGGCTCCGCATGGCCTCAGAGTACGGTGTACGTATAGGCGCGGGCTTTGGGATAGTTCATTCGAGGAAGCTAGCTTGTTACGAAAAGCGGAACATGCCACGTGCTTTGGAAGTGTGTGAGAAATTGAGTGGTACGATGTGCGCGGACAGGAGGTACTTTCTATGGGCTACACGCCATGAGATATCGTGCCACGTGACGGAGTCGTTTATTGCCTGACACACCCCGAAGAGACAGCTCACGTGAAGAAGGGCGAACATTTTCCACCCACACGTGGAAAAGGGTGTCAGTGGGAATACAAGCGCTGAGAAAACAGCCAAGCGAAGCAGTTGGGGGTCTTCACCGTCAGTTCTACTGCTGCCGTGTCAAGGTGCCTAGGTAAGCCGCATTACCACCGCACGTGCCCGTTGCAATATCAACAGCCCCTGCGCAGTAATACACAAGCAAGGTCTGCACGACCCCCAAATTGTTGCCAGTTGGGACAGGCCCACTCGCTACGACACCGAAAGAAGTTCCGCTTAGGCTGGTGGTAAATGTGGCGTTAGCTCCGACTCCTGTTCGAGGTGCCGCAGGAATGACATCAAGAGTATTGCCCGTGCCAGTAATCATCTGCGCTGTCGTGCTGTCTGTGCCAGTAGTTGTTAGCGAGGAAGAGAATTCTGGACCGACGTACGCTTGAGCGACGGTGAGGGTTACCGTGCGACGGAACAGAGCCTAACCAGTCGGGTTGACTTTCATCTGGTAGGTGATTCGGGTCAAGGCGTAGAGAAATGGGGAATATGCATCGAGACGGAGAAGAAAATGGGGCTGCGGATTACAGCCCCTTTCGTGAGGATAAAGCGTTCACATCAGGCTACGACTATCTAGTTCTTGACCGTCATCGTCTCGGAGTCAGTGGCCTTCTTACCAGTAACTCCTTCCAACGCCGCTAGAACTCCTCGATAGTCGTTCTTGTCACATTGGATTGCGAGTCCACCTTTTTTGTCACCGTCGGCCCAAGTCAGTCCGACGTAATGCTTCTTGGACTTGGTAAGCGCCATCAGGCCACCGATGCCAAAGGAAACGACTGCCAAGCCGATGGCAGCGCCCACACGGCGATGAACGTCTTGTCCGTAGGTTATCTCGCTCACAGCAGAGACTGGAATGACCAACACGTCTTGCTTACCCTGCGTAAACCGAATTTGATTCGAGTCCACATGTATCTTCAGACTGGCTCCAGTTTTGATTCCTTGTACGGAGCCGCCGTCGTACGAGACTCCGTAACCGTCGTCTCTGCCAAACGCCATTGTTGAAATCATGACGCAAAGTAACAACGCAAGTATTTTTTTCATGGCTACCTTTTCCCTACCTTCTTCCGGGATTTCATCACGAGAAGGAAGACGGGTCCAGTTACGGAGGTCATTTGGAAAGCGCTCGCTACGCTGGGCAAATGCGCCGCCTTCCCGTATCATGTAATCAGCATCAAGAGCGGGTTCGTCTCGCACGAACCACGCCATCCGAGCGCAATGCGCCACGGTGGAACGCCTAGCAGGCGGATGCGGCAGATTAAGGAGTCTGCAAAATGAACCCATCAGAAAGTGAAACAGACGCAAGACGGAACGTGTACCAGCATATCTTGAAAGCTGCCAATCGGAGATTAGAACAGGCAATCCCCGGCTCATCAGAGGGCACGTTCGGCCAGCTATCGTTGGCTGCGGTGCTGAATTTGTTATTCCTGATGAGAGGCGAGTGGGGCTCGATTGGGGACTATGTGACAACGCAACGAGCCATTCGAGCACTTGTCGGTGACGATTTGATGTGGGCTGAACCCCAGAAATCAATGCCTGCCCCCATTGAATTGGTGCAGTAGCGACGATGGGGGCGTTTCGATGACCCAGCAGAGAGCACGAAAGTGTCTTTTTAGGAGGATTTCTAATTGCTGGAATCGACGCTCAACTCGTAGCATTTGACTATGTACAGCAACAAACCGCTTGCCGAGTGAGAGCAGATGTAATTGTTTGCTTCATCTCGGCAAGGACGTAAACGCACAGCACAAAAGACCGTGGCTGTGGGGCCAGCACGTCCTGACCCGAAGGCGCGTCATGTTACCGCCGAGATGTGTAGAGCGATTCTTCAGCAACCAAACCTCACGGGTGAAGAAGCTGAAGCGTTGCTCGACCATTTGTACTTGGTGGCTAGCGTTGGCGTTAACGCCTTCATTGAGCAGCGGGGCCGCACTGAAAGGACTGAAAAGAACGATCAGTGCGACTCTTTGGCGGAACTCGGTAACGAGTCGCTCGCATCCGTCATTCATGCCGCTTGAGTGAGCATTGCACGGAACACGTTACTTCGCAGTGGCGTGTTCCGCTGTATTCTCTTAAAGCCTTATGGCGAACATCGAATCAGCCAACCCGCGAACTGGGAGCGCACTTATCTACATACGTGTTTCCACTGACCGTCAGGTTCAAGGCGCAAGCCTTGAGACCCAAGAGCGGGACTGCCGCCTGATGTGTGAGCGCAACGGGTGGGAAGTCATACGTTTGTTCCGAGAAGAAGGCGAGTCTGCTAAGACCGCTGATCGTCCGCGATTGCAAGAATTGCTAACCTACTGCCGCGTATCGAAGCCCCGTCCTGATTACGTCGTCGTCCACAACATTGACCGCTGGGCTAGAAACGGGCAAGACCACGACATGATGCGAAGTTATCTGATAAAGCTGGGAGTGAAATTACGCTCCTACTCGCAACGGCTTGGTGAAAGCCCTCAGGAAGTGTTCTTTGAGCGCATTATGTCGGGCCAGGCTGAACTTGATAACAAACTGCGCGGGGAGCGAAGCCTTGCCGGGATGAAGACGCGGGTTCAGGGAGGCAAGTGGCCCTTCAAAGCGCCTCTTGGCTACGTCAATGGTCGTGACGCCGCTGGAAATAAGGCGCTGCTGCCGGACCCAGATCGTGCCCCATTTATCTCTCAAGCGTTTGAGTTATTTGCGACTGCCCTTCACACGAAGGAGCAAGTGCGGGGACAGATGAATGCGCTGGGATTGCGAAGCGAGAATGACAAGCCAATCTCGGCAGAGACATTTAGCCGTATGCTGCGAAACCCCCGCTACGCAGCAATCTTGAGCGTACATGGCTGGGAGATCGAAGCGAAAGGCGACTACCAACCACTCGTGAGTGTTGAAGTTTTCCAGCGCGTTCAGGAGATTCTGATTGGTCGTCGCGTCAGCATTACGGCCCGAAATCGGAATAACCCAGACTTTCCGCTCCGTAATTTTGTCCGCTGTGGTACCTGCCATAAACCGCTCACTGCAAGTTGGTCCAAGGGGAAGATGGGTGTCAAATATGCCTATTACCGCTGCCAGAATCGCAAGTGTCCGTCACCAGTAAACGTAAGGCGACAAGACCTGGAGGATACATTCTCAGGTTTCCTGCGCCAACAGCAGCCCGATGCGTCTTATCTTGGGCTATTCCACAAGGTCGTGCTCGACGTGTGGAACGCGAAGCAAGCCGACTCTGTTGCGCTCATTCACCAATTCGAGAAGCAAGTGAACGAATTGAAGGAGCGAAAGCGGAAGCTGATGGAGGCGTTTGTGTACAGTAAAGCAATAACCCGCGAAGACTACGACCAGATGCGGACGCCTCTTGTCGAGGATTTGGCCGTGGCGGAATTGAACCTCGGACGAGCGCGGCTTGATGAAGTCGAGGTTGAGAAGGTGCTCGACTTTGCCGAGAATCTGCTGCTGGACACAGCAGGGGCTTGGCAGAGGTGTTCGCTCGAACAGAAGCAGCGTTTGCAGCAAGTGCTATTCCCGCAGGGAGTGGAATTCGCGGACGGGCTTTATCGAACTCAGGAAACCAGCTTTCTATTCAAGGGCTTGCCGAGCGGAACACCCATCAATGAGGTAGTTGGTAGCGCTACCGGGAATCGAACCCGGGTTTGAAGATTGAGAATCTTCCGTCCTAACCCCTAGACGATAGCGCCTCGGACCGAGTGTAAATTATAACAAAGCCTCCACTCCTTCCGGCAGCCCGCCATCGCCTCCCGTTGCTGGTGCTCGCTTCGATTCTCCCGTCTCATTTCCGGAATTCCGCTCGACTCCATCGCATTTTTTTATGCAACTTGCTCCCATCCACAGCCTCACAAGCGCTATAGTTAAATGTAACTCCGCAAAGCAAGACTATCGCACCGCGAATACGCAGGGGTAAAGTGTATGTTGTTCATTCATCAACAATTCCAATCATTCCTAAACCTAGGAGGATGCAAGGAGTATCCGATTATGGCGAAACCGAAACTGCCCAAGAAAACGAACGGCGTCAAAGCAACCATCCCAACCAGCAGCCCTGTACCAAGCAGCCCCGTGGCTACGTCCGATCCGATCTTGGCGTCGGCTGAGACCGTGCCTACTCCCGTAGCTGAAACACAGCAGTCCGAAGTCCCAACCACGGTGACAAGAAAGGCCGCCCGGAAACCGGAGATCGTCAAGACCGAACCGCGCACCAATCTTGTTCCCATCAATCTGGAAGATGAAATCCGCCGTCTCGCTTATTTGCTCTCCGAGCGCCGCGGATTTGAACCAGGCCACGACGCCGAAGACTGGCTGGCTGCCGAGCACGAGGTTCGTCAGCGCTATCACCAGCAATCCGCGTAGCGTCAATCCTTAACCCGCCTGGCGGCCGAGCCCCGGCCGCCGCGCTCCGCTCTCTGGCGGAAACGTTTACGCCCAACCGTCCCTCCCAAAAATCTCTACACTCATCTCTGATCTTGTTCACTTTCCTCGACGTAAATTCTCCGCGGCCTCTGCCCTCTCCCCGGTCCGCCCCGTCGATGTCCCTCCGGCACCGTGTTTCTGCGAGGTTGCGGTTGCCTCTACCTCCGCTTTCTGAAAAAATACATTGGGGTTTCTCCCTCATGGCGCAAATTGGTAGTTTTGCCTTGCTCCTCGCATTGGCGTTGAGCGTCTATTCGTTCGGAGTCGGCATGGTCGCCCTCTTCTTTCCCGGCGACCCGCTGTGGGAGCGCCTGGGCGAAACCGCTCGTCGGGCCGGCGTTGTCGTTTTTGGATTCGTTGTTCTCGCCTCCATCGCCCTAGTCGTCGCCGCCTTCCGCGACGATTTCACCATTGCCTACATCTTCCACCACAGCAACCGCGATCTCCCAGCTCCTTATAAGTTCGCCACCTTGTGGTCGGGCCAGGAAGGTTCAATCCTCTTCTGGGCGCTTCTCTTATCCGGATACGGCTTCATTCTGCGCCTGCGCTACAAAACCGATCCCCGCCTGTTCGCCTACGCGTCGGTGGTCCTCGCCGGAGTGCAGATCTTTTTTCTGGCTCTCGTAAATTTTGCTGCCAACCCGTTCGGTTTGCTCGAAGGCCCGCTGCGCGCTGACGGCAGCGGCCTCAATCCTCTTCTGCAATATCCCGAGATGGTCATCCACCCGCCCATGCTGTATCTGGGTTATGTCGGAACCACCGTGCCCTTCGCCTTCGCGCTGGGCGCGCTGATCATGAAGTATCCCGGCGACAAATGGATCCACATCACCCGCCGCTGGACCATGGTCACCTGGGGACTCCTGACCTGCGGCATCTTCCTCGGCGCGCACTGGGCTTATTCGGTGCTCGGCTGGGGCGGCTACTGGGGATGGGACCCCGTCGAAAACGCCTCCCTAATGCCCTGGCTCTTCGGCACAGCCTTCCTGCACTCGGTCATGATGCAGGAGAAGCGCGGCATGCTGAAAGTCTGGAATATGTGGCTGGTCTTTGGCTCGTTCTGGCTCGCCATCTGGGGAACGTTCCTCACCCGCAGCGGCATCATCGCTTCGGTTCACGCCTTCGCGCAGTCATCCATTGGCAGCTGGTTCGCGTACTTTCTCGCCATCATCTTCGCGGTCTTCATTTTCTTCTACATCAAGAACAAAGAGCATCTGCGCAGCGAGCACAAACTGGAATCCTTGATCTCACGCGAGTCCAGCTTCCTGTTCAATAACCTTCTCTTTGTGCTGCTCTGTTTCACCGTGGCGTGGGGAACATGGTTCCCGAAGATTTCCGAATTGGTTCAGGGCAACAAAGTCACCGTTGGAGCACCTTTTTACAATCGGGTTGCGATTCCGGTCGCGCTGCTGCTCCTGATCCTTACCGCCGTCGGCCCGCTGCTCGCATGGCGCAAGACCTCGTTTGAAAGCCTGAAGCGTAATTTCCTCTGGCCCACCGTCGGCGCGGTCATCGTCGCCATCATTCTGATGGTGACTCCGCCTTCCTGGGGAGGACCGTTCGGCCTTCGCCCCTGGATCGACATTTCCTACTTCTACTCGCTGATGGCGCTCAGCCTTTGCGCGCTCGTCACGCTGACCATCGCCAGCGAGTTCTATCGCGGCGGTAAAGTCATTTCCGGTCATAGCGGACAGGGCATGTTCGCCTCCATGGTCCAGCTCACGCATCGCAACACGCGCCGCTACGGAGGCTACATCGTCCACTTCGGCGCCGTGGTCGTCATCCTCGGATTCGCTGGCTCGGCTTTCAATCAGGATAAGGAATCGAGCAACGGACTGGCGTACGGCGACAAGATGACCATCGGAAGTTACGAACTCGTCTGCCGCTCCTTCACCCAGGACGACGGCCCGAACTATGCCAGCGAGTGGGCGATCATGGACATCTACCAGCATGGCAAGAAGGTGGACACGCTCACGCCGCAGCGCCTGTTCTACAAAGCCAGTCAGCAGGCGTCCACCAAGCCGAGCATCCGGTCGACGTTCCAGGAAGATCTTTACCTGGTGTACGAAGGCCAGAACGAAAAGGGACAGCCGATTATCAAAGCGCATCTAAACCCGCTGGTGATCTGGATCTGGATCGGAGTCTGGATCATGCTCGTCGGAACCGGCCTGGCCCTGGTGCCCAACGCCCCAGCCCCAGTCCGCGTCCCAGCAAGAAGGTTGGTGGAACAAGCAGCCCCGGTAGCCACGGGAGATTAGATTTCTGCATGGGTGGGGAGACTAGATTTTGAATGTGGGAGATTAGGTTTTGAATGTGGGGACAGCCGCCCTCGGCTGTCCACCGGGCGCAGCCCGGTTGGTTTTGAATTTGATTTTCTTCACCTAGCAGCACGAATTCGAGAATCGCGGAGCGAAGCGAACAGTCGAGGTCGAATGCAAGGCGGTGAACATGCACCCGCCAAAACTCCAGCCCCGAAGGAGCGGCATGTGAAAGCGCGGCACGGAAGTGCCGGGAAGAGTCGGAAAAATTGGAACCGAGTCCCGGAGGGACGACACAACCTCCGAACTCTCACGCAGGCACGAAAAATGATGACGAGACCACCCCAAATCCTCCGCCGCCTCCTGCACTGCGGCCTCCTCGGTCTCGCCGTCTTCGCCTTTACCGGCGCCGGCGATCCCGCCACACGCTTCAACGAAATCGGCCACCGGATGATGTGCATTTGCAGCTGCAACCAGATTCTTCTGGAATGCAATCACGTCGGCTGCCCCGACTCCGACGGCATGCGCAACGAACTGATGGCCGCCGTCAGCCGCGGCGACAGCGACAGCCTCGTCGAACAGTCCTTCGTACAGAAATACGGACCCACCGTGCTCGCCGCCCCAACCAACACAGGCTTCGATCGCACCGCATGGATCGTTCCCTTCGTCGCGCTGGCGCTGGGACTCAGCATCGTCGTCCTGGTGATCCGCTCCTGGAAGAATCGTCCCGCGCCCGCCATCGCTGACGGCCTGCGCCCCGTCCGCGGCGCCGAACTTGAAGAATTCCGCGAAAAGGCCCGCAAGGAGACTGACCTATGAGCTTCGAACTGGCATGCTGTCTTCTGGCGACCGCCGCCGCGCTCTTCTACATTTTCTCTCCCACCACTTTCTTCGTCGGCCCGGAGAAGACTCGCGCCTCATACCTGCGCGAGCGCAAAGACGCCGTCTACGAAAACCTCCGCGATCTGAATTTCGAATTCAAAGCCGGCAAAATGCCCGATGTCGACTACCAGTCTCTGAAAGCTTCCCTGCAAGACGAAGCCGCCACCCTCCTGGCCGAGATCGCCCGCCTCGAAGCCAAAGCCGCCTCGTCGCCAAAAAGAGCGCGCTCATGAAAGGACTCCTCATCTTGCAACCCCATCCCCCTGTCATCCTGAGCGAGACGTTCTTTGTCTCGCGAAGGATCTATGCAATTTCCCGCGCCCTCCTGATTGCCTGCATCCTTCTCCTCGCTTCCCTAGCCTCCGCCCAAACCCTCACCGGCACCGTCAAGAACGGCACCACCGGCAAGCCCGCCGGCGGCGACGAAGTCGTCCTCCTCAGTCTGGGTCAAGGCATGGAAGAAGCCGGCCGCACCAAGGCCGACGCCAAAGGCAATTTCAGTTTCAAGCTCGACGGCGAGGGACCTCATCTCGTCCGTGTGATCCATCAGGAAGTCACTTACCACCGCATGGCGCCTCCGGGAACAACGTCGGTCGAGGTCCAAGTCTACGACGTTGGCAAGAAAGTCGAAGGCATCGAAGTGGTCGCCGACATCATGCGCTTCCAAGCCGGCAACGGACAGCTCCAGGTCGAGCGCACCTTCGCCGTCAACAACACCTCCAAGCCGCCGCGCACCCAGATGAACGAGCACAACCTCGAGTTCTATGTGCCCGACGGAGCGCAGGTCACCGAAGCCCAAGCCATGACCGCCGGCGGCCAGCCCGTGAAGTCGGCGCCCGTGCCTGAAGGCGCGAATGCGAAAAACAAGTACGCCTTCCTCTTTCCCCTTCGCCCCGGCGAAACGCGCTTCAACGTCATCTATACGGCTCCCTACACCGGCAGCGTCAATATCGATCCCAAAAGCGTGTATTCCTTGGAGCATTTTGTCGCCATCGCGCCCAAGTCGATGGAATTCTCCGCCGCTCCCGGAGCCACGTTTCAGATTGCTCCCTATCCCGGCCAGCCCGATGCCAACGTAGAAGTGGCCTCCAACGCGGGATTAGGCCAGGCCCTGGCATTCAAACTCTCCGGAGAAGGCACGCTGGCCGCGCCCGCAGAAGACGGACAAACCAGCCAGGGGGGAGGCTCCTCGGCGCAGAGTGAGAGCCGCCCCGGCGGAGGCCTCGGACCTCCCATCGACGCTCCCGATCCCCTGCAGAAATATCGCTGGTGGATTCTCGGCGGCTTCGCCGCAGTCCTCCTCGTCGGCGGAATCTTCGTGGCGTCGCGTCAACAAGCCGCCAACCGCGCCGCCCTGTCGAAAGGAAAGGGCCTTCCCGTCCTGGAAGAAGATGACGACTATGAACCTGCCGAGGCCCCAACCACGAGAGCGGTCCGCGTCAGCCCCCAACCACTGGCTCCCCGCGCCTCCTCTTCTTCCATGTTGCTCGAAGGCCTGAAAGAAGAACTATTCCAACTCGAAGTCGAACACAAACAAGGCCGCATCAGCCAGCAAGAATATGAAAGCGCGAAATCCGCTCTGGACCAGACGTTGCAGCGCGCCCTGAAACGCGAAGCCCAAAAAGCCTAAGTTGGTGGATTTGGTCTAATGTGGGGACGGGCGCCTTCGCCCGTCCCGGCAAGCGCAGCGAGGCGAGGCGAGCCGCCACCACCGGCTCCCGCAAGCCCAACAGTCTCACCCCCTCCGAAACTGCATCTCTCGAGAGAAAGTGCGCCCCACACGGAGGAGAACTGGAGGATCTCTCGAAAAAAAGTGACACCCCACAGTGAGGCCCATCCGACAAACCCACCTAACTCCTTATTCCACAATATTTTGCCCGTAACTCATTGAGCCTCATAGATTTTTCGCCGATTTCCCGCTAACCCACTGATTCCAATAGACCGGGGGGAGGGGTTGACCCCCTCCTCCCGGTCCAAATTTTTCCAAATCGGCACACGTGCATCTCCCTACTCGGCGTAACATCCAATCAACTAGTTCCACAAAAATTATGGGAAACATGTTTAAGACCGCGTTCCTTTTGACCGCGATGACGCTGCTTCTGATGTTCTTTGGCCGCTACTTCGGCGGCCAGAACGGGATGTTCCTGGCTCTGGCCTTCGCCGCCGTTATGAACTTCGTCTCGTACTTCTATTCCGACAAAATCGCTCTGGCCGCATATCGAGCCCAACCCGTCACGCGCGAAGAACTCCCGCGCGCCTACGCCGCCGTCGAACGCCTCACGCAGAAGATCGGCATCCCGATGCCGAAGATCTACGTGATCCCGACCGAGTCGCCCAACGCCTTCGCTACCGGACGCAATCCGAGCCACGCTTCCGTCGCCGTGACCCATGGGATTTTGGGTCTACTGAATGACGAAGAACTCGAAGGCGTCCTGGCGCACGAACTCGGCCACGTCAACAACCGCGACATCCTGATCAGCTCCGTCGCCGCAACCATCGCCGGAGCCATCACCATGCTCGCCAGCATGGGACGCTGGGCCATGCTCTTCGGCGGCTACGGAGGCCGCGACCGCAACGATCGCGGTGGCGGAGGCCTCACGGGACTCTTGATGCTGATCGTCGCCCCCATCGCCGCGACCATGATTCAGCTCGCCGTCTCGCGCTCGCGCGAATACCAGGCCGACGCTACTGGCGCGCATTTCACGGGTAATCCCTATGCGCTCGCCAGCGCCCTGCAAAAACTCGACACCTACTCGCGCCGCATACCGATGCAGGCGAGCCCATCGACCGCGCACCTGTTCATCATCCAGCCATTGCTGGGAATGAACTTCGGCAGCTTGTTCTCAACCCATCCCCCAATCGCCAAACGCATCGAGCGCCTGACGGGAAGGCCCGCGGAGTTTACGCAATAAGCTGACAGCTATCAGCTGTCAGCTGTCAGCTGTCAGCTAAAACCAGAGCAAGCTTGTGCAGACGCGGCGTTCTTAAGATCAGCGCCGCAATCTAGGGTTTAGCTGAAAGCTGACGGCTGATAGCTGACAGCTGGTCCTATGACGTACGTAACTCCGCTCCCCACAGCGCCGGATAGTAGAATCGAAACAATGTCGCCCGAGACCGCTATCGCTGTTTCTCACAAAGCCGCCGAACTGGAAAACGCCCTTCGCCGTGTGATTCGTGGCAAGGACGACGTTGTCCGCCTCGCTCTGGTCAGTATTTTTGCGCGCGGACACCTGCTGATTGAAGGCGTTCCCGGCGTTGGCAAGACCACCCTGGGACAGGCGCTTGCCCGCGCCATCGATTGCTCCTTTCAGCGCGTGCAGTTCACCAGCGACATGCTGCCCTCCGACGTTGTCGGTATCTCAATCTATTCGGCGGCCGAACAGCAGTTCGAGTTCAAGCGCGGCCCGGTGTTCACCAACGTCCTGCTGGCCGACGAGATCAACCGCACCACACCCAAGACGCAGTCCGCGCTGCTCGAGGCCATGAGCGAAGGCCAGGTCACCGTCGACGCGCATTCCTACGAACTGCCGCAACCATTCCTGGTGATCGCGACGCAAAATCCGGTAGAGCATCACGGAACCTATCCTCTGCCTGAGTCGCAACTCGACCGCTTCCTGATGCGCGTGCGCATGGGATATCCCGACGCGCAGGCCGAACGCCAGATTCTGCGCTCCGAAGCCGGAGCCGCGCACTTGGACGATCTCCGCCCTGTTCTCACTGGCGCAGACGTGCTCGAGATGCAGCAAGCGGTGAAGCAGATTCGCGTCGACGACTCTCTGGTCACGTATGCTCTGGAAATCGTGCGCCGCACCCGCGAGTCGGAATTCCTCTCGCTGGGCGTTTCGCCCCGCGGGTCGCAAGCTCTCTACCGCGCCGCGCAGGCGATGGCCTTCCTCGAAGGCCGGACCTTCTGCACTCCGGAAGATATCAAGCCGCTCGTCGTTCCCGTCTTCGCCCACCGCATCGTGGTCAGCGGCCTCTATGCCTCGACGCTGAAAAAGTCCGAGCAGTCGGATCAAGTGCTGAAAGAGATCATCGAGAACGTTACGGTGCCTGTGTAGGAGTACTCAGTACTCGGTACTCAGTACTCAGTACTCAGTACTCAGTTCTCAGTTCTCAGTTCTCAGCCTCTGTGTCCTCCGTGTCCTCTGTGGTTCTCACTTTCTGATCTCGCCACGAAGGCTATAATTCTCCCGACATGTCCTTCCTTCGTTTCTTCATGCTTCTCTCGCTCGTTGTCTGGATTGGCGGGATCGTCTTCTTCTCCTTCATGGCGCCCACGGCGTTTCATGTGCTGCCCACGCGGCTTCTCGCTGGCACTTTAGTGGGAAACCTGCTGACCAAGCTGCACTGGATCGCCATCGTTTCCGCCATCGTGTATCTGCTGAGTTCGCTGGCTTATAGCCGCATCACCGAGGGCACAGCACACGTGTTTGCCCTGCGTCATGTGCTGATCTGCTTGATGCTCGCACTCACGCTGGTTTCGCAATTCTGGATTACTCCCCGCATGGTCACGCTGCGCGCACAGGTGGCAACCTTCGACACCACCGACACGCTCCACCAGCCCGAGCGCGTACAATTCGACGCACTGCACGCCTGGTCGACCCGCGCGGAGATCACCGTACTTCTGTTGGGTTTGGTTGTGATTTACCTATCGGCCAGCGTATTCAGCCGTCACTGACGACCGCCGATCACCGACTTGGCCCGCGGGTGCGAGGGCGAGACGCCCCGCGACAGCCGGCAAGTTGCCGGCGCTACGGCGCTACGGTTAACTCCGGCTGCGCGCTCCCAGGACTTCCCGAATCTTCAGGGCGAGTGCGTCGAGTTGGAATGGCTTCTGCAAGAGTGTGGTTCCGGGCTCCTGTATCTCGTCAGATGCCAAACCGAATCCGCCTTCGGTGTATCCCGACATAAAGATGACCTTCATAGCAGGACGACTTGCCAAGAGCCTCCGCGCAACTTCCGATCCGCGGACGCGTGGCATGACCACGTCGGTCAGGAGCACATCGATCGTTCCCTTGTATTGCTCCGCCAACGCAACCGCATCGCCGCCATCTTTGGCCTCCAGCACTGAGTAGCCGAGTTGCTGCAGGAATTGGCAGACCATCCAGCGCAGGTCCGGCTGATCCTCGGCTACCAGGATTGTCTCCATGCCGCTGCGCGCTGCCTCGACGGGAAGGACCGCAGGCTGCGGTTTTGGCGGCGTGGCGACGCGCGGGAAAAAGATTTGAAAGGTCGCGCCGCGTCCCACTTCGCTGCTCACGCGGACATGCCCGCCGCTCGCCCGGACAATGTTGTACACCACCGACAGGCCCAATCCAGTTCCCTCCTCCTTGCTCTTTGTACTGAAAAAGGGCTCGAAGATTCGGCTTTGCGTCTCGGCATCCATGCCGACGCCCGTATCGGACACGGCTAGCACGACATAGCCTCCCGGCGGAAGAGAGGAACGGCGAACGGAGCGAACTGCATCTGTGCCAATGTGCGATGTCTCTAACGTGAGCTTGCCACCGCGAGGCATGGCGTCGCGGGCATTCACCACCAGATTCATGATGACCTGCTCAATCTGACCTCGATCAGCCCGCACTGTACCGACCTGGGGGTCGAGATCCATCACTGTTTCGACATCTTCTCCCAGCAAACGTGGCAACATTTTCGCCAGGTCCTTCACTACGTAGCTAAGATCGAGGACAGTTGGTTCGAGCACTTGTTTCCGACTGTAAGCCAACAGTTGGCGAGTCACCGAGGCGGCTTTGGAGCTAGCATCTTGGATGCGGCTGGCGTATTCAACTACCTTCTTGGGGTCAGCAGAGGACTCGTCCAGAAGCTGTGCGTACCCGCTGATAATCATGAGCAGGTTGTTGAAGTCGTGGGCGACTCCGCCCGCCAGTCGGCCAACTGCTTCCATCTTTTGGGCGTGTTCAAACTGCTTCTGAAGAGATCGATGTGCGGTGATATCCTCAACAAAGACTTCGAACCCGCCTGGAAGTTCGTCATCATTTGGCAGGCGTCGCCCACCGAGTCGCACTGTTATCGTTTTCCCATCTTTACGCTTCCACTTGGCCTCGTAACCAACCGCGGGATCTTCGGATGCATAATCACGAGCGTGTTGCTGCTCCGTCGAATTGAGATAAACGTCCGCACCTGTCTTGAGGCCCAGAACCTCGTCTGGAGCTTGGTAACCAAGCATAGCTGCGAAGGCTGAATTTGCCATGGCGATGCGACCATTCTGGTCAACGCGAAAAATGCCATAAGGTGCGCTCTCAATAATTGAGCGATACCTTGATTCCGATCGCCTCAGAGCTTCGTCGGACTTCTTGCGCTGAGTAATATCGAAAAAGGTGACGACGCTGCCTACAACCCGGCCGTTGTGGCGTACGGGATAAGACCAGTACTCAGCGGGGAAGCTAGTTCCGTCCGCGCGCCAAAGAACTTCGTCCGTCACGTGCGTCCCCTTCCCCTGCCGGAAAGCCTGGAAAATCTTGCATTCCTCCTCGGGATAAGCGCGCCCATCGGGCCGGGTGTGGTGCATCAGCGCATGCATGTTCTTTGCGAGTAGTTCCGCGTCGCGACTGTAGCCCAACAATCGAAGACACGCTGCATTGCAGAGTGTGCAAGCTCCATCAACATCAATGGAGTAGATCGCCTCCGCAGTGGAGTCGAGCAACAATTGCAACTGATCTTTGGCCTGCAGTTCCAAATTCAACTTGTGAATCTGGCCCTCTACGCGTTTCCTTTCGCTAATGTCGCGAATCGCGGCCGTAACCAGAACGCCCTCAGCAGTCTTTAAAGGACTAAGACTAATCTCGACGGGAAACTCGTGGCCATCCTTGCGAATAGCGTAGAGTTCCAGGCCTGCACCCATCGGTCGTACGCGGGGATCACTGAAATATGCTGCCCTGTGGTCTAGATGTCCATCTTGAAAGCGGGCAGGAATCAGTCGCTCGACCGAATGACCAAGCAGGTCCTCGCGGTCGTATCCGAACAGTTTTTCTGTCTGAGAATTGATGAGGACGATTTCCCCGGCTTGATTCACGATGACCATCGCGTCTGGCGCTGACTCAAGCAGCTCACGGAAGGGTTGGAGGATTTTGGTCTTCACAGCAAGTTGATGGCGCACACACTAACCTCTCTATTGGAGAGTGACCGCGTCGCATATGGGTGCCTCGGAGGTTGTAGCGATATTGCTCCTTCCGAAGTGCGCACTAAGACGCCCAGCCAACTCAAGCGTTGCCTCCGCACTAAGGTTGGGTTATGAGGCAGAACAGAGATTGAAGATTAAGACCAGCGAAAGGAGAATGCTATTGAGCGTGGGTAAACGTCGTGTGACAGAGAGAAGGATGTCTATAATGCTTTAGTTTACGCGGCGCTTGCGGGCGGGACTCCGCAGTTTTTCAATCATTTTCACCAAGTCGGTCAAAGACTGTGCCTGCATCTTTTCCATGGCGCGGCTCCGCTGAACCTTCACTGTGTTTTCGGTGGTTCCAATGTCAGCCGCAATCTGCTTGTTGAGCATGCCCGAGACGACCATGCCGACGACTTCGCGCTCTCGTGGCGACAACGATTCGAAGCGCGCCCGCAACACTGCCATTTCCGCCTCTTGTTGGCGTCTGGCCCGATCCCTTTCCAGCGCAAGTTGAATCGCATCCAGCAGATCCTGATCGCGGAACGGCTTGGGAAGAAACTCGACGGCCCCCGCCTTCATGGCTCGCACCGTCATAGGAATGTCGCCGTGCGCGGTAATGAAGATGATCGGGATATGAATATTGGCCTCGGCCAATTCTTGCTGGAAATCGAGCCCACTGATCCCTGGCAACCTGATGTCGAGGACGAGACAACTGGGCGCATCCGGACGCTTGCTTAGCAGGAACTCCTGGGCGGACCCGAACAGCTCGACTTGCAAACCTACCGATCCGATGAGGCGCTTGATCGAACGACGAACCGAGGGATCGTCATCGACAACGAAAACGATGGGTGCACGCTCGTTCATGAAACACTGTTCCCATTGGTCGGCAGGGTGAATTGGAAGAGCGCACCGGAGGAACCCGGTACGGTCCACAAACGGCCACCATGGGACTCGATAATGGAGCGGCTGATCGACAATCCCATTCCGATACCCTGCGGCTTGGTGGTGAAGAATGGTTCAAAGATACGGCCTGCTTGCTCCGGATCGAGTCCTTTTCCAGAATCCTGAACTTGGATCAGCACAGCATCCGCGTTCTTTGCGGATTTGATGAGAAGCTGCCGTGGCCGATCAGTGAGGGTACGCATTGCTTCAATGCTGTTGATGATGAGGTTGATTAAGACTTGCTGCAATTGCACTCGGTCGCCTAGTACGCGGGGCAGATCGGCGGCAAGGTCGAGCCGTACGGAAACACCGCCGCTTAGGGTCGCCTCATGGCGGACAAGAATGGTGACTTCTTGAATCACCTCATTGATGTCCAGTTCAACCCTATCAGGAGCGCCCTTCTGCAACAGCGCACGAATCCGCGAAATAACGGCGCTGGCTCGGGTTCCGTCATTCACAATCTCCGCAATTGCCTCCCGCAACTCCTCCAGGTTCGGCGCCCCACTTGCGATTTGGCGAAGCGCGAAATTGCCGTTCGTGACGACCGCGGTCAAAGGTTGGTTGATCTCGTGGGCGATGGACGCGGTCAATTCACCCATGGTTGCGATTCGCGCCACATGGGCTAATTCCAGCCTGGCTTGGGCCAGGGCCAGTTCCAAGGCCTGAGCGTCGAATCGTCGGTCCACTAAGGATGACAATACCGCCACACCAAGGACTTGCAAGGTAGCGGCAGCGATTCCGAGCGTACCCAGGGACGAGATGCTCACCGCATGCGACTGGTCCAAAGCTGAGGCTGCGGGAATAAAGGTGGCCGCAGCCGCTCCGGTGTAGTGCATGGCTGAGATGGCCACGCCCATGACCAAGGCGCTTCCCAGCTTCCGCCAAGCACTGTTCTTGGGCTCATCCCGAAAGTAAAATTCCAGCCACAGCGCAACAAAAGAAAATACGATCGCAAGTGCCACGGAAAGGGCTACCAGGCGAAAGTCAAACCGACATTCCGCAGGCAAACGCATAGCAGCCATGGCGATGTAGTGAAGGGCTGCAATGCCGCAACCCATAATGGCGCTGCCGATCAAGGCATAAGTGAGTCCCATTCTTCTTCGACTCACCACCACCAGGGCGAAAGCAGAACAAAGGATCCCCACCAGGAGCGAAAGCAGAGCAGTAGGCCAATCGTATTCCACCGGGACGGGCAAGCGGAAGGCGAGCATTCCGATGTAGTGCATCGCCCAGATGCCGATGCCCATCGCGGTGCTTCCGCCGATCAACCAAGCCAACCGTGCTCGACCGCGCGTCGCTGTCACCCGTCCAGCAAGATCGAGAGCCGCGTACGACGCGGATACCGCAATCAAAACCGAGAGAGCAACCTGCAGAGGGTCGTATGACCCGGTCAACGCCGCGTTTGCAGAGATCATCACTGGGGATTTCCTCTGTTGGTTTAGGGGAGCCCAACAGTCACCGTAAAATCAGCACGTCTTCAACAGACTAGCGTAAGATCGTCAGCCAACAGCCTTGTTCCTCGAAACTCCGTGATTGATCCGTAAATCGTCTCTACCAGTTCGTCAGCACTCTTTTGCGAGTACATACTCGCAATCTTTGCCAGCCGTGTCGCCGAGTATTGTTCTCCTGCTGGATTCTCAGCCTCGACCGCCCCGTCAGTGTACAGAACCAGAACGTCTCCGTGGCGTAGATCGATCGTGTCACTCTCGTAGTCCGAATTGGGAAGCACACCCAACACCGGACCTCCTTTGTCCAAGGGGATTGGGTCGCTACCCGCACGAAGCAGGAGCGGCGGATTGTGTCCCGCATTTGTATATTCCAAGGAACGTGACTGAGCGCAGAGTTTCCCGTAAAAAAGGGAAATGAACCGGTGTCCGCCAGTGATCTCGCAAACAACGTTGTTGAAAGTATGTAACAGATCACTCGTGCTCGGGAATCGCGGCGCATCCAGGCGCAGGGCTACTTCGATGGAAGGCATCAGCAGACCAGCAGCCACTCCTTTTCCCGAAACATCAACAATCACCACCGCAATCTCCCCTGTAGGCAGCTCAATGAATCCATAGTAGTCCCCCGCTACTATCTTGGACGGGTACATTCGTGCTGCGAAGTCAAATCCAGGTACTGTGGGTATGGAAAGGGGCAAGATGCTCTGTTGCACTTCTGCAGCCAAGTGAATTTCGTTCGCAAGCTCGTCGCGTTCTCTTGCAGCCAGATCCGCCAGTCGCTGTCGCTGCCTGCCCAACTGATTCACGACGACGACAACGAAGACATATCCAAGAAGGGTGGTCGCATCCTTTGCTAAGTGTCGGGTTCCAAGATCACGGATGTGGCCAACAAAGTCATGCAGAACCAGACAGACAATCGAAAGCGCAAGACTGATGCGAAGCGGATGGACTAGAGCGCTCAGAGCTAATGGCAGGAAATGCAGAGGAGCGAGGGAAAACGAAGCCACGGATTTGTCCGCGAAGGCTACCGCAGAGATCCCCGCCACCACCACAATGGTGAGAACGAGAACGCTCATCCGCTCATTGATGTAGGGGCCTTCGGTTGTGACCCCACGAAGAATGGTCGACCATGGGGTGGGCTTCATAGCGTCAAGTGAACAGCAGTTTGCAACACCTCATTCGCCCTCGTCACATTCAGATAGATCTCTTTCTTGGGCTTACAGAGACAGTAGCGCTGATCTCAAACCGATTCAATGGATTAGCCCAGATAACGCCAGGTCTCAATCGCTCGGCCCAGTCGGCCGCGTGTGTTCCTCCTTGCTCCGATGCGCTGTGGAAATCAACTCGAAGGGCAGGAAATACCGAGGCTGTAGTTGCGGGGTAAAATGAATTATCTATAGTATTATCAACAGCTTCTAAAGATAATAAACACCCTAGCATATTATGTTAAGACACTAAGAAAATCTGCTATTAAACAACTAAGATATTGCAACCTTTTCCGCTGTCCGTGCGTCTATTCAAATCGAAAAAAACAGGTAGGGTCCCCTGCCTGGAAACTCAAGAACAGGAATTTCTTAGCCTGGAGGTTTGAATATGAAGACCCTGAACCGATCTCTCTGGTTCTTCCAACTCGCGCTCTTGCTGGTGATTTCTGGCTCCGCGCTGGGGAGCGATGGAGGAGCTACAACTGCGGCGAGTAAGGACGCCGTTCTTACTCAGCAACTACAGCAAGATTTCAGCAACCGCCTGGAGTTCCGCAAGGTCACCGTCGCGGTTGACGATCGAGTCGCGCTGTTGCAAGGCTCGGTTGAGACCTATCGCGAAAAGATGGATGCCGAGCACCTAGCGCGCAAGCACCACGGAATTGAGGGCGTGCGCGATTTCATCGCGGTGCAACCGATTGTCCCGGTTTCGGATCAGGAACTGCGCGAGACCATTGCCAATCGGCTTCGCTATGACCGCATTGGCTACGGGATCACATTCAACAATTTCGAAGTAGACGTGAGAGATGGCGTCGTAACCATCTCCGGCCAGGCCCGGAGCTACCCGGACAAGACTTCCGCCCTCGGCATTGTGGAGGACACTCCTGGCGTGCGTGACGTGAGGGACGAAATTAACGTCCTGCCACTCTCTGAATTTGATGACGAGTTGCGCGTACGCACGGCAATGGCGATCTACCATGATCCCGCGCTCCAGAAATATTCGCTGGATCCACAGGCTCCCATCCGCATTGTGGTTGAAAACGGAAATGTAAAGCTGTACGGGGTTGTGGATAGCGCGATGGACAAGCAGATTGCCGAGACGCGAGCGCGCGAGGTAACCGGGGTGTTCTCGGTCGAGAATCACCTGCTGGTAGCCAATCAATGAATCGAGGTTCGTGTACCTAATTTTCGTCAGCCTAATTGACGACCTAATTTAGGAGGATTGTATGAAGACCAAAAAAGCAATTCTGATGCTGGCAGTTCTGGTAGTTTTAGCAGTGGTCCCCGTTCTTAGTTTTGCGCAGGACACGGCTGCGCCGTCGTTCACGCCGGGGCAACTCGACAAGCTGGTAGCGCGCATTGCGCTGTATCCGGATTCGCTCCTGGCGCAGGTGCTTGCGGCCGCGACCTATTCTGACCAGATTCCGGATGCGGCGCGCTGGGCCGATCAGCACCACGACCTCACCGGGCAAGCCCTGGCCGACGCGATCCAGGCGGATCATCTTCCGTGGGATCCCAGCGTGCAGGCGCTCCTGCCATTCCCCTCGGTACTGGAGATGATGGCCAACGACATGAGCTGGACCACCGATCTCGGCAACGCATTTCTGTCGCAGCAGCAGGACGTGATGGATGCAGTGCAAAGAGAGCGCAAGAAGGCCAGGGATTACGGATATCTGCGGAGCAACGCCCAGATCATCGTCAGCGGTGGGCCGTACATCACGATCGTGCCCGTGCATCCGGCATTCATCCCTGTGCCGTACTATGACCCGGCAATTGTCTTCTTTCCGCCGGCGCCCGGAATCGTGGTCGGCGGTGTGATCCGCTTTGGATTCTTCGTGACCATCGGGGATTTCTTTCGCCCGTGGGGCTGGGGATATTGCCGCTTTGATTGGGGCTCGCACGTGGTGATCATCAACAACGCAGCCTGGCGGCGGACCTGGATCAACCGGCACGAGTATGTTCATCCCTACGGGGTCCGGCGATACGGGGTGGGAGAGCGGCTTCCCGAACGGCACGTGCTACACGAGCGCACTGAGCGTGAGCGCACGGCGGCGCGGGAAGGACGCCCCCGCGTGGAAGAACACCGCGATCACCGCTCGCGCTAACTTGCTTTCAGGGCAGAGAGTGCTGGAGGACGCTCTGAAACAGGCTACCGAGACGGCAAAGAAGGGAAAAGAAGGGGTTGGGAGCGCGGACACTTATGTCTGCGCTCCGCTTCACAGCGATACCAATTCGTATTTCGATTTCAAACTTGAGTCTGATATGGTCGAGGACAGATTACGCCACCACTTTGACTACTTTCTGGGCAAGACCGAGATAGTCATCTACTCCGTTCTCGCAGTGTTGCTGGCTGTCACCGCCTTTGTGACCATCGCAACCGCGGGCCAAATACTGTGGATCGGTCTCAGTCATTGGACGGTTGCAGCCCAGACTCTGAGGGTATTGAACCAACTCCTCATTGTGCTGATGCTGGTGGAGATTCTGCATACAGTACGTATCTCCATTCGCTCCCATGTTCTGGTTACAGAACCCTTTCTGATCGTCGGACTGATTGCCTCAATTCGCCGCGTTTTGGTGATTACCCTGGAAGCAGCCACGCTCACGAAAGAAGGTGCATGGGCGACCGAAGGCTCAAGCGCCATTTTCCACTCTTCGATGATTGAACTTGGTTTGTTGGGTCTGCTGATCCTTGTACTGGTAGTTTCCATTACACTTCTGCGTTGCTACGCTCCCGAATCGAAAGACTTGTCGGAACTCTGAAGTCCGACTCTTCTTCCCCCAAGGATGCGTAAGGATGCCCCTTGCGACGCTGCTCCTGTGTAGTCCCTGGCCAAGTGGGCCGCCACAGTGCGCAGTTGTTGGTCGTATGTTGCTAGTCTTTGCGGCATCCACAGCCAAGTGCAACGATTCTGTCCGGATGGTCGGCTTTAGCGGCCAATCTCTGCCCATTCTTAGGGCGTGTGAATTTTGTACGCTTCGGTGACGATCTTGCCAGTTTTCAGTGATGACCACGCTCTCTCCAGCGGGAATCCCAGCTGGCTCGTTTTCCACGTCAGCATCTCCTTCTGCAGCGAAGCTCTCTGCCGTCCGAGTTCGACTGGCCTCGAAAACGGCCTCTCGACCCGCATTGTCCCGGAACCGGGACTTCTCTACCTGAAGTGGAAAATCCAACTGGAAGAGAATACAACTTCTCACTCTCCAGAACACGTCGGGTGGTGGTTTCGCAGAGAGCGATTCATTAAATTAAGACCGGGCATGAAAAGAATGACAACAAGAAGCGTAATGACCGCCATGGTGATCAAGTCGTACGGGTCTTGCGCGTCGGCGTTAGGAACTCCTGGGAACATCTTGTGAACGGCGGACATTGATACGTTCGCGGTCCAGTGCAGCGCAATCACCGGAGTGAGACTTTGGCACGTCTAGATAAATAAAACCGTGATCAATAGGCTGAGACCCATGATCCCGATGGTAAAGCTTGCGGTCTCATGAAAATCATGCAGAAACGTGTGGTAATAAAGAGGGAAATGCCACACTTCCCAAATCACCCCCAAAACCAACGCTGACGTAAGCGGCGAATATCTCTGCAATAACCGGGGTAACAGATAAACCGCGGCAACTAGCCAAGGGCGCGGCCAACCGATTGCGCCAGCAAGCCGTCCGTAGATGACTCTGGGTGGATGACGGGCAAAGCGGAAGTAATCCTTAAGTTAGCGCTTATG